>DYDD01000355.1 GCA_020718045.1 Fibrobacter sp. | reverse complement strand
CACGACGGTGATGTGATCGTTCCCGTCGTCGAAGAGGTGGTACGCCGCCACTGACCCCTGGGGCAGGTTCATGCCGCAGCCGGACGTGTTCAGGTCGTACGGCCGCACTGGACCGCCAGGCTGCGCGTACCAGTTGCTGCCGCCATTCCAGCCGGTTCCGAGGTACAGGCCGATGCCGTAGCCGCCGTTGCCAAGGTCGTGGAAGTTGCTTGTGCCTCGGCGCCAGATCCGCTCGTTCTCGGCGGCGCGCAGGTTCAGATTCAGGCTTCCCGCCTTCACCAGATGGGCACGCCAGCCGGCGCCGTCCTGCTCGGACTGATTCACGGTCCAGCCTTGGCCTGTGAGCCAGGTCACCAGCGTTTGCAACAGACTCGTGGGCGAGCTGCTGATCCCGGTCTGGTAGGAGGCCGCCATCAGTCCAACCTCACGGCGCAGAAGTCGTCGCGATCGTTGCGGAACACGTTAGGGATGACGATCCAGTCGACGGCGCCCTGCCGGATCAAGGTCTCCGCGGTCAGGCCCTGGCCGGTGACCAGAGCGATGCCCGGTAGCTGGCCAGGCGTGTTGAAGCCGCCCCCGACGTCACCGAGCATGAGCATCACCGGCCACAGGTCGTAGGTGGCGCCGGGGCCCGGGTCCAGAAGCGACAGGCCGCACCGCGTTGGCCAGATGATGTGGTTGTACGTGCTGGGTGTGGACCCGATGGCGTCGAGCTGCGTTCCCTCGAGTGCCTTCCAGCCGCCGTCGAGATTCCTGGCGCGGAGTTGGGTATCCCAGGGATCGCGCTCGCCGGCGCCGACCGGGGCGCCACCGACGTCGGCGTGGGTTAAGATGCGGTGGCGGTTGTCGGACAGGGACCAGCGGTAGTCCGTGTCGTTCCAGGCCGAGAACTCGCCGTGGGACATCGAGCCGCCCAGGACCAGCGGGTACGGCCACTGCTGTGGTGAGTAGTAGGGGTCGAGCAGGCCGAAGACCGCGATTTCGTACTGGTTCGAGATCTTCGCGATCACGACCGCGCGGCGGCCATCGCAAACGAACCAGTAGGGGATGGCGGCGTTCCAGAGCGGCAGGTAGAGGTTTCCCTGGAAGCCGGGCTGCTGGTAGAACCTGGCCCCTGAGACCCAGCCGTCCATGCCGGCGATCTCCCAGTTGTAGTAGTCGGCATCCTGGCGCTCGAAACCGTGGATGCCGACGAAGATCTCGGACGTGCCGTCATTGCCCGGGGCCATCCAGGCGTACTCGTGGAAGCACGCATCGACGCCATCGGACTGCCGGAACATGCGCAAGGTGCCCATGTGGCACTGGGTGTAGCGCAGACCCGTGATGTGCCACCGGTAGCGGGTTGCCGATACCGGCGCGGCGATGGTGAAGGTCTGGGGGATGCCGTTGTTGAAGTTGATCCCCACCCGCGTATCGATCGTCACCCACGCAGCGCCGTCCCAGTACTGCATCTGCCAGTCGTCGGGTGCCGCCCCGGTCGTGTCGTGCAGGGTCATCTCGTAGGCGGCGATGGCCACGGGCTCGAAGAAGGTGATCTCCACTTCCTGAGGCAGCGTGACCGTCGTGTAGATGTTCCAGGAGCGGTTGGTCAGGCCCGAGATGTTGAACGGCCAGATGTCGAGCTTGCCGTCCACCAGGTTTTGGACCGCGTAGATGCCCTCGTTGACCTGGGTGGCCATGAGCCGGCAGCCGCGGGATCGGCGCAGGCTGGTCCACTTGGGCGCGGTCGACAGGACAAATTGGTCGCCAGCCACAAACGGCGTCGCGCCGGCGGAAATCAGGAACGCCAGGGTCGCGTGAGAGAACGACGTGCCGACCGTCGCGGGCCCGATCGAGCCCGTGACGGTGCCCACGACGTTGAAAGAGGTGGGGGAGGTCGCGGTGATCGTGAAGGTCTCGGCCACCGACGAAGCCCCGCCTGAGTAGGCGGTCAGCGTGCCGTTGCCGATCCCTGAGTAGGCGAGACCGAAGGCCGATCCTTTGGCGGTCAGAAACGTGTGCAGCCGCTCGGCCAGGTCATTGTAATCGGTGGCTGTGCCGGTGGTGAACATGGCTCACGTCCCCAACGCCGAGCGGACCGCCCGGCGGTTCTTGGCCATGGCTTTCACAAGGATGCGCTGGCCGGCGGGGCTTTCGAGGTG
>DYDD01000071.1 GCA_020718045.1 Fibrobacter sp. | reverse complement strand
CCGCCGCGACCGCGGCAGCAGGGGCGGCCGGCAATGGCTGAGCAGGGCAAGGGCAGGAAGGAGCGCCGGCGTCCCGACCTGGACACCGTCTACTCGATCAACGCGGACGGCTCGCGCAACTTCCTGCACCCGGCCGACGTCAGCGGCCGCTGGCAGGTCTTGAAGAACCTCGTCTTCATGGTGCTGCTGCTGGTCTACGCGGCGCTGCCCTGGCTCGTGATCGGCGGCCACCCAGCGGTCCACGTCGACCTGCCCGCGCGCCACGCCTACCTGTTCGGTCTCAGCTTCACGAACCAGGACTTCTACCTGATGTTCTTCGTGCTGACGGGCGTCGGATTCGGCCTGTTCGTGGCGACGGCCCTCTGGGGCCGCATCTGGTGCGGCTGCGCCTGCCCGCAGACCGTCTTCATGGAGGGCGTGTTCCGCAAGTTCGAGCGGTGGATCGAGGGGCCCCGGGTCGAGCGCATCCGCCGCAACCTGGGGCCGCCGACGGCGGGGCGCTTCTGGCGCAAGCTGCTCAAGCACGTCGTCTTCCTGGGCGGTTCCTACGTCATCGCCCATGTCTTCCTGAGCTACTTCTTCCCTCCGCGAGTGCTGTTGCACGTGATCACGGGTTCGCCGGCGCTCCATCCCTCGGCCTTCGGCTGGTCGATGTTCTGGACCGCGATCCTCTATTTCGACTTCGCCTGGTTCCGCGAGCAGACCTGCCTGATCATCTGCCCGTACGGGCGGCTGCAGTCCTCGCTCATCGACCAGGACACGATCATCATCGGCTACGACGAAGGTCGCGGCGAGCCGCGGCACAAGGGAAAGGACGAGGGCGGCGATTGCGTCGACTGCTACCGCTGCGTGGAGGTCTGCCCGACGGGGATCGACATCCGCAACGGGCTGCAGATGGAGTGCATCGGCTGCACCAACTGCATCGACGCCTGCGACGACGTCATGCGGCGCCTCGGCAAGCCGCAGGGCCTGGTGCGCTACGACTCCCAGCGGGCGTTCCAGGGCGAGTCGCGGCGCCCGCTGCTGCGCGCCCGCACGGTCGTCTACGGCTGCCTGGGCCTGCTCGGGCTGACGGTGGCGACGCTCTCGGCCGGCAGCCGCGAGGGTTTCCAGGCGAACGCCCTGCGCCAGGCCGGCATGCCCTACCTGCTCGAGGGCACACGCATCCGCAACCTCTACAACCTGCACCTGCAGAACAAGGGCGATCGCGCCAGCGCCTACAGCATCACCCTGACGTCCGGCGACCGGACCGGCCTGGAGCTCATCCTGTCGCAGCCGGTCGTCCGGCTCGATCCCCTGGAGGACGGCCAGACGCCGCTGTTCCTCTACCTGGACCGCGCCCTGTACACGGGCTCCTTCCCGCTGACCCTCACGGTGACCGACTCGCTCACCGGCGAGACCAAGCATCTCGACGTCCAGTTCAGGGGGCCGTGACGATGAAGCGCTGGCTGAGCCGCAACCCCTGGATCTGGATCGTCGTCTTCTTCCTGTTCGTGATGGGGATGAACGCGGCCTTCGTGGCGATCGCGGTCCTGCACCGTCCCGAACTGGTGAAGTAGCCCCGACCGGCCGCCGTCGCGCGCGAAAAGGGCCCGGCCGAGTGGCCGGGCCCTTGCTTCGTCGGGGCTTCCGCGGTCAGCCGACCTGCCAGGCGTCCTTGGTGTAGATGAGCTTCTGCAGGTCGCCCTTGCCCTTCTTGACGGTCAGGCGTTCGACCTGTTCCTTCACGGCGCCGTCGTAGGTCGGCTTGGTCTGCTGGCGGAAGATGCCCAGGGCGTGGGGCAGGTCCTCCCGCTCGTCCAGGTAGGCCATGATGTAGGCCAGCGGCGCGGCCGTCGTCGGGTCCCAGACGTCGGCGTCGGCCGCCGCGACGACCTCGACCTCGCCGCCCGTGATGCGCAGGCCCTTCTCGTTGTCCTTGCCGAAGATCAGCGGCTGCCCCGGCTGCAGGTCGATCGTGCGCTCGGCGCGGGCGTCCTTCGTCGACCAGTCCTTCCAGGCGCCGTCGTTGAAGATCACGCAGTTCTGCCAGATCTCGACGAAGGCGACGCCCTTGTGGGCGGCGGCGGCCAGCAGGGTGCTCTTGATGTGCTTGGGGTTCGTGTCCACGGTACGGGCCACGAACGTCGCCCCGGCACCCAGCGCCAGGTTGATCGGGTTGAAGGGCAGGTCCACCGAGCCGTAGGGCGAGGTCTTGGTCTTCTGGCCCGCCGGCGAGGTGGGGGAGTACTGGCCCTTGGTCAGACCGTAGATCTGGTTGTTGAACATCAGGATCTTGAGGTCGACGTTGCGGCGCATGGTGTGGATCAGGTGGTTGCCGCCGATCGACATCGCGTCGCCGTCGCCGGTGACGACCCACACCGAGAGGTCCGGGTTGGCCGTCTTGGTGCCGGTGGCGATGGCGGCGGCGCGGCCGTGGATCGAGTGGAATCCGTAGCAGCCCATGTAGTACGGGAAGCGGCTGGAGCAGCCGATGCCCGAGATGATCGCCATCTTCTCGCGGGGCACGCCGATCTCCGCCAGCACGGCCTGCGTGGCGTTCAGGATCGCGTAGTCGCCGCAGCCCGGGCACCAGCGCACTTCCTGGTCCGACTTGAGGTCCTTGGGTGTCAGTTGGACGGCGCTCATGACTTACCCCCCAGCACGGCGGTGATCTGTTCCCGAATCTCGCGCGCGGTGAAGGGCTTGCCCTTGACCTTGCCGAAGTGCAGGAAGCGACGGTCGGGGTACTCGCCCTGGAGCAGGCGGGAAAGCTGCCCCATGTTCAGCTCCGGCACGAGGATCCGCTTGTAGCGGGCGAAGATCTCATCCAGCCCGTACGGCAGCGGCCACAGGTGCCGCAGGTGCAGGTGGGCGACCGAGACGTTCTGCTCGCGCCGCAGACGCTCGGTCCCGCTGCGGATCGCGCCGTAGGTCGAGCCCCAGCCCACGACCAGCAGGTCGGCCTCGCCCGGGCCGGAGACCTCGGGCGTCGGGATCGTGTCGCGCACGCCCAGCACCTTGTCGCGACGCAGCTCGGACATCAGTTGGTGGTTTTCGGGGTTGTGGCTGACGTTGCCGGTGATGTGCTCCTTCTCGAGGCCGCCGATGCGGTGCTCGAGTCCGGGAGTGCCCGGGACGGCCCAGGGGCGCGCCAGCTTCGCGTCGCGCGTGTAGGGAGCGTAGCCGGCCGGGTCGGTGATGTGGGCGGCCGGGAAGCGCGGCAGCTTGTCCATCTCGGGCAGGCGCCAGGGCTCCGCGCCGTTGGCGATGTAGTTGTCGCTGAGCAGGATCACCGGCGTCATGTATTCCACGGCGATGCGGCAGGCCTCCACGGCGCAGTCGAAGGCGTCGGCCGGCGTCGCGCAGGCGATGATCGGCAGGGGGGCGTCGCTGTTGCGGCCGAACAGGGACTGCAGCAGGTCCGCCTGTTCCACCTTGGTCGGCAGGCCGGTCGAGGGACCGGCGCGCTGCACGTCGACGATGACCAGCGGCAGCTCGGTCATGATGGCCAGGCCCATCGCCTCGGTCTTGAGCGCGAGGCCGGGGCCCGAGGTTGTGGTGCAGCCGAGCATGCCGGCGTACGAGGCGCCGATGGCGGTGCAGATGCCCGCGATCTCGTCCTCCATCTGGCAGGTGATCACCCCGAACTCCTTCAGCTCCGCGAGGTGCTGCAGGATGTCGGTGGCCGGCGTGATGGGGTAGGAGCCCAGAAACAGCTTGAGCTGCGCGAGCTCGGCGCCCGCGACCAGGCCCAGGGCGACGGCGTGGTTGCCCATGATGTTGCGGTAGGTGCCGGCGAGGGCGTTCTCGACCGGGACCACCTCGTAGCGGCCCTGGAAGACCTCGTGGATGTCGCCGGAGTTGTAGCCGGCGCGCAGGGCGGTCCGGTTGGCGTCGGCCAGATCCGGCTTCTTGGCGAACTTGGCAGCCAGCCACTCCAGCGTCGGCTCGATGGGCCGGCTGTAGAGCCAGTACATCAGGCCCAGCACGTAGAAGTTCTTGCAGCGCAGGACGTCCTTCGAGGTCAGCGGCGAGCCCGCCAGCGCCTCGGTGACGCGGGCGTTGATGTCGATCGCAATGACCCGGTACCCGTCGAGGGTGCCGTCCTCCAGCGGGTTGGTCGTGAGCTTGGCCTTCTGCAGGTCGCGCTCGGTGAAGTTGCCCGTGTTGGCGATGATGATCCCGCCGGGGGCGACGTCCTTGTAGTTCACCACCAGCGCCGCGGCGTTCATGGCCACCAGCACGTCGGGGATGTCGCCGGCGGTGTAGATGTCGGTGCTGCTGAAGCGGATCTGGAACCCCGAGACGCCTGCCCGCGTGCCGGCCGGCGCGCGGATTTCGGAGGGGAAGTCGGGGAACGTGGCGAGGTCGTTGCCGACCTTGGCCGTGGTGTCCGTGAACTGGTTGCCGGTGATCTGCATGCCGTCGCCGGAGTCGCCGGCGAAACGGATCACGACATCGTCCTGTCTGGTCACTGCGATCGACATGGCGGAACCGTCGCCTCCTTGCCCTGCGCCGCGCCGTGCCGGCCGTGCGCCCGGGAGTCGGAATGGGGGGGCCGCGGCCGGGCCGCCGGTCCCTGGACATCGCTCTGCGCGAGCGCTCAAAGTAGTCAAATGAAGGGCCCGGGGCCAGAGAAGATCGGTCCCGTCGCGACGGGTGCAGCCGGAGCGCAATGGTCCAGGTTGTTAAATATTTGTCTTGATGCCTCCCGATCAAGAGACTTACTTGGGGCCTGGTTATTTCCTTAACACGCAGAGGCGGTGGTCATGCAGCTCGTCCTGCTGGTGCTCAGCGCGATCCTCGTCAACAATTTCGTGCTGTCCCGCTTCCTGGGCATCTGCCCCTTCCTCGGCGTCTCGAAGAAGCTCTCCACCGCCCTGGGCATGACCGCCGCGGTGATGTTCGTGATGACGCTGGCCAGCACGGTCTGCTGGCTGGTGTTCCACGGCCTGCTGCGCCCCTACGGCCTGGAGTACCTGCTGACGATCTCCTTCATCCTGATCATCGCGGCGATGGTGCAGCTGGTGGAGCTCGCCCTGCAGAAGCTCAGCCCCGGCCTGTACCGTTCGCTCGGCATCTACCTGCCGCTGATCACGACCAACTGCGCGGTGCTGGGCTGCGCGGTGATGAACATCATGAACGAGAGCTCGCTGCTGGTCACCGCGGTCTTCTCGCTGGCGGCGGCGATGGGCTTCGGCCTGGCGCTGGTGCTGTTCTCCGGGATCCGCGAGGTGCTGGCCCTGGCCGACACGCCGCGCAGCTTCCGCGGCACGGCCATCGCCCTGCTCACCGCCGGCACCCTGTCGCTGTCGTTCATGGGCTTCGCCGGCCTCGTCAAGTAGCCGAGCCGCCGCCGTGGCGGGGGAGGGATCATGCTCGTTCCGACCGTCGTGCTCTCCGGGATCGGCCTGCTTTCCGGCCTGGGACTCGCCCTGGCGGCGCGCGCCTTCGCCGTGGAGACCGACCCGCGCCAGGACCGGATCACCGAGGCCCTGCCGGGCGCCAACTGCGGCGGCTGCGGGTTCGCCGGCTGCGGCGACTTCGCGGGCGCGGTCGTGCGCGGCGACGCGCAGCCCGACGGCTGCCCGGTGTGCGACCAGGAGACGCGCCGTCTCGTGGCCGCCATCGTCGGCCAGACGGTGCAGGACCGCGCGCCCCGGGTCGCCCTGATCCTCTGCCAGGGCGGCGACGACGTCGCCGCCAAGAAGTACCGCTACAACGGGCTGGCCAGCTGCGCCAGCGCGGCCCTGCTCGGCGGCGGCGACAAGACCTGCGGCGCCGGCTGCCTCGGTCTGGGCGACTGCCAGCGCGCCTGCGCCTTCGGCGCGGTCGAGATGACCCCCAGCGGCGTGGCGCGGATCATCCCCGCCCGCTGCACCGCCTGCGGGCAGTGCGTGGCCGCCTGTCCCAAGGACCTGATCAAGCTGGTGCCCGCCGAGGCGACCATCCATGTGCTGTGCAGCAACCATGACCGCGGCCCGGCGGCCAAGAAGGCCTGCGCCGTCGCCTGCCTGGGCTGCAAGAAGTGCGAGAAGTCCTTCGCCGAGGACCCGCGCATCAAGGTGGCCGACTTCCTGGCCTATATCGACTACGAGCACGCGCCGGACGACCCGGCGCTCGCCGCGCTCTGCCCGACGGGCTCCCTGGTCTGCAGCGGCGCCGCGGCCCCGGCCGCCGAAAGGACGTCATGAAATTCCGCGGCGGCGTCCACCCCTCCTACCACAAGGACACGGCCGGCCTGCAGATCGAGACCCTGCCGCTGCTGCACCGCTACGTGGTGCCAATCGCCCAGCACCTCGGCGCTCCGGGCAAGGTGCTGGTCGCCAAGGGCGACCGCGTGGCCCGCTGGCAGCCCCTGAGCGAGCCGGTGGGCTTCGTCTCGGTGTCGGTGCACGCGCCGACCAGCGGCACGGTCAAGCAGGTGGCGGCGCTGCCGCACCCGCTGGGCCGCCCCATGCTGGCGGTCGAGATCGAGTCCGACGGCGAGGACCGGCCCTGGGACGGCCTGGCGCCGCCGGCGGACTGGCGCACCCTCGATCCTGCCGTGCTGCGCCGCGCCATCCAGGCCGCCGGCGTGGTCGGCCTGGGCGGCGCGACGTTCCCGACACACGTGAAGCTGAGCCCGCCGGCCGAGAAGAAGATCGACCTGCTCGTCCTCAACGGCGCCGAGTGCGAGCCCTACCTGACCGCCGACCACCGCGTGATGCTCGAGCAGGCGGCCGAGGTCATGGAGGGTCTGGGCCTGATGATGCGCGTCCTGGGCGTCACGCGCGCCTGCGTCGGCATCGAGTCCAACAAGCCCGATGCGCTCGAGGCGCTGCGCCGGGCCTGCCCGGCGGACGTCGCGGCGGAGTTCATGCTGCTGGAGACGAAGTACCCGCAGGGCTCCGAGAAGCACCTGATCTACGCCCTCTGCGGCCGGCGCGTGCCGCCCGGCGGCCTGCCGATGGACGTCGGCTGTGTCGTGCAGAACGTGGGCACGGCCGTGGCCTGCCTCGAGGCGGTGCGCGACGGGTTGCCGATGACCGAGCGCGTGGCGACGGTCACCGGCGCCGCGATCAACGTGCCGCACAACCTGCGCGTGCGCGTCGGCGCCCCGCTGCTGGACGTGCTGGCCCACTGCGGCGGCGTCACCCCGGACGTGGGCAAGGTCATCTTCGGCGGGCCCATGATGGGCATCGGCCAGTTCGACCTGGACGTGCCCCTGATCAAGGGCACCAGCGGCGTGCTCTGCCTGCGCGACGACGAGGCGGCCCGCTTCGAGGGCGGCCCCTGCATCCGCTGCGGTGCCTGCGTCGACGCCTGCCCGATGGGCCTGGTGCCCAGCGCCATGGGCCTGATCGCCGAGCGGTTCCGCTTCGAGGAGCTGGGCGACTGGCACGTCCTGGACTGCATCGAGTGCGGCAGCTGCGCCTACGTCTGCCCGTCGCGCCGGCCGCTGGTCCAGCACTTCAAGCGGGGCAAGGCGGAGTGGCGCGGGATCCTCGAGGAACGCCGGGCCAAGTCCGAGCGGGATGCGAAGCGTGCCGAGACGGCGGCCACGGCCTAACCGACGAGGGCGAGGGAGAACCATGACCCTGGAACCAGGAACCGGACCCGACGGCGCCCCGACGGAACCGGCGACCCCCGTCGCCGACCCCATCACGCCGCAGGACCTGATCGTCAGCGCCTCCCCCCACGTGCACGCGGGGCAGGACGTGCCGTGGATCATGCGGCAGGTGCTGCTGGCCCTGCTGCCCGGCCTGCTGGTCGGCCTGTGGTTCTTCGGCCTGGGCGCGCTGCGCGTGCTGGTGGTGGCGATCGCCGGCTGCCTGGCCTGCGAGTGGGCCTGCGCGCGCCTGGTCAAGCGCCCGGCGACGCTGCGCGACTACAGCGCCGTGGTCACCGGCGTGCTGCTGGCGATGAACCTGCCCTCGGGCTGCCCCTGGTGGCTGGTGCTGATCGGCAGCGCGGTGGCGATCGGTCTGGGCAAGGCCGTCTACGGCGGCCTGGGCTACAACCCGTTCAACCCGGCCCTGGTCGCGCGCGTCTTTTTGCTGATCTCCTTCCCCGTGCAGATGACGACCTGGGTCGTGCCGCAGGGGCCGGGCACCGCCCTGGACGCCGCCACCGGCGCCACGCCGCTGGGTGCGATCAAGGAAGCGGTGGGCCTGGGCCGCACCGTGGCCGAGGCCGGCGCACCGGGCCTGCGCGACCTGCTGCTGGGCAACGTCGGCGGCAGCTTCGGCGAGGTCAGCGCGCTGGCCCTGCTGCTGGGCGGCCTGTGGCTGCTGTGGCGCGGGGTCATCCGCTGGCAGGTGCCGGTCGCCTTCATGGCCGTCACGGCGCTGGTGACGGGCGTCGCCCACCTGGCCGATCCGGCGCATCACGCCTCGCCGCTGGTCCATCTCCTGGGCGGCGGCCTGATGCTCGGCGCCTGGTTCATGGCCACCGACATGGTCACCTCGCCGGTCACGCGCCGCGGCCTCTTGATCTTCGGCGCCGGCTGCGGCCTGCTCACCGCGGTCATCCGCCTCTGGGGCGGCTACCCCGAGGGCGTCAGTTTCGCGATCCTGCTGATGAACGCCGCCACGCCCCTGATCGACCGCTGGACGCGGCCGCGGGTCTTCGGCGAGGCGCGCCAGCTCTACCGGGAGGCCGACGCGGCATGAAGGAGATCCTGAACCTGTCGCTGCGCCTGGCGCTGATCTGCGCCGTGATGGCGGTCGTGCTGTCCAAGGTCGACGCCATGACGCGCGAGCCCATCGCCGCGGTCGAGGCCCTGGCCCAGCGCGAGGCCGTCGAGGCGGTCATGCCGCCGTTCGAGACGCTGGAGCCCGACACGCTCGCCGACGGCGGCGTCTACTTCGTGGGCCGCGGACCCGACGGCCCGACCGGCTACGCCTTCTCCGCGTCGAGCGCGAAGGCCTACTCCGGCGAGATCGCGGTCATGGTGGGCGTGGATGCCGGCGGCCGGGTCCAGGGCGTGCGCGTCCTGCGCCACGCCGAGACGCCCGGCCTCGGTTCGCGCTACGCGGCTCCCGAGGTGCTGGAGGGCTTCTACGCGGGCCACGGCCTGAACGACCGCGACTGGCGCGTGAAGAAGGACGGCGGCGACGTCGACGCCATCACCGGTGCGACGGTCACCGGACGCGCGCTGGCCGAAGCCGTCAGCACCGGGCTGGTGGGCTTCGAGCGCGTCAGGCCGCAGTTGGAAGGCGCGGCGCCGGCCGCGGCGGCGGACACCACCGGGGAGGCGCGCTGATGGCGGGCATGGGACGGACCTTCGCTCAGGGCCTCTGGCGGGAGAACCCCGTGTTCCGCCTGCTGTTGGGCATGTGCCCGACGCTGGCGGTCAGCACCTCGGTCAAGAACGCGCTGGGGATGGGCCTGGCCACGACCTTCGTGCTGGTCTGCAGCAACGTCATGATCTCCGCGCTGCGCAACTTCATCCCGCGGCAGGTTCGCATCCCGGGCTACGTCGTGGTGATCGCGTCGTTCGTGACGGTCGTGGACCTGGTCATGCACGCGTACTTCTTCGAGCTGCACCGCAGCCTCGGCCTGTTCATCCCGCTGATCGTGGTCAACTGCATCATCCTGGGCCGCGCCGAGGCCTTCGCCGGCCGCAACGGTGTGGCCGTCTCGCTGGCCGACGGCCTGGGCATGGGTCTGGGCTTCACGCTTGGACTGTCGGTCCTGGGCAGCGTGCGCGAGGTTCTGGGCAGCGGCTCGATCCTCGGCTACCCGCTGTTCGGTCCGGGCTACCCGCCGATGCTGGTGATGATCCTGCCGCCGGGGGCGTTCCTGACGCTGGGCCTGCTGCTGGCGGGCATGAACCGGCTGGAGGAGCGGCGCGCGATCCGCGCGGGGGAGAAGTACGAGCCGCCGCGCGAGATGGACTGCGGCAGCTGCGTGCTGTGCAAGCCGCTGGCGTCGCTGGCGCCGTCGCCGCCGGCCGCTCAGAAGTCCAGGAACTCCAGCGAGTAGCGCCCGCGGTAGTCCTCGCGCAGTTCCAGATCGCCTTTCAGGCCCGGAGTCGCCACGACCCGGGCCTCGACGTTCCCGGCTCCCGGCAGCACCAGCACCGCCTCCACGTTGCGGTAGTGGTCGCGTAGCAGGGCCGCGGCCGCGTCGGGTCCCAGCACGAACAGCGTCGTGGACAGTCCGTCGGCCACCGTGGCGTTGCGGGCGACGACCGTCGCGCTCAGCAGCCCCTCGGCCGGCCGGCCGGTGGCCGGGTTCATGATGTGCCCGTAGCGTCGCCCGTCGATCTCCACGAAGCGCTCGTAGGAGCCGCTGGTGGCCACCGCCTGGTTGACCAGCCCGACGGTCGCGAACAGCAGGTCGCGGTCCAGGGGATCGCGGATCCCCACGCGCCAGGCGTCCCGCCCCTCGGGCACCCCCAGGCAGAACAGGTTGCCGCCCAGGTCGATCATGGCGCTGCTGATGCCCAGCGCGATCAGGTTGGCCACGGCGCGGTCGACGGCGAAGCCCTTGGCGATGCCGCCCAGGTCGAAGCTCGTGCCGGCGTCCAGCTTGCGCACCGTGCGGCGGAAGGGGTCGTGCTCGTAGCGGCCCATCAGGGCTCGTGTCGAGTCGATCTGCGCCTGGGACGGCAGGCGACCCTCGCGGCGGTAGAAGCCCCACAGGCGCATCAGCGGCTCGGCGGTGGGGTCGAAGGCGCCGCCGCTGAGCCGGTTGAACCCCTCGGAGACCCGCAGGCACTCGCTGAACCACGGCGAGATGCCGATGGTCGTGTCGGCGGGCGCGGCGTTCAGGCGGCCGACCTCGCTGGTCTCGCGCCAGGAGCTGAGCGCCGTCTCGATCGAATCGTAGGTGGCGTGCACCAGGTCGTCGGGCAGGCGGTCCTGCGTGCGGTCCCAGACGTAGACCGTGCCCGACGCCTGCGTACCCATCGTCTCGAAGGCGAAGGTGTGGATGTCGTCCTTGCGGCGGCACTCGATGAATAGGGTGACCGCCAGCACCGCCATGAACAGGGCGCCTGCGACCAGGGGGAGGTTCGAGAGCTGGCGTTTCTGGCGCGTCATGTCAGGCGCTCCGCAATGGGAGTTCGTCCCAGGTTCTGCCTTCGAGCAGCCGGCCCGTGGATTTCTTGCGCACGCCGCCCCACTGCTTGAAGAAGAAAGGAACGCCGGCTGCGGTGCACTGGTCGCGGATTTCCAGCACCCAGCGCTTGTCCATGGGGCGCGCACGGGGTCCCGATTCGCCGCCCACGATCACCCAGTCGATGCCATCGAGGTCGAGTCCGGGCAATGGGCCGAGGAGAGGTTCGAGCGAGAGGAATTTCACGTGAGCCGGACACTGCTTCAATGACGCGATGCGCGACATCCAGTCCGCGTTCTCGACGCTCACGCCCATCCATACGTTCGGTGCCCAGTCGAGCGATGGTGCCAATGCCGCCAATCGCTCCGCGCGTTTGGTGAGTATCTGGAAGATATGCCAGTCGGCACGGTGCATCACCGAGAAGATCCTCTGGATAAACGCCAGCGGCACATCGTGGTGGAACATGTCGCTCATGGAGTTTACGAAGATCACCTGCGGCTTCTTCCAGGACAGCGGGGCTTCGGCCACATGCTCGTGAACGGTCAACTCGAATCCCTGTGCGTAATTAGGCTGTCCCATGGCGTGCAGGCGTCGGGCCATGCGTTCGGCGTAGCAATGCATGCAGCCGGGGCTGACCTTCGTGCAGCCGGTCAGGGGATTCCAGCTCGAGTCCGTCCATTCGATACTGGACTTGGCCATCTCAGCCTCCTCTGCCCTTGTGCATCCTGAAGATATCTTGAACGATATTGGATGCAACAGGCTTTTGGGAGGCGAAGAACAGGTAGTAGAGGTCCGTGTTCTTGTGGTTTTTCATTGGAATGGGTTCCGGGACGTAGGCGAACCGGGCGATGCGCTGCAGTCGGTCGCGGAATCCGCAGACGATTGCGCTGTTCGGCAGCTTCAGTCGGTCGGAGCCGCCGAACAGGTCCGCCTGTTCCCGGTAAGCGACACTTTCCCAGGAATCGTCCCCCCAGAACGCGTTCATCCGGCTCCGGCCCTGCGCCGGGATCCGGCTCGCAGCGCGCCAAAGCGCGTTGCGGTTGATGTCCATCACCGGGAAGTTGATGAACAGATCGATGGTTCCGCTTTGTCCGGCAGCCTGGATCACTTCCCAATCCAACTGGAGGCCGTAGGGGTCGAGCAGGCACAATCCGCGACGATAATTCTCTATCGGATTTCCGTGTGCCGGATGATGGAGACAGAATTTTGACGGTTTGGAAAACCGATTGACAGCCAACAGGTTTTCTCAATAGACTATCTGTGTTGCCTTCGCCCGGGGTGACTGAATCGAGCCAGCCGTGTGAGCGGCGAGTGCCTTTGACCCCGGAGAGCGAGGTCAGCGTGCCTTTCAGTTCGCGACATCTACATTCTCTTATTGATCACCCGCCAACTTCACATTGTATTGTGTCAATAGGCTGTGTTGTCTATTTCCAATGGAGGCAAAGATGATTCTCTCGTAAGAACCCCCCACCCATGCTACCATCCGGCGTTGTTTGGAT
>DYDD01000354.1:724-2055 GCA_020718045.1 Fibrobacter sp. | reverse complement strand
CGTTGAACGCATACGTGCGATCCACCGTGACCCGGTTCTCCTCCTGGCTCCACTCGGGTTCGCGGATCCCGTCGTTCACGTAGATGAGCTGCGCGACCTCATGATCCTGGTACTTGCGCATCCACTGCTGAACCAGGTGCGGCTCCGGCTGGGGGGAGATCAGGCAGTTGCGGACGTTCCAGCGCTTGATCAGGGCGTCGAGGTCCGGCCAGTCCTTGACCCGGCCGACGAACATCGCCCGGCGTGGCGTTAGGAACTTGCCGTCCTCGAAGTCGGGCACGAGCGAGACCACGACGTAGAAGCTCGAGGTGGACATCGAGACGCCCATCGAGCAGTACCCGTCCTCGGGCAACTCCTGAGGGTATTCGTGGATGCAGGCGTCCAGCAGCGCGTTGGTGACCTTCAATCGCTCGCGGTCGGTTCCCGACAGCAGTTGCCCGAGCGCCGTGTCGAACTCGTCCACGAACGGGAAATGGAGCATCGCGCACATCAGGGCGTCCGGGCCGTGGTCGTCTTCCTTCACGATCCGGCCGGCTTCGTTCCTTCGGTACCTGAGCAGCTGGCGGATGACCGTCTTGAGGTGGGCCTCGTCGGCGATCTTGATCTTCTCGTGGTTGAAGTACCGGGCGAGGTTCTCGATGCCGCCGTCCTTCATCTTGTTGAAGGGCACGGGCACCACCTCGAAGCCGGCGTTGCGGCAGTCCAGGTTGGCGTAAAAGTTCTCCGCATCGCCGTAGATGATGAACTCGCCCACGCGAGCGCGCAGTTCCACCAGGTAGGCAATCATCTCGGCGACCGACTTGGAGTCGAAGATTCTGCCTTCCCTCACCACGATGTGGTCGAGGGCCCGCTCGGCGAGAACCGCGACCGCGAAGCGTCCCCAGTCGATCCCCACGGCCCGGCGGACCGCCCTGCCCGGGGCCGTGATCTCGACCAGGGGCGTGACCGCGGCTTGGACCTTCTGCGCGTCGTAGATCATCCCGGAGGACGTGGGCCGCTTGCATTCGTGCTCCACGGCCCAGACGTCGGTACCGCGGTTGAGCATCTTGGTCTTCAGGACGTTGTCGCGACTCAGGTGGCCCTGGGAGGTGCGGGCCCGGCCATCGCAGCCTTCGAAGTGTTCGCCTATTTGCCGGCCTTCCTCGTCCCTGTCGGCGACGACTTCCGTGAGCGGACACTCCCGGCGGCAGTAGCTGAGGGCCTGCGGGTCGTCGGCCGATGCTTCCTCGAGGCCAACGCGGCACGGCGCCATGCAGTCATAGACGTTCCACTTGTACCGGGAGAAGCCCTTTTCCTCGGCGAGGTCCCAAGATTCCTGGAAGAACCCGAAC
>DYDD01000354.1:0-629 GCA_020718045.1 Fibrobacter sp. | reverse complement strand
CTCCTGGCAGCTCTCGTCCGCCACGAACCCGGCGACGTGCTTGCCGCGGGCGGCCTTCTCGGACGCCGGGACGCAGGACAGCGTCACGCCGCTCTTGAGGCGGGTCTCGGACTGCAGGGGATCGCCATCGAGTAGGGTCTCGGCGAGCCCCGGCACACAGAACCAGAACTGCGAAACGTATTCATAGACACGCTTCGCCTGTTCGCCGCTTCCGGCCATGTCCAAGAACGACCGCTGCCGGTAGACCATCATCAGCCAGATCAGGACCGCTGCGGCCAGGGACCCACCGCCACCTCGAGGCTTCCACAAGATCGCCTGCTGGGTGCGCTGGAAGAACAGGTCGGCGACGAACGCCACCATCGGCTCGATCATCACGATGGGCAGCCGGCGGCCGTCCTTGAAGATGAACAGGTGGTCCTCTACGCAGCGCTTGAGCAGGGCGTCCTGCTCGACGGGCGTGAGCGCCTGGTCCAAGAGGTCGGGCAGGCCGAAGTCCATCGGCGAGGCGCCCAGGCCGACCTTCTCCAGCAGTGAAGACGGGGTGGTCAGCACGACGACGTCGCATTCATCGCCGTGGATCGTCCTGGTGCGGGGCTTGGTCGCCATGTGATCGCCTCCTACCCTCGGTA
>DYDD01000070.1 GCA_020718045.1 Fibrobacter sp. | reverse complement strand
AACGTGCGGAACGGGGTGCTCAAGGCTTGTGACCGCTGCGGCTGACGAGCTTCTTGATCTTCTTGACGCCCGCCCAGACCTTCGTGTTGTCCTCGAGATCCACGAGGTACACGTCGACCTCGTAGAACTTCACCTCGTCGCCGTCCTCGCGGTCGAAGATCGTGTTGATCTCCCCGATCATCATGTAGTCGGCGCCCTTCTCGCGACCCCAGGCCTTCATGGTCTCGGGCGAGGAGTACTGCTGCTGGTCGGCGCGTTCGTCGCGCACGCCTTCGCGCTCCTCGGACGAGGCGACGACGGTCACGCGGCCCGAGTTGATGAACGAGCGCTCCACGTCGGCCACGAAGGTCTTGACCGGGATGTGCTCGGCCGACTTGTTGGCGATCTGCCCCACGATGACCACGGGCTTCTTGCCGCGGGCCAGCAGGTGGTTCTCGACCCAGGCGCCGGTGGTGATCTGGGCGATGAGCGTCTCGGCGACCTGACGGCTGTCCGTGTCGTTCCAGTTGCCCGACAGGTCGATGGTCGTGTCGTCCTCCATCCGGGTGACGGTCTTGCCGCCGCCGCAGCCGGCGACCAGCGCCAGCGCGGCCAGGGTCAGGACCATCAGCGCCGGCCAGGCGGTCCGTCGCAGGTTCGGGGTCGTCGGTACCAGGTTCCGCACGTCGTTCTCCTTCGTTGGGACCCGCCCGGTCTCCCGTCGGGGATACCGTCCACGGATCCGGTCACGTCCACGCCGGGCTGCCCTCTTTCCAGGTCGGAACAGGCGCCGGCGGGCGCCGAAGGCCTGTTCGTGCAGGAACCATGCTAGCGGGCAGTTGCCCGGTCCGCCGTCGCGGGGCATTATAGGGGAAGTGGACCGCAAACCCAACCACGGAGCTGGCCATGCGCGACCCGGACCTCTTCCTGCTCGAGCACGCCGACCCCTTGGTCACGATGGATCCCTCCCGCCGCGTCCTGGACGACGGCTGGGTGGCGTCGCGCGACGGGTTGATCGTCGGGGTGGGCGCGGGCCCGGCGCCGGCGCTGATCGACGGCGCGCCCCGCGAGCGCTTCCGCCGGCTCGACGCGCGGGGCCGGGTCGTGCTGCCGGGCCTGGTCAACACCCACCACCACCTCTACCAGACGCGCACGCGGGCCTGGCCCGGGGCGATCGACGCGGAGCTGTTCCCCTGGCTCGCGACGCTCTACCCGGTCTGGGCCGGCCTCTCGGACACCGACTTCCACCGCGGCGCGCTGGTCGGCTGCCGCGAGCTGCTGCGCTCGGGCTGCACCACGACCACCGACCACCACTACCTGTTCCCGCGCGACGCCTCGCCGGAGCTGATCGACATCACGGTGGCGGCGGCCCGCGAGGCGGGCATCCGCTTCCACCCCACCCGCGGCAGCATGTCGCGCTCGCGCAAGGACGGCGGCCTGCCGCCCGACTCGGTGGTGCAGGACCACGACACGATCCTGGCCGACAGCGAGCGGCTTATCCGCCTGTACCACGACCCCGCGCCGGGCGCGATGACCCGCGTCGCGCTGGCCCCCTGCTCGCCGTTCTCGGTCACCCCGGAGCTGATGCGCGACACCTCCGCGCTGGCCCGCCGGTTCGGCGTCCGCCTGCACACGCACCTGTCCGAGACGCGCGACGAGAACGACTACTGCACGCGCATCTACGGGATGCGCCCGGTGGACCTGCTGGAGGACTGCGGCTGGCTGGCCGGCGACGTTTGGCTGGCGCACGGCATCTGGTTCGACGACGCGGAGATCGCGCGGCTGGGGCGCGCCGGCGTCGCGATCGCCCACTGCCCCACCTCCAACATGCGCCTGGGCTCGGGCATCTGCCGCGTGCGCGACCTGCGGGCCGCGGGCTGCCCGGTCGGCCTGGCGGTGGACGGCTCGGCGAGCAACGACTCGTCGCACCTGCTGGCCGAGCTGCGCCAGTGCCTGCTGCTGCACCGCGTCCTGGACGGCGCCGGCGCGATGACGGTCCCGGAAGTGCTGGAGATGGCGACCCTCGGCGGCGCCGCCTGCCTCGGGCGCGAGGACGTGGGCTCGCTCGCGCCGGGCAAGGCCTGCGACCTGGCGCTCTTCGACCTCGGCGATCTCGCCCACGAACGCGTCGGCGACCGCGTGGCCGCGCTGCTGCTCTGCCACCCGCGCGACGCCGCGGCGGTCGTGGTCGGCGGCCGCGAGATCGCCCTGGGCTGACCGGCGGTCAGGCCCCGTCGCCCTCGCAGTGCGCCAGCAGGCGCTTGCGCTCCCGCTCCCACTCCTCGTCCAGCATGGCGAAGATCATGTCGTCGACCCACTGCCCGCGGTGCCAGTGGCTGCGGCGCAGGTGCGCCTCCTGGCGCAGGCCGAGCCGCTGCAGCACGGCCACCGAGGGCAGGTTGCGCGGGTCGGTGCGGGCCACCACGCGGTGGACCTTCCGCTCGTCGAAGAGGTGCTCGAGCATCAGGCGCGTGGCGCAGGTCGCGTAGCCGCGGCTGCGGTGGTCCGGCCGCAGGGCGATCCCCAGTTCCGGGCTCGCGTGCGCTCCGGCCGGGAACAGGATGCCGCAATCCCCGACGACCTCGCCGTCGTCGCGCCGGGCGATGATCAGCTGGAGCCAGCTGCCGGGGGCGCCCGGCTCGACGTCGGCCTGGGCGCGGGCCAGCCCCTGGACCTCGTCGAGGTCGTGGGGCAGCCAGTCCTGATAGCGGGCGACCTCGGGCAGGGAGCGGTAGGCGTAGAGGACCGGGGCGTCGGCGGCCTGCATGCGGCGCAGGACGATCCGGCGGGCGGTCAGGCTGAAATCGGTCATGTCGGGCTCCTCCTGGCTGCGGGCGGGAAGGGCGTTGCAAGGGGATACGGGCGGGGCGATGCCTGGTTGCCTCCTAGAAGAGCCAGTCCGTGTTCAGGAACGTGCCGCGCCCCTCGCGCACGATCCGCGAGAACAGCTCCTTGTTGGCCTCGGTGGCCCGGGTGGCGGCCAGGGTGCGGATCGAGAAGACCCGCAGGGCGTCGCTCACCGACAGCGTCCCTTCGGCGGAATCCTTGCGCCCGGTGAACGGGAACGCGTCGGGGCCGCGCTGGCACTGGGCGTTGACGTTGACGCGGCAGACCTGGTTGACCAGCCGGTCGACCAGCCGGCCGACCGACTCGGGGTCGCGCCCGAACAGGCTGGCCTGCTGGCCGTAGGGCGACTCCATGATCGCGCGCACCGGTTCCTCGACGTCGTCGTAGACCGCCACCGGCACCACGGGCCCGAACTGCTCCTCATGGAAGACCCGCATGCCGGGCGCCACCGGGTACAGCACGGCCGGGTGGACGTAGGTGCCGTGCACGGCGCCGCACCGGCATCGCCGGCCAGGGGCCGCCGCCGCGGTCCCAGGCGGCGCCCGCGGCCGCGAGCGTCGCCAGCGCCTCCTCGGCCCCGAGCCGCGGGTAGGAGCCGATCACGGCCTGCAACAGCCCCGCGTGCGAAGGCACGCACACCGGCGACAGCACGCGCTGGATGGCCCCGTCCCAGCGCCGCAACTCGCCGCCGCACAGCCAGGTCGACTGCTCGACCAGCCCGGGCAGGCGGTGCTCCGGCGGCACCGCTTCGAGGTTCGGGAACAGGCGCTGGAACCGTTCGGATCCGGTCATGGGGGCCGCCTTCCTGGGTGGGCGCGCGGTCGCGTCCGGTGACATTCTATGCTAGGCTGCCGTCGCGGACCACGTGAAAACCCGGCGAAGCGCCGGCGGGAGGCCCGGACCCCATGCGCACCAAGGCGTTGATGTCGTCGCTGCTCGCCGTCGCGGCGCTGGCCGCGGCCGAGCCGGCCGGCGCGGCCCCACACCCGCTCGCACGCCTCGGCGCCATCGAGCGCCTGCCCATGCCCGCCCGCCAGGCCGCGGCCTCCGCCCTGCTCGCCGACCACCCGTTCAACCCCGTCTTCGCGGGCGGCGACACGCTGCTGCTGTTCTACCGCGGCCCCGGCCACGACGTGCGGCTCGCCGGCGGCCAGACCGCCTGGCTGCCGACGCTGCCCCTGGCCCACCTGCCCGGCACCGACCTGTGGTCCTGCGTCCTGACCCTGCCGTCGCGTTCGCGGGTCGACTACAAGTTCGTGATCGACGCGCTGTGGCTGCTCGACGCGCGCAACCCGCGGACCTGCACCGGCGGCTTCGGACCCAACTCCGAGTTGCGCGGGATGGACTACCGCGAGCCGGAATTCGCGTCCGCCACGGCCGCGGCCGCCTGCCGGACGGACCGCTACGAGCTGCCGGCGCCCGCACTCGGCGGGCCGCGCGAAGTGCTGGTGCTGACGCCCCCGGGCGAGCCGCGCGGCCGACGTCCCTGCCTGCTGGTCCACGACGGCCCGGAATACGTCACGCTGGGCGGCCTGGACCGCGCCTTGGCCTGGCTGGCCGAGCACCGCCCCGGGCTGGACCTGCCGATCTGCGTCTGCGTCCCGCCGGGGCGCCGCACCGACGAGTATGCCGGCGGGCTGCAGGAGCCGTTCGGCCTCTGGGTGACCGGCACCCTGCAACCCTTCATCGCCGTGCAGCACGACGTGGGGACGACGTGGGGCGTCATGGGCGCCAGCTACGGCGGCAACGCCGCGCTCGACCTGGCGCGCCGCTACCCCGGCAACTTCGACCGCGTCGCCGTGATGAGCCCGTACGTGGCCCCCGAGCAGTCGATCGCCTACGCGGCGATGCCCCCGCAGCGTGTGCGGGTCTACCTGAACTGGGGCTCCTTCGACCTGCCGCAGCTGATCCCGATGGACCGCGAGTTCGCCGCGCTGCTGGCCGGGTGCGGCTTCGCCTGCCTCGCAGAAGAGAAGCCCCAGGGACATTCCTGGGGCTTCTGGCGCGACAGCCTGCCGGCCGCGCTGGAGTACCTCTACGGACCGTAGCCCACCTACCTGCGGACGCCCTCCCCGGGCTTGCTCTTGTCGGGGTAGGCCGGCGCGGCGGGAATCCGCCACGTCGCCCCCTCGTCCTGCAGACGGCCGAGCAGGTGCCCGATCGCGCGGTCGAGCTGGTCGTCCCGGCCGGCCACCACGGCGGCGGGCTGGTTCTGCACCTCGAGGTGAGGCTCGACGCCGCGGCCCTCGATGATCCACTTCCCGTGCAGGTCGTGGAGGCCGAACTGCGGCGGGGTGACCGTGCCCCCGTCGACGAGGTCCTGGTGCGGCTCGATGCCGATGGCGCCGCCCCAGGTGCGCACGCCGATCACGGTGGCGAGGTCGCGGACCTTGACCGCCTCGGCGAAGAACTCGCCGTTGCTGCCGGTGTCCTCGTTGATCAGGACCGCCAGCGGGCCGTGGAACGCGCGCTCGGGGTTGCGGCCGGGGCCGCCCTCGCGCGGGATGGTCATGGACCACAGCACGCGCTCGAGCCGGTCGATGATCATGTCGCCGACGAAGCCGCCGCCGTTGTCGCGCTCGTCGATGACGATGCCCTCGCGGCCCGTCTGCGGGTACCAGTAGGCGCCGAACTCGACCAGGCCCGGCTCGCCCATGTCGGGCAGGTGGAGGTAGCCGAGACGGCCGCCCGACTTCTCGTCGACGTAGCGGCGGTTGGCCTCCACCCAGGCGCGGTAGCGCAGGCCGCCCTCGCCGCGCAGGGGCTCGACGACGACCGTGCGCGGCTGCTTGCCCTCGGCGTTGTCGGCGACCTCGAGCTCGACGGTGCGGCCGGCGGCGTCGGCGAGCAGCTCGTAGGGGTTGGCGCCGGCGGCCAGCGGCCGGCCGTCGACGGCCAGCAGGAAGTCGCCCTCGCGCACGTCCACGCCGGGTTCGGCCAGCGGCGAGCGCGCGGCGTCGTCCCAGACGCAGCCGGGCAGGATGCGGGCGATGCGCACGCGGCCGCTGCGCGGGTCGACGGCGAAGTCGCAGCCGAGCATCGCCGTGCGCGACGGCGCGCCGGCGTGCTGCTGGTCGCCGCCGTAGACGTAGGTGTGGCCGATGTTCAGCTCGGCGATCATCTCCCCGATCAGGTAGGTGAGGTCGCCGCGCGCGCCGCACCAGGGGACCAGGGCCGCGTACTTGTCGCGGATCTTCCGCCAGTCGACGCCGTGCATGTTCTCGTCGTAGAACCAGTCGCGCTGGATGCGCCAGGCCTCGTCGAGCATCTGGCGGTACTCCTGCGCGCGGTCGACGCGCAGGCGCACGCCGTCGAGGTCGATCGCGCCGTCGCCGGGCTTGAACTCCTGGCCGACGTCGACCACGCCGTAGCCGTCGCCGGCGCGGTACGCCAGCTTCTTGCCGTCGACCGAGAGGTGGTAGTTGGCGAGGCCGCCGCCCAGGTCCTTGGCCTCGCGCTCCGCGACGTCGAACGCCACCAGGGTGAGGTCGCTGTCGGCGGTGCGGTCGTCGACGTTCTGGTACTTCAGGAAGACCGGCTCGTCGCGGCGCAGCATCAGGCAGCCCTCGGCGGTCGCCGTGAGGCGGAAATAGTTGCCGCCCTCGACGCCGGGCACGGCCAGGACGCGGCCGCCGAGGCCGTCGAGGTCGACGCGGGTGGCGGCGGGCTTCGCCCCCTCATCGTCTTTGCCGCCCTTCTTCTCCTCTTCTGCCTTCCCCGCCACCAGGCCCGGGTCCTCGAAGAACGGCGAGCGGACGCCGTCCTGCAGCAGGACCAGATAAGGTTTCGCCATGTCCACGAAGATGTGGTTCTGGTCCTGGCGGTCCATGATCGGGGTGAAGGTGCGGTTGCTCAGGAACCAGAGGTAGCGGCCTTCGGGGTCGAAGCCGGGCGACCAGCTGGTGAAGAAGCCGTCGGTGACCTGCGTGCTCTTCCCGGAGGCGAGGCCGTAGAGGCAGATCACCTCGTTCATGTTCGCGGTGTTCTTGCTGTAGGCCACCCACTGCCCGTCCGGAGACCAGACGTAGTCGAGGATGCCCCAGCGCTCCCAGGCGTCGTCGTACTCGCCCGTGTCGATGACGGTGACCCTGCCGGTGGCGACGTCCACCATGTTCAGGCGCATGAACTTGTCGCCCCAGAGGATCCGCTGCGAGTCGGGCGACCAGACGGGCTGCAGCAGGAGGCCCTGGTTGCCGGTCGTCAGCGGGCGCCAGGCGTCGCGGCCGCGCTGGTCGGCGAGGTAGAGCTGCTCCTCGCCGCCGCGGTCGCTCACGAAGCAGACCCAGCGGCCGTCGGGCGACCAGGCGGCGTTCTTCTCGCGGCTGGCGCTGGTGCGGGTGAGGTCGAACCACTCGCCTTTCCCGGCGGGCAGGCTGAGGATCTCGCCGCGCGCCTCCAGCAGCAGGCGCTCGCCGGCGGGCGACAGGCCGAAGCTGCCCGTCGACGGCGCCGCGTCGACCAGTTCCGAGCGCATCGGCGCGCGGTCGGTGCCGACGTCCAGGACGACCTCGCGGTCGGCACCGGTGGCCAGGTCGAGCACGCGCAGGCTCCCGGCGTGCTGGTAGACGACGCGGCCGGCGCCGCAGCCGGGCGACTTCACGTCGTAGTCGCGGTAGTTCGTCAGGCGCGCGACGTCCGCGCCCGTCGGGTCCATCGCGTAGAGGTTGAGGGTGCCGTCCTCGCGGTCGCTCAAAAAGACGATGCGGTCCTGCCACCACATCGGGTAGTTGTCGGTGCCCTCGAAGTCGGTGACCTTCGCGATGGCGCCGGTGGCGAAGTCGGCCACCCAGACGTCCTGGGCCATGCCGCCGCGGTATCGCTTCCACGTGGCGCCCTCGCGGGCGATCCGGTTGTAGGCGAGGCGCTTTCCGTCGGGCGAGAAGCTCGCCAGCGCGCCGCGGTCCACGGCCACCTTCTCGGGCAGGCCGCCCTCGCGGTCGACCAGGAACAGCTGCGGCTGGCCGAGCGGGTGCTCCCGCGACGAGCGGAACAGGATGCGCCGGCCGTCGGGGTGCCAGCCGAGCACCTGGTCGGCGCCCGGGTGGAAGGTCAGGCGGCGCGGCTCGCCGCCGGCGACGGGCATCACGTAGACGTCGACGCCGCCGTCGTAGTCGGCGGAGAAGGCGAGCCACTGGCCGTCGGGGCTGAACTTGCCGGCGTTCTCGAAACCCGGGCCATTGGTGAGCCGGCGGGCCTGGCCGCCGGAGGCGTCCGCCAGCCAGAGGTCGTCCTCGTAGGTGAAGACGAGGTGCTGGGCGCTGAGGTCCGGGTTGCGCATGAGCTGCGACGCTCCCGCGGCGGCGGCGGACGCGCACGGGGGTGCGGCGGCCCCCAGCGCGGCCGCGAGGGTGAGGATGGCCAGTCGTTTCAAGGGATTCGCCTCCTGGATTAACGGCAAGGGTCGGCTCGGGGATCGCCGATGGGCGCGCGGACGTCAGCCGGGGAGGCCCGGCTTGACCATGAACGTCTTCTCCTTACGGATCTGGACCGTGCCCGGTTTCTCGCCGGGCGGTTTCGTGACGAAACGGGCCTGGGTTCCGGAGACCGCCACCAGCTTGGCTTCGCGCACCTTGCTGTGCCAGGCGGCGACCGCGGCGGCGGCCTCGAGCGCCTCGCGCGGCGGCTCATCCCCCGCCGGCACCTGCAGCACGACGTGGCTGCTCGGGCGGCCCTTCACGTGGAACCACCAGTCGTTGGGCTTGGCGATCTTCAGGCTGAGGCGGTCGTTGTCGGCGTCGGTGCGGCCGGCCAGCACGACCCAGCCGCCGGGCAGTTCGTAGCGCCAGAGGGAGGGCTCGGGGGGGCGGCGGTCGGTCATGTCGCCGTCTCGAGGAAGGTCGCCACTTCGTCGAAGGGCTTGCGGCGGAGATCGGGCACCGTGCAGCCCGGCGCGGGATGGCCGACGACCAGCAGCAGGAAGGGCCGCTCGTGCCGGGGTCTGCCGAGCACCTCGTTCAGAAAATTCATGGGGCTCGGCGTATGGGTCAACGTCGCCAGGCCGGCCCGGTGGAGGGCGGCAATCAGCATGCCCGTGGCGATGCCCACGGACTCCGTGGGATAGTAGTGCGTGACGCGCTCGCCGCCGGGCCCGATTCCCTGGCGCATCTGGAAGATGGCGATCAGCCAGGGCGCCTTTTCCAGGAAGGGCTTGCACGCGTCGGTGCCGAGCGGGCGCAGGGCCTCGAGCCAGCCCCCCGGAGCGCGACCGCCGTAGAAGGACCGCTCTTCGGCCTCCGCCGCCTCGCGGATGCGTTGCTTGACGGCCTGGTCGCTCACGGCCACGAAATGCCAGGGTTGCTGGTTGGCGCCGCTCGGGGCGCTGACAGCCACGCGCAGGCAGTCGGCGATCAGCGCGGCCGGCACCGGCCGGTCGCTGAAATCGCGGACCGAGCGGCGACGGGCCAGGTCCTCGGCGAAATCGCGGGCCCTGGCGGCCGCTTCGGAGGGCGTCCGCTCGCGAAAAACCAGGGGGATGCGGGGGGCTCGGTCCATCGCGGTCCTCTCTGCGCGGCGGGTGGCACGGATCCGGGCCAGTTTAAGCCCTGGGGTGTCCCGAGGCTCGGAAAAACTGGAACCGGGACCCCGGTTTCGTGTAGATTGGCGCCGGTTGCCCGGCGGCGCCGCCCACCAGCGGCGTCTGTCGTGTTTGGGCGCGCGCCGGGCTCCCTCATCCCAAACCAACCAGCGACGGAGGACTCGAAGCGATGATCGAGGTACGTGACGTCACGAAGCGGTTCGGGACCACCGTCGCCCTCGACGGCGTCTCCTTCCGCCTCGACAAGGGCGAGATCCTCGGCTTCCTGGGGCCCAACGGGGCCGGCAAGAGCACCGCCATGAAGATCGTCACCACGTTCCTGGCCCCCGACGGGGGCACGGTCAGCGTGGACGGCATCGACGTGCTCCGCAACCCCCTGGAAGTCCGCAGCCGCATCGGCTACCTGCCGGAGAACCACCCGCTCTACGTGGACATGATGGTCCACGAGTACCTGCAGTTCGTCGGCCGGGCGCGCGGCCTGGCCGGCGACGAGCTGCGGCGTCGGCTGGAGTGGGTCGTGGAGGCCTGCGGCCTCGGCAGCGTCTTCCGCAAGCCGATCAACGAGCTGTCCAAGGGCTTCCGGCAGCGCACCGGCCTGGCGCAGGCGCTGATCCACGACCCCGAGGTGCTGATCCTCGACGAGCCCACCAGCGGCCTGGATCCCCTGCAGATCATCGGCATCCGCGAGCTGATCCAGGGCCTCGCCCGCAGCAAGACGATCATCTTCAGCACGCACATCCTGCAGGAGGTGTCGCCGGTCACCGACCGCGTCGTGATCATCAATGGCGGGCGGATCGTCGCCGACGGGCGCATCGGCGAGCTGGAGCGGGCGGCCATGGGGCGCAACCGCATCTTCGTCGCCTACCGCGCCCCGGCCGCCGCGGCCGAGGCGGCCCTGCGCGACCTGGGCGGCCTGCACGAGGTGCGGCCGGTCGCCGGGCGCGACGGCGCGGCCCGCTTCGAGGTGCGCGCCGACTTCGGCCAGGACGTGCTGGCGCCCCTGGGCCGGCTGGGCCAGTCGCACGGCTGGGACCTGCTGGAGCTGCAGGAGTCGCCGTTCAGCCTCGAGGACACGTTCATCGCCCTGACGCGACAGGGCGCGGTCCCCCGGGAGGTGAGCCATGTCTAACGCCGGCGTGATCTTCCGCCGCGAGTTCGCGGCCTACTTCAACAGCCCGATCGCCTACATCTTCATCATCGTCTTCCTGGTGCTCAACTGCGGGCTGTTCATGACGCCCTTCTTCCTGGCCCAGCTCGCGGACATGCGCGACTTCTTCGGGAACCTGCCCCTGTTCCTGATCTTCTTCATCCCCGCGGTGACCATGCGGCTGTGGGCCGAGGACAAGCGCAGCGGCACCTTCGAGCTGCTGATGACGCTGCCCATGAAGTCCAGCGAGGTCATGCTCGGCAAGTACTTCGCGGCGATGGCCTTCTACGTGGTGGCGCTGCTCGGCACGCTGCCGATCCCGATCATGCTGGCGATGCTGGGCAAACCCGACCTGGGCGCCGTGTTCGGCGGCTACCTGGGCGCGCTGCTGCTGGGCGGCCTGTACATGGCCGTGGGCATCTTCACCAGCGGCCTGCTGCGCGACCAGATCTCCGCCTTCATCCTGGGCATGCTGGCCTGCTTCGCCCTGTTCCTGGTCGGGGTGCCGGCCGTCTCGGCCACCATCGACGGCTGGGTCGGCGGCTTCGGCTCCTTCCTGCAGAACGCGTTCGGGCTGATGCCCCACTACCAGGCGCTGCAGCGCGGCGTGCTGGAGCTGGGCGACCTGGCCTACTTCCTGGGTCTCACGGCCGTGTTCCTGGTCCTCAACGCCGTCTGGCTGGAAGGGAGGAAGTACTGATGAGCACCAAGCGCCGGAACTTCCGCGTGACCTTCGCCGTGACCGCCCTGCTGCTGCTGGCGGTGTCGGTGCTGCTGACCGACGTGCTTGGCGGCTTCGGCGGCGCACGCGTCGACCTGACCAGCGAGCGCCTGTACACCATGGCGCCGGCCGCCAAGGACATCCTCAAGGGCCTGAAGGCGCCCGTGCAGGTGAAGCTCTACATCACCGGCGCGGCGTCGATGCCGACCGAGCTGAAGACCCTCGAGCGCGACGTCACCGACAAGCTGCGCGACTACGCCCAGGCGTCCGACGGCATGATCCAGTACAGCATCCACGACCCGCAGGACGACGAGGACCTGCAGGGCAAGCTGGCCGAGCGCGGCATCCAGCCGTTCCAGGTCCAGTCGATCGAGAAGGACGAGATCGGCGTCAAGCTGATCTGGAGCGCCATGACGGTGGCCTACAAGGACCGCCCCGAGGAGGTCCTGCCGCAGGTCCTGCCGCAGTCGCTGGCCACCTTCGAATACGACCTGATCTCGCGCGTCTACCGCCTGACCCGCGACCGCGATCCCAAGGTGGCGCTGGTCGCGCCGCTGCAGGAGATCGACCCGCAGGTCGCCATGCAGTACCTGCAGCGCGGCATGCAGCCGCCCGAGCCGACGGACGTCTACACCTCGATCGCCCAGTACCTCCAGCAGGAGCACTACCAGGTCGAGCGCGTGTCGCTGACGGCCGACTCGCGCATCCCCGCCGACGCCGACGCGCTGCTGGTGCTGAACCCCTCGGGCTTCGACGAGCGGCAGGCCTTTGAGATCAACCGCGCCATCAGCAACGGCATCAACGCGCTGATCGCCGTGCAGCTGCACACCTACGGCTACCAGCCGGGCATGCGCGGCGGCTTCACGATCAGCGGCGCCAGCCAGACCAGCGGCCTGGAGTCCGTGCTCGGCGCCTTCGGCGTGGCCGTCGACACGCGGCACCTGCTGGACGCCAGCCACGAGACGCTGGCCGTGCCCCGCACCCAGAACATCGGCGGCATGCGCTTCCAGACCAGCGAGCCGGTGCGCCTGCCGGTGCAGGTCAAGGTCACCGAGACGCAGATGAACCAGGACTCGCCCCTGAGCAACCGCATCGCGAGCCTGCTCTACCTGTGGGGCAGCGCCCTGGACCTGGACGCCGCGACGCTGGGCGCCAACGGCCTGACCTCGACGGTGCTGTTCACCGGCAGCGAGCGCGCCTGGCGCGCGCCCTTCACCGAGGGCCTGCTGCCCGGCAGCCTGTTCGCGCCCGAGGGCAAGCAGATCGAACCGCGGCTGCCGCTGGCGGTGCTGCTCGAGGGCAGCTTCCCCGACGCCTTCGCAGGTCGCTCGACCCCGGCCTGGCCCGCCGCGGCGACCGACGGCGCGGC
>DYDD01000353.1 GCA_020718045.1 Fibrobacter sp. | reverse complement strand
CGGCGCCGTGCGCGAGGTCTGCGACCGGGTGCTCGGCCTGCAGGGACTGCTCGGGCCCGCGCTGGTGAAGGTGGCGGCCCGCGCCTGGCTTCCGACCGGGGAGGACACATGAACGCCGAGACCGGTCGCCCGGACGACCGCGCGATCGTGGAGCTGGGGCGCGCGACCTTCGCGCAGGAGGCCGCGGCCCTCGCGCGCGTGGGGGAGAGCCTCGACGACTCCTTCGCCGCGGCCGTCCACACGCTGCTGGACTGCCGCGGCCGCGTCATCGTGACCGGCCTGGGCAAGTCGGGCTTCGTGGCCCGCCGCCTGGCCGCCACCCTGACCGCCACCGGCACCCCGAGCCTGTTCCTGCACCCGGTCGAGGCGACGCACGGCGACCTGGGCATCGCCGGTTCCGGCGACGTGCTGCTGGCCGTCTCGCGCAGCGGCGACAACCCGGAGGTCACCCAGCTCGCCGGCCTCGCCCGCCACTTCGGCATGACCATGATCGCGATCACCGGCCGCGCCGACAGTCCGCTCGCCGGCCTGAGCAACCTCGTGCTGGCCTGCGCGGTGGAGCGCGAGGCCTGCCCGCTCGACCTGACCCCCACGACCAGCGCCACCGCGGCGGCGGCCATGGGCGACGCCCTCGCGGTCGCCCTGCTGACCTTGCGCGGCTTCTCGCGCGACGACTTCGCGGCCTTCCACCCCGGCGGCGTGCTGGGGCGCTCGCTGCTGATGCGGGTGGAGCAGATCATGCACGCGGGCGAGGAGCTGCCGCTGGTGGACCGCGACCTGCCGCTGCGCGCCTGCCTGCCGGTGATCGTCGAGAAGCGGCTGGGCTGCGCCTGCGTGGTGGACCGCGACGGCCGCCTGGCCGGGATCTGCGTCGACGGCGACGTGAAGCGCTTCCTGATGGCCCACGACTCGCCGCTGGACCAGCCGGTGCACGCGCTGATGAACGCGGCGCCCGAGACGGTGCGGCCCGACGAGCTGGTCCTGGGCGCCCTGAGGCGCATGGAACAGCGCGCCGGCGGGCCGATCACCGTGCTGATCGTGGTCGACGACGAGCGCCGTCCGGTGGGCGTCCTGCACATCCACGACATCCTGCGGGCCGGGATCGTCTGAGACCGGCCAGTCCCCGCCTCCATCGGTGCAACTTCTGCACAACAATGGATTTATACTCTGGCATACCTTATGCTTGACGCACGCCGCGGCCGGGTGTTGACTGTGATCGTGCCCCGAGATGCAGCCCTGGAGCGACCGATGCCGTCGTGCCACCGCAGGCTCCGTCGCGCGATGTACCACGGGCTGGCCCGGGTCGTGCTCGCGTCGGTGCGTCGGCTGCCGCAGGGAGCGGGACGGGGACTGTGCCGCGGCCTCGCGCGCACGGCCCTGGCGTGCAGGCCGCGCGACCGGGACGTGGCCCGGGCCAACCTGCGGCTGGTCTTCCCCGATCTGGCGCCGGACGGGCGCGAGGCGCTGCTGCGCCGGGCGACCGCGGCCCTGGGGGAGAACGTCCACGACGCGCTGAACCTCGACCGTTGGCGGGAATCGGGGTACCGGGAGGTCGCGGACGACGGGACGGTGGCCACCCTGCGCGGGCTGCTGGCCGAGGGGCGCGGCGCGCTGGTCCTGACCGGGCACTTCGGCTGCTGGGAACTGCTCGGCGGTTTCCTGGCCGAACGGCTGGGCGGGCTGACGGTGGTGACCGGCACGATCCGCAACCCGCCGGTCGACCGCCTGGTCAACGGGTGGCGGCGCCGGGCCGGCCTGACGACCGTCCCGCGCGAGGGCGACCAGCGGCCGCTGCTGCGGGCGCTGCGCGCCGGCGGCGCCGCGGCCGTGCTGCTGGACCAGAACACCCGGGTGGGCAACCGCGACGTGCCGTTCTGCGGCGTCGCGGCGCCGACCCCGGCCGGCTTCGCCAAACTGGCGTTGCGCACCGGGACGCCGATCCTCCCGGTGGCCATCGGCCGCCGCGGTCGGGGCCACGCGTTGACGCATCTGCCGCCGCTGCGGCCCGGGAACGGGACCGGCGACGCCGCGGTGGACGACCTGCTGCGGGAGGCGAACGCGGCCCTCGAGACACTGTTGCGCCGGAACCCGGCCGAGTGGGTCTGGTTCCACCGGCGCTGGCCCGGCGGCGCGTCGCCGGCGGACGGAAGGCGGGCATGAGATCCGGACGGGATGAACACGCGCGCGACGGCGCGACGGCGGCCGGCCGGCGACGATGGGCGCCGCGGGGTGCGGTGCTGCTGTCCGCCGCGCTGCTG
>DYDD01000069.1 GCA_020718045.1 Fibrobacter sp. | reverse complement strand
GGCTGGAAGCCGGACCTGCCCGCGAACCGGGCCAGCCTCGCGGCGGCCGCGCCGCGGTGGGCGGGCGGGCTGGCTTTGCTGTTGCACTTCGCCTACTACACCTTCGTGGTGGGCGGGGACCACTTCGAGTTCCGGGTCTACTCGCACCTGCTGCCGCTGATCTTCCTGGCGGTGGCCTGGTCCCTGAATCGCCTCGACCGCGGCCCGCGGGTGTCGCTGGCCGTCGCGGGCGCGGTGCTGCTGCTGTCGCTGCCCTTGCCGTGGACCCACTGGGCGCTGACGAAGGACCTGCAGACGCGCGCGCAGACCCACGTGCTGCGCATGCCCGTGGCTCCGAGCTGGCCGATGCCGGTGCGCTGGTACGCGGCGGCGTTCGACCGCGCCCAGGCCTGGCTCATCCCCCACCACGTGGGCATGCGCCACCAGGAACACAAGGTCTTCTGGCAGACCCAGCTCGGCTACTACCCCACGCGGGAGCAGGGGATGTCCCTCGGAACGTCGCGCCACGCGACGATCGGACTGCCCTGCGTCGGGGTGCCCTCGTGGATGATGCCGCACGTCAACATCGTCGACGTGTTTGGCCTGAATGACTACGTGATCGCACGCACGCCGCTGCCCTCGGGCATCGACATGATGGCCCACAGCCGCCGCCCGCCGGCCGGCTACGTCGACAGCTACCTGCCCAACCTGCTCCACGATGGGAAGGTCTGGTTCGTGCAGGAACGCACGCCGCCGCTGACGGCCGCGAAGATCGCGGAGCTGGAGCGCACCTGGCACGACCGCGCCGACGCCGGCGCCCTGCGTCCCGAAACAGGCGGCCCCCGGTCCCGCTGAAGGACCGGGGGCCGCCTGGGGCCGAACCCGCGCCGCCTACTCCGTCATGATGATGACGTGCTTGACGGTGCGGAACGCGTGCGTGTCCAGGATGCGCAGCTCCAGTTGCTCCCCCACGAGCAGCAGCTCGTAGCTGGCGAGCGGCTGCGGGCTGACGATCTTCGCCTTGGTCGCCGGGATCAGGATCACCGTCGTACGGTCGGTGTCCAGGGACGTGAAGACGGCCCCCTCGAGGCGACCGGTCGGCTTGATGGTCTTGCCGAGGCCCAGGACGCCGCCCTTGGACTCGATCAGGTCCGCCGCCTGCAGCTCCTTCTTGGTGCCGACCACATAGTAGATCGTGCTGAGCCGGGCGCGGGAGACCTCGATCGCCTCGGTCTGGGACTGGATGGTCTCGGTCTGCGTCTGGATCGTCTGCTGGCCGGCCTGGACTTCGGCGGTCAGGCCCGTCACCTGGGTCTGCAGCTCGTCGACCCGGGCGGTGAGCTGGACGATCACGGCCTCCTTCTCGGCCACGGTCTGGCGCAGGCCGCGGATCAGCTTCTCGAGGCCGGCCACCTTGACGCCGCTCTCCTTGAGCTGCTGGTCCAGCTCGCGGATGCGGTCGTTGGCGCGGGCGATGCTCTCCTTGATGCGGGCGATGCGCTGGCGGGCCTCCTCGCCGCGATCCTGGCTCAGGCTCTGCTCGGCTTCGAGCTCGGTGGCGAGGGCCTGCGTGCCCTGGTCGCCGATGTCGATGGCCTCGAGGCTCTCCTGGATGCCGGCGATCTCATCGATGGCAGCTTCGTAGCGCTCGGTCGTCGCCTGCTCGTCGGCCTGCAGGACGGCGAAGTCGGCCTTGCTGGTCTGGAGCTTCTGGAACAGGACCACGGCCGCGACCAGCAGCGCCACGACCAGGACGATCAACACCACCATCGCGGGCTTGCGCATGATTCCATCTCCTTGGTAGAACTTCCGGCGTCGGCGGGGGTGACGGGCACGCCGGCATTTGCACGCGCATCATAACCACCAACCGGGCCCGCTGGCAACGGGACGGATGCGGGTTCCGGCCGCCCCCAGCCGACGAAGTGGCGCAACTATCTATCCATGAACACGATACGCTGCCGGTCCCCCGGACCGGATACCTGTGATAACATGGCGGCCGGTGAGCCTGCAAGAGGAGGGGTGCGATGCGGACGTGGAAACGGATGGCCTTGTTCACCGCGCTGTCGATCACGGCCGGCTGCGGCGGGGACGATCCCGTGGCGCCGCCGGTCGAGGATGTCTACGGCCAGTGGACCGCCATCGAGTTCAAGTACCAGAGCGTGCCGCCGGGCACGACCGTCGACATCGTGGCCTACGGCGGGACCGCCACGCTCGACCTGCAGCAGGACGGGGACTTCACGCTGGTGGTCTCCCCCGTCGGCGAGCTGTCGGCCACCACGTACGGTTTCTGGGAACTGAGCCAGGACATGATGAGCCTGACGCCGCAGGGGATGCCCTTCTCCTGGGAGTTCGACGCCGCCCTGATCGACGGCGATCTGTCGCTCCGCGGCGCCTCGGTCGAATTCGACTTCGACAACGACGAGGTGCCGCAGGACGCGACGCTGGACATGCTCCTTTCCAAATGAAAAATGCCGGTCGATATCGCTTGCGGGCATCGCTAGCATACGCCTAGAATTCCCCGCTCACGATCTCCGTACGAATCCGGCACCGAAGAGGGGGGCGGTTCATGTCGAACAGGATCCTGGTCTGCCTGGCACTCACCGTCGCGATCGCGACCGTCGCCGGCTGCGGCAAGAAGCAGGCGGACGAGAAGCTGGCCGAGCGGATGACCGAGGAGATGCTCGAACAGGCGACCGGCCAGAAGACCGACGTGGACATGAAGGACGGCGACATCACGATCAAGACCGGGACCGGCGAGGTCAAGATGGTCGCGACCTCGCAGTGGCCAGAGGACATGTTCGACGTGGTGCCCCGCTTCGAGCACGGCACGATCGAGCGCGTGCACAGCGGCACCGACGCCGGCCTGCGCAAGTTCAACATCTGGTACCAGGGCGTCCCGGACGACGCCTCGGACAAGTACCTGGCGCAGCTGAAGAGCGCCGGCTTCGAGTCGCAGCTGGTGTCGATGGGCGCCCAGAGCGGCATGACCAGCGCCCAGAAGGGCGACGTGGCCGTGCAGTTCATGCACAACCTGGAGGACGACACGGGCGTGCTGATCGCCTTCGAGTTCGTGCAGGAGTAGGGAGCGCCGTGGCCCCCGCGTTGCGTCGACTGGTCCTGGCCGCCGGCCTGCTGTGCGCGTCTCCGGTATCAGCGGCCGATCCCCTGCAGGCGGCGCTCGAGCGTTTCCTGGCCGCGAACCCGTCGGCGCCCGGGGTCAGCGCCTGGGTCAGCTGCCCGCGGCTGGGCCTGGACTGGTCGGGGGCGGCAGGGTTCGCGGCGCGCGACGGCGGGGAGCCGCTGACCCCGGCCCACACCTTCCGCATCGCCAGCAACACCAAGACGTACGTCGCAGCCGCCGTGCTGCGGCTGGCCGAGCAGGGTCGCCTCTCGCCCGACGACCCTCTCGGCCCCCTGCTCTCCCCCCTGGAACGCGAACTGCTGGCCGGCGACGGCTTCGACTTGGACGCCATCACGGTGCGCCAGGTGCTGAGCCACACCTCGGGCCTGGACGAACATACCGGCGACCCCCGCTACGCCGCGGCCATCTACGCCGACCCGCAACACGTCTGGACGCGCGAGGAGCAGGTGCGCCGCTGCATGGAGTGGCGCGACCCGCTCGGCGCGCCCGGCGAACGCTACCGGTACTCGGACACCGGGTACGTGCTCCTGGGCGGCATCGTCGAACGGCTGGCCGGCCGGCCGCTGGGGGTCGCGGTGCACGAGCTGCTCGGCTACGAGCGGCTGGGGCTGCGGTCCACGTGGTGGGAACTCGACGAGCCGCCGCCCGCGGGGGCGGGACCGCGGGCGCACCAGTACCTCGGGGCGAGCGACACGCGCGACTGGCACCCGTCGCTGGACCTGTTCGGCGGGGGCGGACTGGTCTGTGACGTGCGCGACCTCGGGACGTTCATGCGCCTGCTGCTGAAGGGGCGGGTGCTGCGGGACGAGGCGAGCCTGGCGGCGATGACCGGCGGCGGCACGGCCGGGTACCGGCTGGGGCTGATGTGCGTGGAGCTGGACGGGCGGCTGGCCTGGGGCCACCAGGGGTTCTGGAACACGTTCGCGTTCCACGTGCCGTCGCTGGATCTGACGGTGGCGGGGTGCGTGCTGGACCACGACGCGGTGAACGGCCGGGCGCTCGCCGCCGAGCTGGTGCGCGCGGCCGGAGCCGATCAGGCGGGCGGCCGCTGACGCTTCAGGAACCGCCGCGAATCCCCCCACGCGTTGCGCGCGACGACGCGGCCCGCCAGCTCGACCCGCTCTTGCAGGCAGAGACGGCACTCGTCCCGCGGCATCATCCCCAAGAACCGCAGGGGCGACTGATCGTGCACGAGGTAGGGGCCCATGCCGATCATGTCCACGTCCTGGTCGCGGAAGAACAGGATGTCGTCGGCCAGGTCCGCGACGGTCTGCCCCGGCAGGCCGATCATCACGCCGGCGCCGACCTCGAACCCCGCCTCGCGCAGCGACGCCAGGCAGGCCACGCGGTCCTCGAAGCGCTGGGCCGCCGGGTGCAGGCGCGCGAAGAGGCCGGGGTTTGAGGTCTCGATGCGCAGCAGGTAGCGGTGGGCGCCGGCCGCGCGGAAGCGGCGGTAGGTCTCGGGCGTCTGCTCACCGACCGCCAGCGTGACGCCCAGCCCGTCCGGCAGCTCCGGCCCGCGGCTGCGCTCCTTGATCTCCCGCAGGCAGCCCTCGACGAATTCCACGAAGTCGTCGTCCCACTTCTCGCCCGACTGCAGCACGCAGGAGCCGTAGCCCATCGCGGCCGCCCACAAGGCGCAGTCCACGATCTCCTCGCGGGACAGGCAGTAGCGCTCCACCTCGCGGTTGCCGGCGCGGATGCCGCAGTAGTGGCAGTTGCGGGCGCACTCGTTGCTGAACTCGACGAGGCCGCGTTAACGGACCTCGTCGCCGACGCTGCGGGTGGCGAGATCGAAGACGGCGCGGCGCAGGCGGGCGACGTCCTCGGGGGCGGTCAGGGACAGCAGGGTGATCAGGTCCTCGCGGGCGAGGGGCCGAGCGGCTGGGTTATCCAGCAGTCGGTCCATCGGGGGAACCCGTCGTTGCGGATGGGGACCGGATCCGGCGTACGCCGTTTCAATGGTAGTCGCCGCCACAACCGGTCGCAACCGGCTTGCTTGGTCCGGGCGCCCCCCCCGCCGTTCAGCGCAGCAGGCGTTGCACGAACTCGGTGCGGTCCACGTTGGCCACGTGGGTGAACCACTCGTCCTGGAACTTGTAGGCCAGGATGCCGAGCCAGATCCAGACCAGCCGGGCGCGGTAGATCGCGTGGACGCGGTCCCGGCCGCGGAACCGCGCGATGGTGGCGTAGACCAGGAACAGGGGCTCCAGCAGGTTCGGGAAGCAGAAGAACACGAACTCGTTCTGCGTGACGAAGAACAGCGCCTGCCCGACGGTGCGCAGGGCGAAGGTGGCCGCGATCTCGCGCCGGATCGGCTGCCGCCAGCCCCAGATGAAGATGAACAGGTAGCTGATCCAGTCGGCGGACTTGTCGAGGTTCTGGTAGAGGACGTCGTCGAGGCCGGCGGGGATCAGCAGGTCGCCGTCGACCGAGTCCAGGAGCCAGTTGGCCCAGCCGGCGGCGAAGGGGAAGCGCAGGAAGAGCACCGGCAGCAGGAACTTCAGGGCGATGACGACGATGATCAGCAGCAGGTTCATGCGCGTCTCCTCATGAATCCTGAATCCGGTCGCGCCTCAGACCAGCGCCCCGTCCCAGAGCAGCGAGCAGAACGTCCGCCAGGGCAGGATCTCGATCCCGTCGTCGGTGGTGCGGGGCTCGTCCGTGCGGGCGACGATGATCGCCCGGCCGACCCGGTGTTCCGACTTCAGCGCCCGCAACCCCTGGAAATCCGCGCTCCGGACCTGTCGGCCCGACTTGCATTCGACCGCGACCTCGAGGTCGCCGACGATCAGGTCGACCTCGTATCCCGAATGCGTCCGCCAGAACGCCAGCGGCCGGTCGTCGCGCCGGTAGGCGAGGAACGCTCGCACCTCGTTCAGCACGAAGTGCTCGAAGGCGCGACCGTAGAGATCCGACCCCTCGGAGACCACGGTCGCCTCCGGGTGAAGGGCACGCGCGACGCCGACATCGAACAGGTAGTACTTCGCGGTCTCGACGAGACGGCGGCGCGAGGATTTCCGCCACGGCTCCAGCGTGTAGCCGAGCAGCGTGTCGTCGAGGATCTGGAAGTAGTTGCGGACGGTGCTGGGCGAGACGCCCGTCTCGCGGGCGATGTTCGCATAGTTGAGTTGCTGGGCGTGCGTCAAGGCGACGACCTGCAGGAAGCGGGCGAAGGCCGGGACGTTGCGCGTCGCCGATTCGTCGATGATCTCCTCGCGGATGTACGCGTTCACGTAGGCCTTCAGCCTCGGCGCCGGGTCGTCGACCAGGTAATGGGCGGGCAAGCCGCCCTGGTGGAGGTACCTGTCCAGATCCAGGTCGGGGACCTCCCGGCTGGTCAGCGGCAGCAGGCGGTGCTCGACCGCGCGCCCCCCCAGAAGGTTGCGGGCGCGGCGGCGCAGCGTGCGAGCGCTGGAGCCGCACAGCACGAAGCGCGTGGCCGTGTTCTCGAGCAGCCAGTGCACCTCTTCCAGCAGGGCCGGGACCTTCTGGACCTCGTCCACCACGACGACCGGCGGCCGGGCGGCGAGGATCTGCTCCCGCAGCAGCTTCGGCGTCACGCTCAATTCGGCGCTCAGCGTGGTGTCCAGCAGATCGTAGAAGCGGGCCTCGGGGAAGCGCTGGTGCAGAAACGTAGTCTTGCCGGATTGGCGGGGCCCCCACAGGAACGCCGCCGCCGAACCGGTCGCCGGGTTGGGCGACCATGGTAACTCCAACGATCTCTTGAAGTTGACAAATCGTTGTGACATGTGATGATTATCGCGATAATCATCATCTATGTCAACGGTTTTCTTATGGCCGGGGACAATTTCGGAGCCAGAACCTAGACGTCCCGCATCCGGTAGCCCACACCCGGCTCGGTGACCAGCAAGCGGGGGCGCGCGGGGTCGGCCTCGATCTTGCACCGCAGCTGGGCCATGAAGACCCGCAGGTAGTGGGTCTCGCCCATGTAGGGTGGCCCCCACACCTCCTTGAGGATCTGCCGGTGCGTGAGCACGCCTGGGCGGCCATGTAGCTCATGGTCCGCCGCCCGGTCTTCGCGCGCGGCTCGCGCATGATGGGCAGGCCGTTGGAGACGGCCTCGATGCCCGTGTAGGTGCCGCCGCCCACCTCCGCCGCCACGGCCGGCACCTGCCCGGCGTGCGCGAACACGCCGTCCAGGATGGCCGCGGCGTGGGTCAGCAGGAACACCATGTACACCGGCAGCAGGACCATCACCGACTCGCGCACACCCCGGATGTTCAGCACGATGAGCCCCAGCACGAAGGCGACCTCGGCCGCCGGCTTCACGCCGTGCCAGGCCAGCGGCAGGAAGCTGAAGATGGCGTCGCCCGCGGCGGCGATCGACACCGAGATCGTCAGCACGTAGTCCACGAGCAGGGCGCAGCCCGAAACGACGCCCACCTTCTCCCCCAGCAGCTTGGTGGCCACGACGTAGCCGCCGCCGCCGTGGGGGAACTCCTCGATGATGCGCTTGTAGGCCGCCGAGATCACCAGCACGGTGCCGGTGGTCATCAGGGCCAGCACCAGCAGCAGGTAGGTGTGCTCGCCCAGGGTGCGGAAGGCCTCGTTGGGCCCGTAGGCGGACGACGAGAGGCCGTCGGCGCCCAGGCCGATCCAGGCCAGGAACGGCACCAGCGTCAGGCGGTGGAATAGCGAGCTGTCGGCGAGGCTCTTGGGGCTGCCGAACAGCGCACGGCGCACGCGGCCCGGGAACGACAGCGGCTCGCCGGCGGACTCGGGCTCCTCCGGGGACGACGGGGGCTTACGGGCGCCCATGGGGCTCCTACTCGACGCCTACGGGGTTAGCTGACGGGCTCGGGCCGAATAGATGCCCTACGCCTTGCGGCGATGCGCCCCGGGATGTGGGTCCCCCGTTCCCGCGCGGCGGGATTCGGCGATGCGTCAGGGACTGACGACACACGCGGCACGTGCATCATCATCGGCGTTGCGGGGGCAAGACGGCGTCAAAGCGGGGGCGGGGCGCATCAAGAAAACATCAAGATCGCCGACCGCGATCAGGACGTCAGCAGCACGATGATCGGCACGATGAACGAGGCGACGCCCGTGGCCAGCACGCCGATCAGGTACTGGCGGAACCGGGACTTGTAGGCGTCCAGCAGGGACAGGTCGTAGTAGTCCGCCACCTTCTCGTCCTGGTACATCTTCACCAGCCCGTTCAAGAGCTTGGTCTTGATCTCCGCCCCCTTGCGCAGCCCAGAGACCACGACCTGGTTGACCACCAGCACCAGCGCCATGGTCACCACCAGCACCGCGCGGGCCGACGTGCTGTCGTCGTTGCTCGCCAGACCCGAGTTGACCCCCATCGTCACCAGGTTCAGGGCGATGGCGACGCCGACGAAGACGACTTCCGAGCGGCTGTTCTGCTGGAGCTCCTCGACGATGTGCTCGTGCAGGCGTTCGATGATCATGAGGCTCCCCTCTCTTACCGTGTTGCGGGATCTGCGGTACCGGGTCGCGAACGGCGGACTACCTCACGAGAACGACCTTCCTCGCCCCCCGGAGCCCGTCGTCAGTCGTCAGTCGCAAGAAGTAGGTTCCGCTGGTCATCGCCCGCCCGCGATCATCCCGTCCATCCCAGATGCAGGCGTCACGGTACTCCCCGGCCTCCATCTCCGCATCCAGCAGCCCGCGCACCAGCCTGCCCCGCACGTCGTAGACGCCCAGCGTCACCCGGGCCTCGCTCCCGAGCACGAAACCGACCGAAGTGCTGGGATTGAACGGATTGGGCACGTTCGCCAACAACCGGACTCCCGCCGCCGCCGCTAGGGGCGCCTCCCCGATCCCCACCGAGTAGAAGTCCCTAGCATCCACCCGACCCTGCACCACGCTCATGATCTCGGGCCAGACATCCTCGTCGATCGGGAATCCATACTCTTCGCTGAACAGCCCCCGTAGATCCTCCCCCGCCGAAGCGCTCATCGCCGCCACGAACCAGGTCGCTTGCTTCTCGATCGAATCCATCGCCACCGGGATCGCTTCCTGCGAGGGCAGGAACGTGCTGAACAGATCGAACCAGCACTTGATCCCGTACGTCCCCCACATCTCCAGCAGGATCCCGTCCAACACATCGGGATTGATCGTCGCGTAGTCCTTCCCGTTCGCCTTGTAACTTGCCAGCGCCGCGGAGAAATTCCCCCAGTAGTCGCAGAAATGCCCGTCGATGTCCGCCCGCGCCGTCGCCCCCAGGTCGCTCGGGTAGTCCATCGCCATCCGCCAGCTCCACAGCGCCCCCAGCGAGGCCAGCCCCTCCCCGTACGTCGTGTTGTGCTGCGGCGACGGCGTCCACAGGAACATGTTGAACGCGTTGCATGAGCAGGTGAAGTTGTGCCCCAGCTCGTGCCACATCACGAACCACTGCGGCCGGCGGTTCGCCGGGTCGTTGATGATGTAGCAGCTGTTGTGCTCCGCCTGCCCCCACAGCCACCCTAGCCGCACCGGGTTCCCGCTGGCGCCGCACACCGACGTCACGGGGTCGGTGGCCACGTCCAGCACCAGGTACTGCGTCGTCCAGTTCGTGCGGTCGGGCCCCACGCCGATCGCCTGCGCCAGGAACGCCGCGTCGGTGGCGTGGACCACCTCGTACTGCGCGGTCAGCGCCGCGAGGTCCACCCCCTCGATCACGTCCGGCAGCAGGAACGTCACGTTGGAGGCCGGCAGCACCTGGTGCACCACTCCGACGTCGAACGGGTTGACCCTGACGACCGACGAGTTCCCCGCCATCACCCCGTCCACCGTCACGTCGACGTACGGCGTCTGCCAGTGCTCGGTCGGCGGGACGATGGCGGTCACCAGCCCGTCGGCATCGACCGTGGCGACGTCCGGGTTGGTGCTGCGGTAGGCGCCGAAATGCTCCTCGGGCGGCAGCAGCGACCCGTTGGCGTCGCGGATCTCCAGCTCGAGCTGGCCCGTGGCCGGACCGCTGGGGCAGAGCTGCAGGATGGGCGTCGTGACGGTGATCGTCGCCGGCGGCGTGTACGGCAGCGTCACCGCGTTGGCGACCGCGGTGTCGAGGTTGCCGTGCGTGTAGGTCCCGCCGATGACCTTGAACGTCGCGCAGCGCCAGTTGAAGCTGGCCGCGTTGCCGATCTGGTCCATCCAGACGCTGATGAAGACGACCGACCCGTCCACCGTGACGGTGCCCACGCCCCCGCCCGGCATCCCGCCGGTCACGTCCACCCAACCGCCGCCGTAGGTCTCCCCGATCACCGCCCTCACGTTGAACTCGCTGCCCACCGCGCCGTGGTTCTGGCCGGTGGACGGGTCCTCGTCGGCGTCCACGAACCACAGGTAGGTCTGACTGTCGTCCGGCCCGGGCAGGCTCGCGGGCACGTCCCCGCGCAGCGCGATGGTGAACAGCAGCCGGCCGCCCTGCTGCTCCACGCTCGCGGCCGTGATGTCCAGCGATTCATCGATCGCCAGATTCACGGGATCGTCCTGGTAGGAGAGCATCTCCCAGGCGGCGGCGGCGGCGGGCCACATGACGAGCCCGGCGGCCAGCAGCAGCCGGGCGGCGGGGACGACGAAGCGCTGGAACATGGCGATGTCCTCCAGCGAAAGGATGGGATGTCGGATGGCGAGGAACCCCTGCGGAAGATGTTACTGCTTTTGATATCGTGAAGTCAATGAACTGCAGCGGGGCGGGCGGTGCGCCAAACTTCCCGGGATTTTGATTATTTGGATAAAAACCCGGTAACGTTCAGGCGCGGGCGATATCAAAGTGCAAAATACTGCTGCCACAGCGCCTCCAAGGTGAGGCAAATGGACCACTCCGTGGCTGCCTCAATCGCACTTCCCCCCGGTCTTCAGGCTGCTCGTGAGCCGCGAAGTCGCGATCTTCACGTTCCGCCCCATGGCGTCCAGCAGGTCGAAGAGCCAGTCGTTGGCCTCCTTCTCGAGGTCCGTCACCCCGAGCCCGATCTCGTTGCGGGTGGAGGAGACCACCCCCGTCCAGACAACGGCGCCAGTTCGCGTGTCGACCACCGCCACGGTGGTCTCGATGATCAGTTCCTCGTACGCCGGAACGCTGTAGAAGTACGGCCCCATGACACCGGCCCGCCCGCCCTGGACCCGGCTGCGCGGGCTGAGGTTCTGGGGCACCGCGACGTAGTCGAATCCCGCCGCGTCGGCCGCCGCCGCGACGTCGGGATCGTCGATCGTGAACCGGGGCGTGCCCAGCGCGTCGGATTCGTAGTGGAGCCACCGCGGCGGCCGGGGCAGGACGGGTTCGTCGGCCAGCACGTCGGACCGCAGTTCGGTCGCGTCGGCGATGCGGCCCGTTAGGTCCGCCAGTCCCGGCCCCCACACGCATGTCGCGTGGGCCAGCGCCTTGTCCGTCTCCTTGAACTTCTTGATCACGGCGTCTCTGGCCGGCGTGAGGTCGAGGCTGTCGACCGGGGCGGCGATCAGGATCTTGACCGGGGTCTCGTACCGCTGCGGGAACGTCGGATCGCACTGGAAGACGATCCGCTTGGGGCCGCACCCTGTGGCGAGCAGCGCGGCGGCGGCGCCGACCAGCAGGACTCGGAACGTGTTCGTCCCTGGCTTCAAGGCAGGCCTCCCCTGGACGCAGGTTGTCGCGGTCGGGCGAGATGAAGGCTGGGCGGCGGTTCGATGTCAGGCTCGATGAGCGCCCATGTTGGCATGTCGGAGCGCCGGCTTCAAGTGCGATCCCGCTGCTGTGATCCGAGATGCCCTGATCGATGCGGCAGAGAGGCCGTCGATTTCGTGGACACGATGTCCTGCGGGAGAATCCAAACTCCCACTTACGATTTGACCACATGAAGAGCAGGCGGGGTCACCCCCCCCCGCCCATGCCCACCCCGGTACGGATCTCTAGCAGGCTCATCAGGCGGAATTCCCTGATCCTCGGGGGCTGGGCGGCCCCCTCGGAGAATAGAATGGCGATAAAGTCGTCTTTAAGATGCTCACCGTCTGTGACTGCGGTCACTGATGACAGGAAAATTCATTATTTATCGAATCGGCTATACCAATATGGTATGGCAACTGCACCAGCGAAGTCCGATAATCAACAAGTCCCTTGATTTGCAACGATGGCCACGGCGCGCGGCCGTCTCGCCTTCCTCCAGCGTATTTGCGAGGTCAACGTTCGCCATGGAATGCCGCCATCGCGACGCCCGTGCAACCTGCAGCCGCCCGTCCCTCGGGCTCGTGCTGATCATGGCGCTGGCGGCCGGGATCGGCCCGGCCCGGGCCGGCGATCCACAGCTCACCCCCCTTGCACCTACCTGGAACCTCTCGCTGCGCAGCACGGGGTACGCCTACCAGACCGCCGATCCGGCCGGCGCCGAGACGGACCACATCGACTTCTACCAGGAGTTCGCGGGCGGCGCCTCGGGCCTGGCCGGAGGCCGGCTCTCGCTGCGCGCATCCGGCCGCTACGCGCCCTCGCCGGTCGACGCCTGGACGGGCTGCGACAGGTCGCGCCTCTCGACCGGGTACCTCGAGGCC
>DYDD01000352.1 GCA_020718045.1 Fibrobacter sp. | reverse complement strand
CGGCGCTGGCGGTGGCCGGCGGGCGCGTGCTGGCCTACGGACCGCAGACGGCGCTGCTGGCCCGCTGCGGCGCGCCCCGCGCTGTCCACGACGCCGGCGGCCGCTGCGTCGTGCCCGGCTGGGTCGACCCCCACACCCACGCCGTGTTCGGGCGGACCAGGCAGGACGAGCACGAGCGCCGCCTGCGCGGCGAGACCTACCTGCAGATCGCCGCGGCCGGAGGCGGGATCCAGTCCTCGGTGCGGGACCTGCGCGCTCGCCACGACGACGACCTGCTCGAGCTGACGGTTTCGCGTCTTCAAGAGATACTTGAATATGGAACTACAACTATCGAAATAAAAAGCGGATATGGATTGTCATATCACGACGAGGCTCGCATGCTCCGCATCGCCGGGGCAGCGGCCGCCACGGTCGGCCTGCGGGTGGTTCGCACCTGCCTCGCCGCCCACGAGGTGCCGCCGGAGTACCGGGACCGGCGCGCGGGCTACGTGAAACTGGTCTGCGAGGAGATCCTGCCGCGCATCGCCGGCGAGGGCCTCGCCGAACGGCTGGACGTCTTCTGCGAGCCGTCGGTCTTCGACCTCGAGCAGACCGCGACGATCCTGCGTCGGGGCCGGGAACTCGGCCTGCGCGCCACCGTCCACGCCGACGAGCTGGAGCCGTTCGGGGGCGCGGCCCTGGCCGCGCGCCTGGGGGCGGATTCGGCGGACCACCTCATCCGCATCGACGACGCGGGCATCGCCGCCCTGGCGGGATCGCCGACCGTGGCGGTGCTGCTGCCCGGGACGGTCTTCACGCTCGGCCTGCGCGGCTACGCCCCGGCGCGGGCGATGATCGCGGCGGGCGTCGCGGTGGCCCTGGCCACCGACTTCAACCCCGGCAGCTGCCCGATCGCCTCGGTGCCCCTGATCCAGTCCATCGCCTGCACCCAGATGCGCCTGACGCCGGCCGAGGCCCTGGCGGCCTGCACGGTGAACGCCGCCTGGGCGCTCGCTCTCCAGGACGAGGTCGGTTCGCTGGCGCCGGGACGTGCCGCGGACTTCCTGGTGCTGGACGTCGACGACCACCGCCTGGTGAGCTGCCAAGCCGGGCGCAATCCCGTGCGCGAGGTGTGGCGCGACGGCCGCCGGCTGGTGGCGCGATGAAGCGGGGGCGCCTGACCCGCTCGCTTTCGGCCGGCGCCGCGGCGCTGATGCTGGCCGTCGTCCAGGTCATGACCGTCGGCGCGCAGACCGTCGCGCCGGCCGGTGTCGTCTCGGCGGCGCTGGTCGAGGTGCCGTCCGCTTCGCGCGCGCCCTGGGTGCCCTTCGCCGGGGACCTCGCCGACCTGCTGGGCCGAGGCACGCCGCTGGTCGCCGTCAGGGACGGCGCGCCGGGCGCGCCCCTGGTCGCGCCGCACCTGCCCGGCGACGACGCCGTCCCGCTCGCCGAACTGGACGCCCTGTCGCTGAACCTCGGGCACCGCTGGGCCGACGATCCCTGGACCTGGTCGCTGGCCGGCGTGGACGTCGCGCGCGTCGACATCGCCCAGGATCCGCGCGGCGGCGGCGCGCCGAGGATCTCCTGGGTGTCCTGCCCGTCGGACACGGGCGGCAGCCTGCTGGACAGCGCCTTCTTCAAGGGAGCGGGGGACACCTACCTGCGGCGGCTCTCCCTGCGCACCCAGCAGGCGCCCTGGGAAGCGCGCTTCGATTTCGAGGAGCTGCTCGACGAGCTGCCGGAAGACGGCAGCACCCCGACCGGCGCCGCCGAGAGCCGCTCGCGCCTGAACCGCACGACCCTGATCCGCCGCTTCCCCGACTCGTCGACGCTGACGGTGGGCTACGCCCGCGACCGCCGCCACAAGTCCGGCCTGCCGCGCTACGGCGCGCAGCGCCAGGAAACCTGGGGCGACCGCACGACCGCGCGCTGGCGGCAGGCCTGGGGCGACGGCGAGCTGAGCGCCGGCCTGTGGTCCTCGCGCGTGGACGTGGTGCGGGAGATCGGCGCCGACGACCGCAAGGTGGAGACGGCCCGCGACGGCGCCCGCCTGCAGCTCGGCCGCGGCGACTGGCGGTTGGACGCGCAGGTCGCCGCCTGGCGGCTGTCCGACGACGCCGCGGGCACCGCGGCCTGGGCGGGGGCGGACACCGCGCGCGTGGGCGCGACGGGCC
>DYDD01000068.1:10146-12935 GCA_020718045.1 Fibrobacter sp. | reverse complement strand
GGCGCCGGATGGCCGGGGATCGCGGCGGCGTGGCTGCGCCAGCCCCGCGCCGGCGTGATCGTCGCCTTCATCCTGCTGTACCGCCTGGGCGAGGCCATGTTGCTGAAGCTGGCCGCGCCCTTCCTGCTGGACGGGCGGGACGCGGGTGGCCTGGGCCTGTCCACGCAGCAGGTCGGCCTCGCCTACGGGACCATCGGCCTGGGCTGCCTGGTCGTGGGGGGCGTGGCGGGCGGCTGGCTCATCGGCCGCTTCGGGCTGCGGCGCCTGCTGTGGCCGCTGGCGCTGGCGCTCAACGTGCCGCACGCCGCGTACCTCTACCTGGCCCACGCGCAGCCGGGACCGGTGGTGGCCTTCCCGCTGGTCGCGGTGGAGCAGCTGGGCTACGGGCTGGGCACCACCGCGTTCATGGTCGTGCTGATGCGCGTCTCGCGCGGCGAGCACCGCACGTCCCACTACGCGATCGCCACCGGCCTGATGGCTCTGGGCATGATGCTGCCGGGCATGGTCAGCGGGGCGATCCAGGCGGCGGTGGGCTACCGCGCCTTCTTCCTGCTGGTGCTGCTGTGCGGGTTGCCGGGGTTGGCGCTGCTGCCGCTGCTGCCGCGGCTGGAAGACGAGACCGCGGACCGGGCATCAGGGGCCGCCTAGCGGTCCCAGCGCCGCGGCGACCTCGCGCGCGACCACCGCGTTGCCGGGCACGCTCCAGTGGCCGTTGTTGGGGATGTACTGCCGCAGGCCGCTGCGCAGCTGCGCCTCGCGCAGGGCCTCGAGCGGGTCGACGCAGGCGATGCCGTGGTCGGCGGCGAACGCGCGCAGCCGCCGCGAGGGCCCCGCGAAGTCGTAGGCCGCCGCCGGCAGCGGCGCCCGCCGCAGGGTCAGCTCCTGCACCACCGGATCGACCTGGATCTCCGAGGGGGCGATCAGCAGCACGCAGCGCGCGCCGGCTCGCCGGCAGGCGGCGTCGAACTCCAGCACCTGCCGCTCGGCCTGCTCCCACCAGCGGGCGACTTCCGGCGACGTCTCGGTCCGGTAGAGGGGCAGGTTGTCCACCCGCCGGCGCAGGAACTCCGGCTTCAGGGGGAGGCGTCGCACGGGATCCGCCGGGTCGCCCCACATCCCCGGGAAGACGGGCGCGCCGGGATGGACCGCGCCCTCGGCCGCGTCGGAGGGCGCGTCCTCGGCGGTCGTCACGGCCTGCGCGGGAGGGGCGGCCGCCGCGCCGCCGAAGCGGCCCGCAGCCCGCCATCGGCGCAGCGCGTTGACCGTGCGCACCCCGTAGAGCTGTTCGGCCAGCACGTACAGCCGGCTCTTGCGCAGCAGGTTCAGCAGCGGCTCCCGCGAACCGGTGAAGTGCAGGTTGCCCTGGAAGACGGCGCCGGGGATGGGGATGCCCGTCACGTCGCTGTCGATCGAGAAGCAGAGCAGGGCCACGTCCGGGCGCCAGGCGTCGCCCTTGCCCCGCATCAGGCCCACGGCGTTGCGCACGTCCCAGCCGGGCAGGCCGGCGATCATGGCCTCGGCCGCCGCGGCCCCGGCCGGCGGTGCGGCCCGCAGCGAATCGTCCAGCACGCGCAGGAAGTTGTGGGCGATCGGCACGTCCCCGTAGACGAACGAATCCCCGATGCCGACCAGCCGCCACGCGCCGGTCGGCTTCGGGACGGCGCGGTCGCGGTCGCGGAAGCCCAGAGGGTTGACGTGTCGGTCGTCGTCGGGCGGGAAGAGGCCGGGATCGCCGGGATTCAGGACGTAGCCGCAGTCGGGGTCGTTGCGGTAGGGCGTGCCGTCGGGGGAGGGGATCGTGCCCTGCAGGTAGCGCACCGCCAGCTCGCAGACCACCAGGGTGGCGAGCAGGGCCGCGACGGTGATCGTCGGGTTGCGCAGGCGTCTTCTCATGGCCGTCCTTCGTCGGGCTCCGCATTCGGGCGACCGCCAGTATAGGGGCGGCCGGGTCCCGCCGTCAAAGTGCGAAAAACCCGCAAATCATTGACAGGAATGGTTCCCGGGAGCTAGTTTCGTCCATCACGGATCCACCGCGCACCGGCCGTGCCCCACGGTCGCCAACCCGGGGACCGCCCCCCTTATACCCGGAGGCCGAGACTTGCCCCGCCCCGGCAGCACCGCCCGCTCCCCTCTGGTCGCCGCGCTGTGCGGCGTCCTGTGCCTATGGTGCGCCCGGCCGGCCGGCGCCATCCCCCGCACGGAGCTGGTGACCAACGCGGGCCTGATCCGTTTGACCATCACGAACCTCGGTTACGTCGGCAACGGGCTCTCCAGCCCCTACCAGCCCTCGTGCGAGTACCCCAGCAACAGCCAGGTCGAACACCTGTTCATCGGCGGCCTCTGGGTCGGCGCCATGACGCCGGAGGGGCTGCGCCGCGTCTCGACCGGCGCCCAGGACGCCTCGAGCCTGACCAACGGCGAGGACAACCGCGAGTTCACGGATTCCGAGACGCAGGACGTGGAGGTCTGGTCCAACGCGCAGAACAGCGACGACTACAACCCCGCCGCCCTGGCCACGCAGCACATCGAGTGCTACTTCACCGACGACAAGTTCGACGAGACCGGCAACCACACGCCGCTGTTCGTCAACGTGACCCTGCGCGCGCTCTCCTGGAGCAGCTCCTACGCCGACGACTTCATCGTCCTGGACTACCGCATCATCAACGACTCGGGCAGCGAGCTGCGCGACGTGTACGTCGGCTACTGGAACGACACCACCGTCGGCAACGCGTCGATCACCGTGCCCTCCGGTTACGGCGGCGGCGCCGCGCGCCCCTGGCAGTTCTACG
>DYDD01000068.1:0-10138 GCA_020718045.1 Fibrobacter sp. | reverse complement strand
AACGGCGGCTGGCGCCCGGGCGACGTCGCCGACGACCCCGGCCTCTGGATGATGTACGAGCACGACGACGACGGCGAGGAGGGGATGGCCACCTCCTGGATCGGGGCGCGCCTGCTGGGTTCCACGCCCGCCCCGTCGCCCGCCGCCGGCCTGCCGCCGGTGACCTACAACAGCTGGCGGTTCGGGTCGGTGCCCGACGAGGACGACACCTACGTCGTCGAAGGCGAAGTGCTGCCCGGCAAGTACCAGATGCTCTCCAACGGCGATTTCGACGCCGGCAACGATTTCTCCTACCCGGGCAACTGGAACGGCCTGCTCGCGACCGGCCCGTTCCCCAACCTCGCGCCCGGCGACACCCTGCAGGTGACCTACGCCGTGATCTGCGGCGCCGACTCCCTGAACCTGCTGGCCAACGCCAAGGTGGCTCAGGTGGCCTTCGACTCGGGCTTCGCGATCCCGACCGGCCCGCCCTCGCCGCGGCTGGCCCTGGAGTACGAGGACAACACCGTGGTGCTGGCCTGGGCCCCCGGCGACTCCGTCGCCCTGGACGACCAGGGCGAGCCCGTGCCCCTGCTGTCCGACGACCCGCGCCGCTCCCCCGAGCACCACATCAGCATCATCACCCACCGGCCCGATTTCCAGGGCTACCGGATCTTCCGCTTCCAGGGCGAGTCCTTCGGCGGCGACCCCTACGACCAGTCGACCATGGTGGCGCAGTTCGACAAGATCGACGGCATCGGTTTCGACACCGGGCTGCCGCCGGTCGGCGCCGACGGCAAGCGGCGCTTCCGCGACACCTCGCTGCTGGACGGCTTCGGCTACTGGTACTCCGTGGTGTCCTTCTCCGCCCCGGACGTCGTGTCCAGCCTGCCGGAATTCCAGAGCGGCTACTACGAGAACGCGGAGCTGGTCTACCCCGGTCCGGCGCCCCTGCCGCTGGGCGAGGGCCGGGGCGTGGGCGTCTTCCCGAACCCGTACCGGGTCGCCTCGCGCTTCGACGACCAGCAGGGCGAGCAGGAGCTGGGCCGCAAGCTCTGGTTCACCGGCCTGCCGGCCCGCTGCGTCGTGAAGGTCTTCAACCTCAGCGGCGACTTGGTCAAGACGCTGCACCACGACGACCCGGCCTCGGGACTCGAGCCCTGGGACATCCTGAGCGAGCCCGTGCGGGCCATCGCCTCGGGCCTCTACATCTTCGCCGTGGAGGATCTCGCCACCGGCAAGGTGGAACGCGGGAAGCTGGTGATCATCAAATGAGGTCGCCGCCGCTCGCCCTGTCGCTCGCCCTGTCGATCGCCGCGGCGCTCTGCGCGCTGGCGGCCGGCTGCGGCAACGACCCCTTCGATCCCGGCTCGGTGCCCAACCGGCGCCCGGTCGCGCGGATCTTCGTGACCGCTCCCGTGGGGGGCGTCTTGAATCCCACGAGCTACTTCCAGCGCACGTTCCACTGGTCGGGCACCGACGAGGACGGCTTCGTCCAGGCCTACTACGTCTCGATCGAGACCGAGGCGGGCGCGAGCGCCCCCTGGGACACGACCGCCGCCACCGACACGACGATGACCTTCGAGACCGACGACACCGGCCGGGCGCAGGCCCTGATCCGGCTGGCCTGCCGGGACGACCGCGGCGCCTACAGCGACACGGTCAGCCAGTACATCCCGCTGCGGAACTTCCCGCCGGTGATCAACTTCGTCAGCGATTACGACACATTCTTCTGGAGCTACGGCTCGGCGGACTTCCGCTGCTTCGCCCTGGATCTCGATGGCAACGTGACGATGGACGACTCCGTCGTCTTTTTTCTGGACACGGCGGACACCCTGCTGGCCCCCCTGCCCGAGGGCGAGCCCGGCGCGGACCCCGCCCTGCGCCCGGTGATCAAGCGCCTCGACGACCCCGCCCTCGGCACGTTCCAGATCGACCTGCACGGCCAGGCCCAGCCCGGCCAGCGCACGCTGACCATCCGGGTCAGCGACGAGGCCGACGCCACGACGCGCTTCGACTGGACCTGGGAGGTCCGGCCCGCGCTCAGCGACGTGCTGCTGGTCGACGACAGCGTCGGCAACTTCGACCGCGCCTTCTACCACTCGGTCATGGACTCGATCTACGGGCCGGGCGGCTGGTCTCTCTACGACATCTCCGACGGCCTGCCCGACCGGCTGTGGGTCCTGCTCGAGACCCTGCGCCAGTTCCCGGCGGTGTTCTGGTACACCGGCGCCAGCGCCTCGCCGCGCCTGGCCGCGGCGGCGGATCTCGTCGCCCAGTACGTGCAGCCGTCGGCCGGTTACGAGCCGGGCAAGCTGCTGCTGGTCTCGCCGGCCCTGATCGGCGTGCCCGGCGCGCCGCCGCCCAGCTTCGTCACCAACACGCTGGGCTTCCGGACCACCCCGGACCAGCCCACCTTCTACATCCCGTCCACGAAGCTGGGCCTGCCGCTGAAGCCCGGGCTGCCGGAGCTGGCCTTCACCGGGAACATCTCCGCCGGGGTGGGCATGTCCGCCGCGGACTCCAGCACGACGAAGTACCTGTACCGGATGCAGTACCACCGGTACATCAGCAGCCGACCCGCCAGCCGGCCCTTCGTGGCGGTGCGCAACCCGCCCACGTCGTCCGGGACCTTCGCCCAGGCGGTGACCGTGACCGTGCAGCTGGACTACTGCGCGCCGGCCAGCGGCCTGGCGGTCTTGCGCGCCCTGCTCTCGCAGGAACTGGGGGTGGTCCTGCCGTGAACGCCGCCCAGCTGCTGCGTCGGGCCGCCTGGGCCGCGGCGCTGGCGCTCGCCGCCGTCGCCCCGGCCGCCGCCCAGGGCCTGCGCCCGGGCAGCGAGTCCCAGCGGCCCGCCATGATCAAGGGCTTCGTGCGCGACGCGGAGACCGGGCTGCCGCTGGCCTACACCAACGTCTACATCGCGAGCTCGAGCATCGGCACCATCGCCCTGCAGGACGGCGAGTTCTACCTGCCCGGCCTTCGTTCCGGCACCTACACCGTGCGCGCCTCCTACATCTCCTACGCGCTGGGCTCCGAGACCGTGACCGTGGCGCCGGGCGAGGTGGCCGAGATCGAGTTCCGCCTGGCGGTGGAGGCGATCTACACCGACGCCATCGAGGTCTCGGCCGAACGCCGCCTCATCGAGATCGAGCGCACGGGCTCCTCGCACCGGCTCTCGTCGGAGCAGATGGAGGCCCTGCCGCTGGACAACCTGGTCGAGATGATCGCGCAGAAGCCGGGCGTGACGCTGCAGGACAACGAGATCCACATCCGCGGCGGCCGCGCCGACGACACCCAGTTCATCATCGACGGCGTCAGCGTCAACGACCCCCTGGCCGGCGGCGGCTACGGCTACGCCATCGACCCCTCGATCATCAACGAGATCGAGGTGCTCACCGGCGGCTTCAACGCGGAATACGGCCAGGCCGTCTCGGGCGTGGTCAACGTCTCGACCAAGGAGGGCAGCGAGCGCTGGAGCGGCAAGTCCAGCTGGAAGCGCGACCACTGGGGCGGCGTCGACGCCACGGGCGCGCCCGACTGGACACGGCCCTACGCGCTCGACCGGTCCCAGAACATCGACGTGGTCAAGGCCTCGCTCTCGGGCCCGGACCCCCTCAGCGACGCGTTCGGCGCGCTGGGCCTGAGGCTGCCCGGCAAGACCTACCTGCTGCTCTCGGGCTCGATGGACGTGCGCGATGGGGCGCTGCCGATCCACTCCCGCACGCGGCCGCTCGCATCGCCCCTGTACGAGTACGACTGGGCCGCGCCGCGGGAGCAGAACGAGTGGAACGGCCTGGCCAAGTGGACCTGGGCCGTCAACCCCCGACACAAGCTCAACTTCACGGCGAGCCGCCAGTTCGAGATCAGCCAGGGCTTCGAGCTGGCGGGCGAGGGGTACCCGCGCCCGTTCCAGGACAACCTGGACCGCTACCTCGTCTTCACCAACGAGAGCATCCTGAGCCAGCTCTACTACCGCTGGGTGCTGGGGGAGAAGGACTACTTCGAGGTCAACCTGGGCCGCAACTTCTCGCGCCAGCACGCCAACATCAACGGCAACGACGATTTCACGACCTACACGCTCATCAACTCCCCGCCGTCGCCCACGGGGCTCGCCTTCGGCTCGGCCGACCGCTGGCACGACCACTACTCCGAATCGTGGAACCTGAAGACGACCTACGCCTGGGTGGCCAACGAGACCAACCAGTTCAAGACGGGCCTGGAGCTGAACTTCACCGAGATGCAGCTGGTTGACCTGCAGTCCTCGCTGGGTTCGCCCCCGCCCGGCAAGCTGGGCATCAAGGAGGACATCTTCAAGGTGCACCCCATCGTGGGCGCGGCCTACTTCCAGGACACGGTCAACTACAAGGGCATGATCGTCAACGCGGGCCTGCGGCTGGACGCCTGGGCGCCGGGCCGCGAGGTCGAGTACGTCATGGACCACTCGGACGACTACCTGTTCATCTTCGACGACATGGCCGACGAGTTCTACGACAACACGGTCGAGTTCTGGCTGCGCAGCTGGAAGATGCGCGTGTCGCCGCGCCTGGGGGTCAGCTTCCCGGTGACGGAGAAGGACAAGTTCTTCTTCAACTACGGGCACTTCTCGCAGTGGCCGCGCTTCGCGAACGTCTACCCGCAGCTCCAGGCGAAGACCGCCACCAAGATCCAGCTGCTCGGCAACCCCAACCTCGACCCCAAGATCACGGTCGAGTACGAGACCGGCGTGCAGCACGAGTTCCCCGGCCTGTGGAGCCTGGGCGTCACCTTCTTCAACCGCGACATCTACGGCTACGCCAAGTCGGTCCAGATGAAGCCGGTGAACATCGGCGCCGAGGAGACCCCCGACCCGAACGACACCGGCACGGTCACCATCGACCCCGTGCGCTACTTCAACGGCGATTCGGCGCGCAGCCTGGGCGTGGAGCTCAGCGTCATCAAGCGCACCACGCGCTGGCTGAGCGGCTCGGCGAGCCTCGAGCTCTCGCGCAGCACCGGCACCAACAGCGACGCCGACGAGGCGTACCTGCTGGCCGTCTACGACGAGGCCTACACGCCCACCGCCAGCATCGGCGGCCTGAAGCGCAACCCCCTGCTCTGGGACAAGCCCTGGAAGGTCTCCGTCAACCTCGACTTCGCCGTCGATCGCAAGGACCGCCCGCGCCTGTTCGGCTGGACCCTGCCCGCCGACTGGAGCCTCAACCTGCTCTACCAGGCGGAGGCCGGCCAGCGCTACACGCCGCGCGCCTTCGCCGACCAGGCGAGCCCCGTGCTGGGCGAGTACGTGTACGGCGACCCCTACTCGGGGCTGGGGCCGATGAAGCAGTCGCTCAACCTGCGCTTCAACAAGATCTGGGACCTGTCGCGCCGGCAGCGCCTGACCTTCTTCGTCGAGGGCCGCAACATCCTGGACCACAAGAACTACCGCCGCATCAACCCCTGGACGGGCACGGGCTACCAGGTCGGGGACCTGAACCCGAGCTGGGTCGAGAACTACGCGGACTGGTACGGCGAGGAAGGCCCGGTCCTGGACACCTACTCCCGCGAGTACGTGAAGAGCCAGATCGACCCCAGCTACATCGAGGATCCCCGCCTGATCCTGGTGGGGGTGAGCTTCTCATGGTGAACCGCGCGAAGCGATCCGGAACGAGGCTGCCGCGGTCGGCCCTGCCGCTGTTGATGTCGGTGCTGTTGCTGTCGGCCGGCCCCGCGCGGTCCGGGGATGTGCTCGAGCTCTACGGCGACGAGAACGTGGGCACCGCCGGCGCCCAGTTCCTGCGCCTGCCGGTGGGCGCGCGGGCGGTCGGCCTGGGCCGCGCATACGTCGCCTGCGCCGTCGACGGCCCGGCCGCCTTCTGGAACCCCGCGGGGATCATGCGCACCCCCGGCCTGGGCAACCTATTCTTCTCCCACGTAGCCTACGCCGCCGACATCGACCTGGAGTACGCCGCCTACAGCTGGCGCCGCCAGAACTTCGGCTTCGCGCTGGCCGGCTCGATGCTGCGCTCGGGCGAGATCCCGCGCACCGACGAGCTCCACCAGGAGGGGACCGGCGGGACCTTCAACGCCAACCAGTTCGTGCTGTCGGCGAGCGTGGCGAAGTCGATGACCGACCGCTTCTCGCTGGGCGGCACCGCGAAGCTCTACCAGGAGAACCTGGACGAGTTCGAGGTGCGCGGCCTGCTGATGGACCTGGGCGTGCTCTACTACACGGGCCTGGGCGACCTGCGCGTCGGCTTCGCCGTGCGCAACTTCGGCCCCGACCTGCAGCCGGGCGGCACGCCGCCGTCGCTGGGGCCGGGCTACGCCACGCCGCTGGAATTCCAGAGCTTCCAGGCGCCGACCTCCGGCAGCTTCGGCCTCGCCTACACCTGGCGCCTGGGGAGCGGGACGACCCTGCTGACGACCTCCGACTTCCACCACCCGACCGACGCCTCCGAGAGCTTCCGCGCCGGCGCCGAGCTGGGCCTCGCCGAGCGCCTGCTGCTGCGCGGCGGCTTCGAGACCAACCGCCTCGAGGGCGGCCTCGGGGCGGGCTTCGGCGTGAACCTGGCGCGCGACGAGTGGCGGATCCGGCTCGACTACGCCGTCAGCGACATGGGCGCCTTCGGCACGATCCACTACCTGTCGCTCGACCTGTCGCCCCTGCCCGACGGAAGGAGGCGGCGATGACCCGCCCGCGCGCGACCTGCGGCCGGTCGACGTGCCTGCTGGCGGCGGCGGCGCTGGCGGCGGCGTGCGGCATCCTGGCCGCCGGCTGCGGCGTCAAGATCTCCGCGCCGCAGGCCGTGGGCCTGTTCTCGACCAACGCCTACACGACCGACACGCTCTTCGTCGACCCGGATGCGCGGCAGATGGTCGCGGCCATCGGCCGCCTCTTCGTCGTGGGCGCCGACGGCAGCCTCGTCAAGCGCACCCTCGACTACGAGGAGTACTCGCGCGTGGACGGCTTCGCCGACCCGGTCGCCGTCTGCACCGACGAGGACGCCCGCCTGGTCTTCGTCTGGGAGGCGGGCGCGAACCGACTCAGCGCGTTCCAGACCTCCGACCTGTCGCCGGTCGGGTCCGCGACGCTGACGACCGTGCAGCGGGTCACCCATATCCACGCCAGCAAGACCGGCGTGGATTCGCTGGCGCCGGGCGCCGTGACGTTCCTCTACCTCGCCGACCCCGACTCCGGCGTGGTCCATCGCTTCGCCTGGTACGCGGGCGGCGACATGACCCCGATGGGCATCCTCTGCCGCGACGAGGGCCTGTCGACGCGCGCCGTCCACGTGCCCGCCGGCATGCTGAGCGACGCCTCGGGCATGCTGATGATCTGCGACGCCGACACCGCGCGCAACTGGGTCACCCGCTTCGACCCGACGCCGGACCTGACGGACGTCGCCGCCGCTCCCGAGGGGCCGCACCCCTGGCGCGGCCTCGCCGTCGTCTTCGAGGCGGAGGACTGCGAGCCCCAGCCGCAGTCCGCCTACACCCTCGGCGACGCGCCCGGCTGCCGCGACGACGCCACCTCCTGGGTCGGCGGCCCCAGCGACGCGCAGGCGGAGTTCGACACGCCCACGGCCCTGGCCAGCGACGGCCAAGGGCGGATCTTCGTGGCGGACACCGGCAACGACCGGGTGCAGATCTTCTCGGACCGCGGCGTCTTCGAGATGACCTTCCGCGACACGAGCCGGACGCTGGATCCGGTCGGCATCGGCGTGGTGGACGTGAGGATCGCCGGCGGCGGCGTCAACTACGGCGCCTACGTGTTCACGCTCTCGGGAGCGGACGGCAAGGTCCGCCGCTTCATCTCCTACGACCACTACATGTCGCTCAACGACGAGCCGCCGCCGCCGCCGAACTAGGCCGCCCGCGACGGGCGCCCCGGGCCCCGGGAGGGAACCACGCATGGCCGCACCGCGACCGGAAGCCAGCGCCCGCGACGACGTGCCGTTCTACCTTTCCATCTCGGGCAACATCGGCGTCGGCAAGTCCACCGTCTGCGCCATGATGGGCGAAGCGCTCGGCTGGCCCGCCTACTACGAGCCGGTCGCCGACAACCCCTACCTCGAGGACTACTACCGGGACATGCCCCGCTGGGCCTTCCACCTGCAGATCTACTTCCTGAGCAAGCGGTTCGAGGTACAGAAGGACATCATCGAGCGGGGCACTTCGGCGGTGCAGGACCGCACCATCTACGAGGACGTCGAGATCTTCGCCCCGGTGCTGCACCGGCGCGGCGCCATGGACACGCGCGACTACGAGAACTACCGCGAGGTCTTCCAGAACATGATCTCCTTCCTGAGGCCGCCGGACTTGGTGCTCTACCTGCGCTGCGCGCCGGACGTGGCCATGGCCCGCATCGGCGAGCGCGGCCGCGACTGCGAGAAGACGATCCCCAGCGACTTCATCGTCGCCCTGCACGAGGCCTACGAGGCCTGGGTGCCGCGGGCCCGCGGGATCTGCCCGGTGCGGGTGATCGACACCGAGCGGGTCAACCTGCGCGACGACCACGCCGCCCAGGCCGCGCTGCTGGACGACATCCGCGCCCTGCACGCGGCCAAGCGCAACCGCGCGGGACGGGAGGCGGCACGATGAGCATCGGCCGGCGGAGCGACCTGTTGCGGGGGCCCCGCATCCCCGACGACGTGCTGCGCGAGCTGCCCAAGACCGACCTGCTGCGCCACCTGGACGGCAGCCTGCGGCCCGGTACGTTCCGCGAACTGGCCGCCGCCCGCGGCTGGGAGGTCCCGGCCGGGGACCGCGCCCTGCTGGCGCGCTACTTCCCGGTGGACCCCGAGAGCTGCCAGCAGCACTTCGTGAACTTCTTCGACCGCACGACCGAGGTCCTGCAGCGGGCCGACGACCTGGCGCGCGTCGCCCGCGAAACGGTCGAGGACGCCGCCACCGACGGGTGCTGGTACCTGGAGGTCCGCTTCTGCCCGCTGCGCCACGTGAACGAGGGCCTGTCCCCGGACGACGTCGTGACCGCCGTGCGCCGCGGCCTGGACGAGGCGGCCGTCGCCACGGGCATCCGGGCCGGGATCATCATCACCGGGATCCGCACCATCAGCCCCGAGGCGTCGCTGCGGCTGGCGGAGCTGGCAGTGCGCTGGAAGGGCCGCGGCGTGGTGGGCTTCGACCTGGCCGGCACGGAGCGGGACTACCCCGCCAAGGACCACCGCGAGGCCTTCTACCACATCATGAACAACAACCTCGCCGCGACCATCCACGCCGGCGAGGGCTTCGGGCCCGAATCGATCCACCAGGCCCTGCACTACTGCGGCGCCAACCGCATCGGGCACGGCACGCGGCTGCACGAGGACCGCGACCTGCTGGACTACGTGAACGACCTGCGGATCCCGCTGGAGCTGTGCCTGACCAGCAACGTGCTGACGGGCGTGGTCCCGTCGGTCGGCGAGCACCCGCTGCGCCGGTACCTGGAACTGGGCCTGCGCGTCACGCTCAACACCGACAACACGCTGTTCGCCCGCACGTCGCTGCTGTCGGAGCTGCGCCGCGCCGTGGACGCCTTCGACCTGAACCTGCTGGAGACCGAGACCCTGCTGCTCAACGGCTTCAAGAGCGCGTTCCTGCCGCAGTCGGTCAAGGCCGACCTGATCCGCGAGGCGGCCGGCGCCTTCCTGTCCCTGCGCGACAAGTTCGGCCTCGACGAGCTGGAGACCGTATGACCGCGGACCGCACCGCCGGGCGCGCCGACCGGTTGAGCGACCTCTGGCGCGGGCGCGTGCAGGCGGCGGCCGACTGGCTGCGCGAACGCGGCTTCACGGGCGGCACCGGCCTGATCCTGGGCAGCGGCCTGGGCAACTTCGTCGACGCGGTCGACGGGGCGCGCGCCGTCGACTACGCCGGGATCCCCGGCTGGGCGACGACCACCGTGGCCGAGCACCGCGGCCGCCTGGTGGCCGGCGAGGCCGGCGGTCGCCGGGTCGTCGTCATGCAGGGCCGCCTGCACCCCTACGAGGGCCTGCCCTGGGACGAACTGCTGCTTCCCACCGCGGTGCTGGCCTGCCTGGACGTGGACGCGGTCGTGGTGACCAACGCCGCCGGCGGCCTGAACCGCTACTACCGCCCCGGCGACCTCATGGTGATCCGCGACCATCTCGACCTGCACCTGCAGGACCCGCTGTGCGGCCTGCTGGCCGATCCCGCG
>DYDD01000067.1:12806-12943 GCA_020718045.1 Fibrobacter sp. | reverse complement strand
GAGGCGCCGACGGGGAGCGGCTGGCGCCCCTCGCCCGTGGACTCGCCCGGCGACGCCCCCGGCAGCCGCCTGACGCCGTTCTGCGCGAACGGGCCGGCGGGCGGCACCGCCGTGGCGCCCGGACCCTATGCCGCCGT
>DYDD01000067.1:0-12796 GCA_020718045.1 Fibrobacter sp. | reverse complement strand
CTGTCGCCGGCGGAGATCCGAAGCGCCCAGCGGTCCCAGGGCCTAGTCCACCTCGGCTGGGCGCTCGATGTGCACAGCCCGGACTGGTGCCGCGGCGAGCCGGTGACGCTGCCCCTCGCGGCCGGCCGGCTCGACACGCTGCCCGACGGGGTGGGACTCTACGTCGACCGCGGCGACGAGACCTGGGGGCGCGTCGGCAGCCCGCAGCGCGTCGGCACGCTCTGGACGGTCGGGATCGCGGGGCCGGGCCGCTACGCCCTGTTCGCCGACCGCACGCCGCCCTACCTGGGGCCCGGACCGGCCGAGGGCGTCGTCGGACCCGGCCCGGCCGCCGTCGATCCCGCGGTCACGCCGCCGCGCTGGGAAGTGCTCGCGCTGCCGCTGGACGACCGCGGCAGCGGCGTCGACCCCGCGACGGTCAGCGTCGATCTGGACGGCGTCGCGCTGACGCCCGAGCCCGACCCGCTGCGCGACCGCCTGCTGGTCGAATTGCCCGACGACCTGGCCGCGGGTCCGCACCGCCTCGCGGTCGCGGCCCGGGACCGCGCCGGGCTGGCCGTCGAGCGCGTCTACCGGCTGGAACTGCGCCCCTAGACCGCAGGCGCCGCCCCCGGGTGGACGCCAACCCGGCGGTGCTGCTATGGTGGATCGGCGATCCCGGACGGCGACCGCACGACCCGCGCCCGAAACGACCAGCAACCGCACGACCCGGACCGAGGCCGATGGCACCGACGACGTTCGTCCACCTGCACAACCACTCCGACTACTCGCTGCTCGACGGCGCCATGAAGGCCGAGTCCCTAGCGAAGCGCGCAGCGTCCTTCGGCATGCCGGCGATCGCCCTGACCGACCACGGCAACCTCTTCGGCGCGGTCGAGTTCTACCTGGCCTGCGGCAAGGCGGGGATCAAGCCGATCCTGGGCATGGAGGCCTACGTCGTCCCCGACCACCGCGACCGCAAGGCCGAGGCCGGCGGCCGCCCCCACCACACCGTGCTGCTGGCCCGCGACCGCACCGGCTGGCGCAACCTCATGAAGCTGTCCTCGCGCGGCTACCTCGACGGCTTCTACCACAAGCCCCGCATCGACAAGCAGCTGCTCGACGCGCACCGCGAGGGGCTGGTCGCCCTGAGCGCCTGCCTGTCGGGCGAGCCGAACCGCTGCCTGAGGCAGGGCGATGTCGAGGGCGCGACGCGCGCCGCCGCCGAGTACCGCGACATCCTGGGGGCCGACAACTACTTCCTGGAGATCCAGGACCACGGCCTCGAGGACGAGGCGCGCGTCCGGCGGCTGATGCCCGAGGTGGCGCGCCGGACCGGGGTCGGGCTGATCTGCACCAACGACTGCCACTACCTCGAGCGCGACCACGCGCAGGCCCACGACCTGCTGCTCTGCATCGGCACCAACCGGCAGTTCGAGGACCCCGGCCGGTGGCGCTACGACACCGACCAGATCTACCTGAAGTCCGCGGAGGAGATGCTGCAGCTGTTCCGCGACTGGCCCGAAGCCTGCGAGAACACGCTGCGCGTGGCCGGCCTGTGCGACCTCAAGCTCGAGCTGGGGCAGCTGCTGCTGCCCGCCTTCCCGCTGCCGGCAGGTTTCCCGGACGAGAGCGCCTACCTGGCGCACCTCGCGCGCGAGGGCCTCGCGCGCCGCTACCCCGCGATCACGCCCGAGTTGGAGACGCGCTTCGCCTACGAACTGGGCGTGATCCGCGAGACCGGCTACGCGGGCTACTTCCTGATCGTCTGGGACTTCATCCGCGCGGCGCGGGAGATGGACATCCCCGTCGGCCCGGGCCGCGGCTCGGCGGCCGGCAGCCTCGTCTGCTACTGCCTGGGGATCACCGACATCGACCCGATCCGCAACCAGCTGCTGTTCGAGCGCTTCCTGAACCCCGAGCGCGTCTCGATGCCCGACATCGACGTGGACTTCTGCTTCGAGAAGCGCCCGCGGATCATCCGCTACGTCGAGGAGAAGTACGGGCGCGAGAACGTCTCGCAGATCATCACCTTCGGCACCATGGCCGCGCGCGGCGTGCTGAAGGATGTGGGCCGCGTGCTGGGCTTCAGCTTCGCGGAGGCCGACCGGCTCAGCAAGCTGGTGCCGGAGGGCCCCGGCGTCTCGCTGGCGGCGTCGCTGGAGGAGGTGCCCGGCTTCAAGGCCGTGCGGCAGGAGTCGCCGCGGCACGACATGCTCATCCGCAACGCGCTGGTGCTCGAGGGGCTCTCCCGCAATCCCGGCATCCACGCCGCGGGCGTGCTGATCACGCCGCATCCCCTGATCGAGCACATCCCGATGTACAAGTCCGCCAAGGACGACATCACCAGCCAGTTCGACATGCGCATCGTCGAGAAGCTGGGCCTGCTGAAGATGGACTTCCTGGGCCTGCGCACCCTCACGGTCATCGACAAGGCGCTGGACCTGGTGGCGCAGGCGACCGGCAGGCGCCTGACGCCCGCCGAGCTGCCCCTGGACGACCCCGAGACCTACCGCCTGCTGCAGCAGGGGCGGACCGTCGGCGTCTTCCAGCTCGAGAGCTCGGGCATGCAGGAGCTGCTGCGCAAGATGAAGCCCGAGGCCTTCGAGGACATCGTCGCCGTCAACGCCCTCTTCCGGCCCGGCCCGCTGAACGCGCACATGGACCAGGTCTACGTCGACTGCAAGCACGGCCGCAAGCGGGTGTCCTTCCCGCACCGGGACCTCGAGCCCGTGCTGCGGGAGACCTACGGCGTCATCCTGTACCAGGAGCAGGTGATGCAGATCGCGGCCGTCATGGGCGGCTTCTCCCTGGGCCAGGCGGACACGCTGCGCAAGGCCATGGGCAAGAAGAACAAGGAGATGATGGACCAGATGCGCGTGCTGTTCGTCGAGGGCGCGCGCGCGCGGGAGTACCCGCAATCGCTGGCGGAGTCCGTCTACGACACGATGGCCGAGTTCGCCGAGTACGGCTTCAACAAGTCGCACTCGGCCAGCTACGCGGTGCTGTCGGTCCAGACGGCCTGGCTCAAGGCGCACCACCCGGCCGCCTTCATGGCCGCGACGATGAGCACAGAGATGCGCAAGTCCGACCGCGTGACCCAGCTCATCGACGAGGTCAAGTCGCTGGGCCTGCGCATCGTGCCACCCAGCGTCAACAGCCCGAGCTGCGAGTTCGGGGTGTGCGGCGGGGAGATCCTGTTCGGCATGGGCGCCGTGAAGAACGTCGGCGGCAAGGCCATCGAGGAGATCGTGCGCGCCCGCGCGGAGCTGGGCCGCGACTTCCGGGACCTCTACGACTTCTGCGAGCGCGTCGACCTCAACGCGCTCAACCGCAAGGTCGTCGAGAGCCTGGTCAACGCCGGCGCGCTGGACGGCCTCGCCGGGCACCGCCGCCAGATGCTGCAGAACCTCGACCGTGCGCTGCAGTACGGGTCGCGGGTCGCCCGCGAGCGGACGCGCGGCCAGGCCTCGCTCTTCGGCGCGGCCGCCGGCGCGGAGGTCGAGCCCGTCCTGGAGCCCTGCGCGCCCCACGACCCGCTGGACGAGCTGAGCCTGGAGCGCCAGGCCGTCGGCTTCTACCTGTCCGGGCACCCCTTCCACGAGTACCGCGAGTTCATCGACGCGCTGCCGGTGTCCGACACGCGGCGCGCCGCGACCCTGGGCGATGGCGCGTGGGTCGACCTGGCCGGCGTGGTCACCTCCTTCACCGAGGCCCGCGACCGCAACAAGCGCCTGTACGCCCGCACCCACTTCGAGGACCGCCGCGGCATGATCGAGGTCATCGCTTACGCCGACCTCTACGAGAAGTCGGCGCCGCTGATCCAGGGCGACGGCATCCTGATCGTCGGCGGGCGCATGCGGGTCAACGACGACGGCACCCGCATCGTCATCGCCGACCGCACCGTGACGGTCGACGAGGCGCTGCGGGCCTGGACGCACGAGGTCCTGCTGCGCCTGGACCTCGACGCCCCCGGCGCCGAGACCGCGGCCGACGCCCTCGACGACCTCGTGCGCTCCTCGCGGACCGCGGGCGGCGCGGACGCCGAGACGGACCGGCCGGTGCCCCTGCTGGTGGAGGTCCTGCGGGGGGGGCGGAGCTGGCTGCTGCGCTCGCGCAGCCATCGGGTCGTGCTGTCGCTGGGCGTGCTGAGACGGCTGCGCGACCTGCCCGGCGCATCCGGCACCGTGTTCCGCTGTTCGGTCCCCGCGGGCTCCGCCCGCCGCGCCAACGGCGGCTACCGCCGGCAGTCCGCCGGCGCCTGATCGGCGCGGGAGTCTTGACACCCGGCGGCCCGAGCCGATAGATTCAGCGCTTCGCCGTCCGGGAATGTCCCCGGACCGGGCCGGGAGACGCACGACCCCCGATGAATCCCAAGACGACACCCTGGCTGGAGTTCGAGAAACCCATCGTGGAACTCGAGGAGCGCATCCGCACCCTCGAGGACTCGGCCAGCCTGCGCGGCCTGGACGTGACCGACGAGGTCCAGCGCCTGCGCGAGCGCGTGATGTCGCTGGGGCGCGAGATCTTCGACAGCCTCGACGACTGGCAGCGGGTGCAGCTGGCCCGGCACCCCCGTCGCCCGACGACCCAGGACTACCTGCGCCTGATCTTCGACAGCTTCAACGAGTTGCACGGGGACCGCGCCTTCCGGGACGACCCTTCCCTGATCACGGGCCTGGCCTTCCTGGGCCGCCGCCCGGTCATGGTGATCGGGCACCAGAAGGGCCGCGACACCAAGAGCAACATCCACCGCAACTTCGGCATGGCCCACCCCGAGGGCTACCGCAAGGCGATGCGGGTGATGGAACTGGCGGCCCGCAACCGTCGCCCCATCGTGACCTTCATCGACACGCCCGGGGCCTACCCCGGCCTGGGCGCCGAAGAGCGCGGCCAGGGCGAGGCCATCGCCCGCAACCTGCGCGATATGGCCGCCCTGCCGGTGCCGGTGCTGGTCTTCGTGACGGGGGAGGGCGGCTCCGGCGGCGCCCTGGCCATCGGCGTGGGCAACCGCGTCTACATGCTGGAGAACTCCATCTACAGCGTCATCAGCCCCGAGGGCTGCGCCGCGATCCTCTGGCGCGACCGGGCCAAGGCCGCCGACGCGGCGCGGGCCATGAAGATCACCGCCCGCGACGCGCTGCGGCTCGGCGTGATCGACGCCGTGCTGCCGGAGCCGACCGGCGGCGCCCACCGCGACCACATCGCCACCGCGGCCGTCCTGAAGTCGCGCATCATCGCCGACCTCGATGAGCTGGCGAGCGTCGGCGCGGAGGACCTCCGCCGCCAACGCCTCGACAAGTTCCTCGCCATGGGGATCTTCCAGGAAGGCTAAGCCCGGCCCATCGGGCGTTGACACCCGGGCCGGCTTCCTTTATCCTTGTCATGCCAACCTCTTCAAGTATCCTACCCCGGTGACGCGGATCGGACACCCGTCCGACGGCGCCGGGGTGGACCCGCCGTAGATGCCCGTTCCCTCGGCATCGTTTCGGGAACCGGTCTTGTCGCGCCTGGAAATCTCCCAGCCGTTCGTCCGGCCAGTCCGGCCGACGGCGCGCCCCGTCCCGAGGAGGACGTCGTGCTGAGCCCGAAGCTCCTGGAAATCCTGGCCTGCCCCCGCTGCAAGGGGACCCTGACCGTGCCGCCCGACCACGCCTGGCTGGATTGCGCCGCCTGCCGCCTGCGCTACCGGGTCGAGCAGGACATCCCGATCCTGCTGATCGACGAGGCGTCGCCCCTGCCCGCGACGCGGGAGGACCGGCCTTGAGGCGCCGGGACGAGCGGCATTTCCGGCGCGTCGGGGCACTCTGGACGTTGCTGATCCTCGGCGCCGGCCTCGCCCGGGCCGAGGCACCGCCGGAGCGGCCGACGGTCGCAGCGCCGCGGATCGAGGTGCTGTCGGCCGACGCGCAGCGCACCGTCCTGCGCATCGCCTTCCCCTTCGCGGCGGTCCCGGGGACCGTGGCCCGGGTCGAGGACCTGCAGTGGCGACGGCCGGGACCGGTCGTGCGGACCGCGCGGGGGGACTCCGCGCTGTCGCCGACCGCCTCGGCGTTGCTCGCGTTGCCGACGTCGCGCCCGCGCGTCCAGGTGACGGGCGCCGCCTGGTCGATCCCGCCCGCCGCGACGACCGACCCGGCCGCCGCCGTGCGCCTGGACGCCGTCCGGATGCTGCGGGGCGTGCCGGTCGCCGCGCTCGTGGTGGACCCGCTGGCCGGCGGGGGCCTGCTGGCCGAGGTCACCGTCGCGGTGGACCACGCGCCATCGGGCGAGTCGGCGCGAGCGCTGGCCGCCGGGACGGACGGGATCGGCGAGGCGGGCGACCCCTTCGGCGCCGCCGCGGTGCTCAACCCCGCCCTCTACGCCGCGCTCGCCCGCGGTCGGGCCGCCCTGCCCGATGCGGCGGCAGACAAGGACGTCGAACACCCCTTCCTGCAGACCGACCATTGGATCAAACTGGAGATCACCGCCACCGGCGTGCACCGGGTCACGGCCCTCCACCTGGCCCTCGACGGCGTGAGCGCCTCCGCGATCGATTCCCGGAAGCTGCGCGTCTACCGCGCGGACACCACGCCCCTGCCCGAGGACGGGTCGTTGCCAGGGAGCTGGCAGGACGGCTGGCACGCCCTGCGCGAGGTCGCACTGCAGCTCGAGGACGCGGACGGCACCTGGGACTCCGGCGACGCCCTGCTCTTCTACGCCGTCGGTCCCGACGCCTGGACCGACCGCAGCGCCGCCGGCGCCGGGCGGCTCGACTGGCGCGAGCACCCCTACGCCGGCCGCAGCGTCTACTGGCTGACCTGGGAGGGTTACGCCGACGCGTCGCCGCTGCCGGGAACGCCCCTGCGCATCGCGACCGTCGCGGCGCCGCCGGGCGCGGCCGTGGACGACACGCTGCAGCTGGCCCGCCACCACTTCGAGCAGAACGTCCTGGAAGCCTACGGCCGGCTGCAGGACGACTGGGCCTGGGACACCGCCATCTTCGACCGCAAGATCGTGCCGTTCTCCCTGCCGTCGGCCATCGCCGCCAGCACGATGTTCCTGCAGGTCGACGTCCGCTCCAACCACCGCTTCGGCGAGGGCTCGGCGGAACTCAACACGGCGCGCACCTGGATCAACAGCGGCGACCAGGTGGACCAGGACCTGAGCGCGAGCTGGACCGTCCGGCAGGAGCAGGACAGCCTCCGCATCCGCCTGGCGGGCGAGACGACCGTCGTGCGCAACGGCCCCAACACCCTGACCCTGTCGCAGGAGAGCCCCGACGGGTCGCCGTCGCTCATCCTGGATTCCTTCGACGTACTGTCGCTGGAGAGGCTCGTGAAGTCGTCGGGCCAGCTCGACGTGACCCACTGGGGCGAGCAGGTCGATGCGCCCGGCGAGGCCGTCGATCTCGTCCTGACGCACCCGTCCGGCGCCGCGCCCGCCTGCTGGGACGTGAGCGATCCCGACGCGCCGCTGGCGCTGACGGGGCAGGCCCTGGCGGCGAACCGGCTGGTGCTCGGACTGCTGCGCGATCCGGCGACCGACGCCCACCTCGTCGTCTTCGCCGGCGCCGAGGCCCTGGCCCCGGCCACGCACAGCCGGCGCACGCCGGGCGACCTGCTGCGCATGTCGGGCGAGTGCGACCACGTCGTGCTGCACGACCCGCGGTTGGCCGCGCCCGCAGCCCGCCTGGCCGCCCACCGTTCGCTCGTCCTGCCCGGCGTCGACCACGACCCGGTGTCCGTGGCCGTGGACGAGGAGGACGTGTACGACAGCTTCGGCGCCGGCGTGAAGGACCCCTTCGCCCTGCGCAACTTCCTGAAATGGCTCTGGGGACGCGGCGGCGGCCGCCTGGCCTACGTCTGCCTGGCGGGCGACGCGTCGCGCGACTACCGCGGCTACCGCAACCAGTTCGAGGACCTGCTGCCCACCTGGACGCGGACGTTCTTCCCCGACCTGCTGACCGACTACTCGGCCTACCCCTACGCCACGGACGACGCCCTGGTGTCCTTCGACGCCCCGGTCTGGGGCCTGGACGTGCCCGACCTGGCGGTGGGCCGCCTCACCGCCCGCGACCTGGATGAAGCCGCGGGCATGGTCGACCGCATCGTCGCCTACGAGATGGAGACGCCGCCGGGCGCCTGGCGCAACCGGGTCGTGTTCGCGGCCGACGACTTCACGCAGCCGTCGAGCCCCGGCAGCTTCGAGCGCGTGCACACGCAGCAGGCGCTCGAGCTGGTCGACACGTACGTGCCCTGGACGCTCGACGCCGAAAAATTGCTGATGATCGACTACGCCGCCGCCCCCAGCGGCGTCTACAAGCCGCTGGCCCGGCTGGCGGCCAAGAACGCCTTGAACGAAGGCACCACGGTCTTCCACTACATCGGCCACGGCTCGGAGCACACCCTGGCCGACGAGCAGCTCTTCCTGACCGACGACATCTACGGCCTGAACAACGGCCTGCGCCGCGGCGTCTTCCTGGCCTTCAGCTGCGACGTGGGCATCTACGACTCGGCCGTCCGCCAGAGCATGGCCGAGGTGTTCGTCTCGCAGCCGGCTGGCGGCACGATCGCGGCGATCGCGGCCTCCCAGGTCAGCTACGTCATCTACAACGACCCGCTCTCGGACCGGTTCTACGCGAACCTCTATCCCGGCCGCACGGTCGATCCCGACCGCACGCCGGGCGCGGCCCTCTGGTTGGCCAAGGTGGGGCTCGGCGGCGGCAACTCCCAGATGATGCACAACAGCTACCGCTACAACCTGTTCGGCGACCCGGCGCTGGCGCTGCCCAATCCCGCCGGCGGCACCGACCTGCACGCCGCGACCTCCGACAGCCTGCGCACCGGCCGCCTCGAGCACGTCGTCTGCGTGCTCTCCGAGCAGGGCCTGTCCGTGCTTCCCGGCACGACGTACGACCTGCTGGTGCAGGAGTCCCGCGACGAGCGGCACTACCAGCTCGGCACGGCCAGCCTCGACTACTGGCAGCCGGGCGCCCCGGTCTTCCGCGGCACCGGCGAGACCGACCTCGACACGCTGCGCGTGGATTTCAAGGTGCCGCTGCAGCTGCGCACCGGCGAGCACGGCAAGCTGCGGCTGATCGTCGACGCGCCCGGGGAGTCGCGCGCCATGTACCTCGAGCTGCCGGCGGCCCGGGTCGCGACCGCGGGCCTCGACGACGTCACCGGCCCGGCGACGTCCCTCGCCTTCGCCGGCGGGAGCACGCGGGTCAAGGTGGGCACCGAGCTGCGCGCCGACCTGGCCGACAGCAGCGGCGTCAGCATCCTCGGCACGACGCCCCTGAACAGCGTGCTGCTGGAGTTCGACGGCACCGGCCAGATGAGCAACGTCACCGACCGCCTGGTCTTCGAATCCGGCAGCTTCACGCGCGCGCGCGTCACGGTGCCGCTGCCCGAGAACCTCGTCCCGGGTCCCCACCTGGCGGCGGTCTTCGCCAGCGACCTGCTGGGCAACGTGGGCAGCGACACGCTGTCGTTCCACGTCGTGGCCGACGCCGTCACCGGCCTGCAGGACGTCACCGTCTTCCCGAACCCGACCCCGGGCCCGGCGCGCCTGCTCTTCGAGACCAGCGACCCGATGACCGTGACCTGGACCATCTTCACGGTGTCCGGCCGGACGGTCTGGCAGACGACGCGCAGCTTCGCCGAGGCGGGCCCGCAGGTGCTCGCCTGGGACGGCCGCGACGCCCGCGGCGACGAGATCGCCAACGGCGTCTACCTGTACGTGGTCCGCGGCAGCGCCGCCGGCGACCCGCGGCACCCGGCCATCGTCAACGGCAAGATCGTGCTCATGAAATGAGGCGGGCCCGGCCTGCCCTGGCTGATCAACGACGGGGGGGCGCAGCCCCCGGTAACCAGGACGGAAGGACGATCCGATGAAGAGGACTCCCGTGTTCGTGACACTGTTCGCCGTGACCTGCCTGATGTCGGTGGCCGGGGCGGCCCTGGCCATGTCCGGCGCCGGCGCCATCGCGCTGGAATTCCCCATCGGCTCCCGCTACAACGGGATGGGGGAGGCCGGCACCGCCCTGGCGCAGGACGCCACCGCCATGTGGTGGAACCCCGGCGGCCTGGCCTTCGCCACCGACGTCCACCCGGCGCGACTGGAGTTCATGCAGTCGAAGCTCGTGCCCGACCTCGCCGACGACATCGCCCTGTATTGGGGCGGCTACGCGGCCCGCAAGTGGGGCGGCACCTTCGGCTTCAACCTGACCTACCTGTCCATGGGCGACCAGGAGGGCATGAACGACGGCGGCGACTCCACCGGCATCTTCTCCTCGAACATGTGGGCGATGGGCTTCACCTACGGCACGCGCATCTCCACGAACCTCGGCGCCGGCCTCGGCGTGAAGTACTTCCGCGACAACCTGGCGCCGAAAGAAGTGCTGCAGGACGGCCGCGGCGGCTCGGGCAGCACCTTCGCCGTGGACGCCGGCCTGCTGTGGAAGATCCCCGCCCTGAAGGCCAACCTGGGCGTGGCGCTGGCCAACCTGGGCCCGAACATCACGCACGTCGACGAGCCCCAGAGCGACCCGCTGCCGCGCAAGATCACCTTCGGCGGCGCCTACGGCGTGGTGCAGGGCGAGGCGCTGTCGCTGCTGCTGGTCGCGGACTACCTCGTGCCCCTGCTGGACTGGAGCGACGAGAACGACGACTACGGCCTCGGCCTCGACTTCGGCGAGAACGAGTGGGGCGTGGGCACGGAGCTGGCCTACGCGCAGTCCCTCTTCCTGCGCTTCGGCTACAAGAGGGGCACCGGGGAGATCGAGGACAGCACCTGGGGCTTCGGCCTGGACCTCGGCCGCTGGGTCGGCAGGAACATCACGTTCGGCTACGCCTCGGTGCCGCAGGCCAAGGGGCTCAAGCACGTGGACCGCATCTCGCTGGGCTACGATTTCTGAGGCCCCTGCACCGCGAACCGGAAGGCGGGACGATCGGCATGCAGTTCGACGGCGCAGCGCACAAGCACGGTCCGGCCCGTCCCGCGGTCGGGCTGCTGATCCTGATCTTGTGCGCGGGTCTCGGGGCCGGCGCCGTCGCCGTCGCGTCGGCTGCGGGCGCGCGGACCGTCGAGAAGGTGCCGGTGGTCAAGGTCGCGCCGGAACGCCTGTTCGCGGGACCGGGCGGCGAACGGGCGCGCGACGCGGCGCAGGGCCGGCTCGAGGCGCTCGAGACGCGGTTCCACGCCGTCCACGACCTGCTCGAGGGGCGGCACGTCTCGCGCCGCCCGGGCGCGCGGGCCACGGCGGACAAGTCCGGCGAGCCGACGACCCTGCGGGTGCTGCTGGTGCGCATCGGTTTCGACGGCGACCGCAGCGGCGACCTGACGAGCGTCACCTCGGATGGGAACTTCGTGCTGTCGCCCGCCCCCGGGGCGATCTTCGACCGCCCGCCCCACGACCGGGCCTACTTCGAGGCGCACCTGAATGGACTCGGCGAGTACTACCGCATCCAGTCCGGCGGCCGACTCGCCATCGAGGGGCGCGTGCTGCCCGACGGCGAGCAGGACTGCTACCGCCTGTCGGACATGGCCGACTACGGGCCGGGCGCCGACGGCGGTTGGACGCTGGAACTGCTGGAAACCCTGGTGCAGGACGTCATCGGGGCGGCGGACGCCGGGACCCAGCAGGACGGCAGCGCCAACCTGGCCGACTTCGACGACGACAACGAACTCGCCTACGTGATCTTCGTCCACGCCGGCGGCGACTGGCAGAGCGACGTCAACCGGGACTCGCCCAACGACATCCCGACCTTCTTCGTGACCCTGGGCGAACCCGTCGCCCTGCTCGGCGTCGATTCGACGACGGGGTCGCCGGGCCTGATCAGCGAGTGCTCGATCATCCCGGAATCCACCAGCCAGGACGACTGGCTGGGCAGCATCGCCGGCGCCCTCTACCACGAGTTCGGCCATGCGCTGGGCCTGCCAGACGTCTACGACACCACCACCGGCCTGCCGGCGGTCGGGCTCTGGGACCTGATGGATTCCGGCCCGAACCTGGTGGCCAACGTCGGCCTGAACATCCACCCCGAGTACCCCGACTCCATCGATGTCTTCAGCGTGGCCGGCCTGCTGCCGCCCTCGCTCGGCGCCTGGAACCGCTGGTACCTGGGCTGGATCGAGACGGCGACCGTCGGCGGCGGCGACCGCGAGGTCCACCTGCCGGCCTCCCAGATCCCGCGCAGCCAGTACCTGCAGCACTACAGCGGCAGCTCGGTGGGCGGCGCGCCCTACGATTTCGATTCCGACTACCCGCAGGCGATCCTGGGCGGCGTCTCGCCGCGCGAGTTCTTCCTGGTGGAGAACCGCTGGGTACCGCTGAGCGGCGACGAGCTGCCGGACGAGAGCGGCATCGGTTTCGTGCGCGACGAGGCGACCGGCGTCTTCCTCTACATGGGCGGCGACCTCGAGGACCCTGACGGCCCCGGCCCGCTGGAGGAGGCCTCGCGCAACACGGGCATGTACGACTTCTTCCTGCCGGACGGCGGTCTGCTGGTCTGGCACGTGAACGAGGCGCGCATCGAGGACCGGCTCGCCGACAACACGGTCAACGGCGAGGGCGACGGCCTGCGGCTGCTGGAGGCCGACGGCATCCAGGACGTCGGGGTCTACGACGCCTACGTCTTCGGCTTCTACGGCTCGGCGCGCGACCCCTTCCACGCCGGCACGACCACCGCGCTGCGGCAGGAGGGGAGGCCCGCCACCCGCACCTACGAGCGGGCCTGGACCGGTTTCGAGATGGCGGGCATCTCGGCCCAGGGCGCGACGATGACGTTCACCGCGCGGACGCTGCCGCTGCGCGCCGGCGATCCGGCCCGCC
>DYDD01000351.1 GCA_020718045.1 Fibrobacter sp. | reverse complement strand
AAAGGGATGCCTCATCAGTGGCCTAGGAACTTCAGGCTAGCGACGGCGGTTCAGGCGCCCGCGGGCTCCCCATGCGCGCCGGGCGGCGCCCTCTCGCAGAACAGGCTGTCGGCGTCCCAGCCATCGCGGCAGACGTCGTGCAGCTCCTCGACCAGCCGCACCATCTCGAGGTCGTTGGCCAGGAGGTCGGCGTCGCCGGCGCGGTCGTCGGGCCCGACGCCCTTGGCCTCGAGCTGCGCGTACGTCTCCTCGATCTCGTCGAGCGCGAGCTGCAGGCTGAGGTCCACGTACTCGTTGACGAGCGCCGGCGTGACGTCGGGATCCCCGATCCCGGCCAGGCTGTCGCGGAGGACCCCCCGGAAGGCGTCGAGGGCGACGCTCACGTGTTCGAAGGCGAAGCCCTGCCGCCGGCGGTGGTAGGCCAGGAGCCGCGCGTAGGTCCGCACCAGCGTGCGGTCGCGCGTGCGCATCGCCCCCACCAGCACCTCGAAGAACAAGGTGACGTAGGCCTGGAGCGACGCCTCCGGCATGCGCCCGTAGTCCCGGAAGTCGCGGACGCGTTGCTCGCGGCGGATTGCGGCGGTCACATCCAGGACGATCCGCTCCCGCGCCTGCCGCAGGTGGTTGAACATGACGAGGTTGGGCCGCCGCGCGGCGTGGACGATCGCCGCCTCGTTCCGCAGCCGCCACAGCTCGGGGTGGGACTTCATGTTCTCGACCAGGATCAGCAGCCGGCGCTTCAAGTCGTACCGCGGCGTGGGCGCCCAGCCGAGCTGGGCCTGCGTCCGCGACGCGTCGACCCGCAGCTCCCTGTCGATGTAGCGCATCATCCAGGTGCGCTCGAAGGGCGGCCGCCCGAGCAGATCGAGGGCATGCTGCCGCAGCGCCACGGCCGGATAGGCGAGCGAGCGCGGGACGTGGACGGGGCGGCACTCCAGGCCGTGCAGGAACCGCGTGGCCGCGCAGTAGAGATCCTGGTGCGACGTCGCGTGCGACGGGCTGGCGTTGAAGACGGAGCACGGCGGCAGGTCCTCCGCCACCTCCGCGACCCGCAACAGCAGCGCGGTGAGGTCGTGGATGTGCAGGTACGGCACCGCGCTGTTCCCCCGGCCGCCCAGCAGGCGCGAGTTCCAGTCGTCGGAGAGCCAGGTGTGCAGGAAGGCGTACACCGGCGGGTACTCGCACCAGTCGCTGTAGATCGCGGCCAGGCGCAGGATGCTGCGCCGGAAGTCCCCGGGGTGGTCGCGGATGAGCCGCTCCGCGTCGCGCTTGCTGCGGGCGTAGGGGAAGTCCGCGTCCGGCTCGCTGTCCTCGGTGAGGCTCGTCCCCGCGGCGGGGAACCGGCAGGCCGCGAGCGAGCTGCTGTAGAAGAAGTGCCGGGCGCCGATCGCCTCGGCGAGGTCGAGCACGTTCTGCGTCCCGACGACGTTGGTCCGCTCGTACTCGGGATGATCCCGGTAGGTGAAATCGTAGTACCCCGCGAGGTGCAGCACGTGGTCGGCGCCCCCGTGCTCCTTGACGCAGCGGGCGACCTCCAGCAGCGCGTCGCGGTGGGCGATGTCGACCTGCGTCCAGCGCTGGTTCTCCAGGTGCGGCACGCCCGCCTCGAACTGGGAGCGGCGCGCGAGGCAGAACAGACGGAACTTGCCGGCCGCCGCCTCCAGGAAGTGGCGGCCGACGAAACCGGACGCGCCGGTCACCAGGATGCCCGGCAACCGCAGGTCCATGGCCTGCTTGCTCTCGACCGTCATCGGATCCTCCTCGCCGCGGCGGGACGGCCCGGCCGGCGCGCGAACGCCAGGACGGCGGCGATGCCGCCGTCGAACAGGCCCGAGGCGAGGATCAGCGGGATCTGTTCCACGAAGCAGTAGTACGACAGCAGGAACACGGCCGCCGTGACCTTGACGAAGACGATGTACGGGATCAGCAGCAGACGATCCCGAACCCGCCGGGCCGCACGGCCGTAGAGCACGACCATCAGCACGTGGAACACGCCGCCCTGCGCGGGGAAGAAGGGCGATCGCATCCCGCCCCAGCCCGCCCATTCCATCAGCGCATCCGGCTGCGCGATCAGGATGAGGCCGGTGACCAGGGAGTGCAGGGCGACGCAGGACAGGAAGCACGTCATCGACACGGCGGGCTTCACGCCGCCGCCCCCGAGCGGGGAGCCGACCTCCGAGGAACCTGCCGACATGTCGAGGCCCTCCTGTCGGCATCAACTTGCATCTCGGCGCCTACGGAGTCAATTCGCTAGGAGCCTGCGCCGTAGAAATCGACAGGAATCTGGTGTAACTTGGGCGGTAT
>DYDD01000350.1 GCA_020718045.1 Fibrobacter sp. | reverse complement strand
TCGGTTGCCCGCGTGTCGCGGGAAAGGCAGCAGAACAGGCCTGTCTCTTCCAAGGGTAACCTTCGCTGCGCTCGGTTGCCCGCGTGTCGCGGGAAAGGCAGCAGAACAGGCCTGTCTCTTCGGACGACACCCGCCGTCCGGACACCGAACGCGATCCCTCGAACCGCACAGAAGTTAGACCGGTATCCTGGCCGTGTCAAGCGAGATGTCCGCGTTTTTGCGACGTGCACACCGGTTACCGGACGGGCGTTGTCCCGAGGCGCCGCGCCAGGAAAAAACGTGGCACCCCACCGTAAAAATGCGGCGACGTACTTGACTGCGCCCCCGCCTGCAAGAGCGCTCGCCGCGGGGCAGGTTCGGCAAAGCAAAAATGGCTGGTGTTGCGTGGGCAAGCGCGTCTCGGTCGGTCGGCGGTCCGCGCGCGGTCGTCGTGCTCGGGAGCCATTTTCGTTTTGCCGAACCCACTCTACGGTGCGCAGGCGGTGTCGCCGTCAAGTCCGCCGCCTCTGCTTTTTTCCGGCGTGGCCCCCCACGTTTTCCCCTGGCGCTCGCGTGGCGTGGGGTCTGGGGGCTGTGAGGGTTCGGGCGTCTCTTCGATCTCGGACTCCGATCGGCCATGCGGTGGCGCCACGGCCGCGGTGGCACGGCGGTAGGATCCCGCCGCGGGCAGGGTTGCTCTGACACGGCGCGGCGGGTTTTCGTTCAGGCGCCGGTGGCGGAAGCATCGCGGCAGCGGCGGTGGGCTCGCCGGGGGCCAGCGGCGGGCCGATGCCGGGCGCCTCGTAGATCATCCCCGCTCTGGCGCTCCAGACCCGGATCAGACGCATCCGCTTCGATCCGCACTTGGGACAGCGCGGCGCGTGGTCGCCGAACTTGGCTTCCAGTTCGGCTTGGTATTGTTCCGGCGTCAAGCCGCGCTTGCGGGCGAAGTACGCCGCCACCTGCTGCATGTTCCGGTCCCGGCGCTGGAGCGTGACCGCGACCTTGGCGTGAGTGCGTTCGCGGATGGGGCGGGCGTAAATCCCGTAGTACCTGACCATCCGATACCCCTTCGGCGGCAGGTGCTTGATCATGCGGCCGATGAACTCGGTCGCGGGCAACGTCTCCCAGACCATGCCGCGCCGGTGGTCCTTGTAGTGATAGGTCACGTTCTGTCCGTCGTACGCGTCGATGCGGCGGATCGAAATCGGCGGACTGGACACGTACTTGCACAGATACACGATCAGCCGCTCGACGGGCCCCTTCTCGGGCATGGCGTGGACATCGAACCCGGTCGGGTACTCGTGGAACATCCGCCCCAACCGGTCGGTCCATTCCTTCTCGTACGCCGTGCCCTTGACCGCTTTCTTCAGCGCCGTCAGCACGTGGTACTGCCACTTGCGCCGCAGTTTCTTGGTGTCGAAGTAGCTGACCGTGCGCCACTGCCCGTCCTTGTCTATCCCGCCTTCGCTCACGACCAGGTGCGCGTGCGGGTTGCTGTTGCCGCCGCGGCCGTGCAGTTGCAGCACGGACATGATCCCGACCTTGATCCGCTGCTTGGGCCGCCACTCCGCGATCAGTTCCTTGACCGCCCGCGCGCCGGCGTCGGCGAACGCCCTCATGAACCGCGCGTCGGCCAACACCAGAGCGCGCAGCGCTATGGGCACGGTCAACACCACCTGCCGGTGCACCACGCCCTCGAACAACACCTTGCGCGCGGTCTGCAACCACTCGTCGACCGCGACCTTGAAGCAGCGCAGGCACAGCTTGCTCTTGCAGGTGAACCCGACTTTCTTCGTCGTGCCGCAGTCCTCGCACTGGTACTCGCGGTAGCCCACCGCGATGTCGCCGCAGCCCACCATGCGTTTCACGTTCTCGGCCCAGTGCGACGGCACGGACCGGCCGTTCTCCGTTCGCCACGTCGCCGCAAACGCGTCCCAGTGTTCCGCGAAGATGCGTTGCCACAAGTTCAGTTCCGCAAGGTCGCGTGCGGTCACCATGCGTCGTTCCTCCCGCTGAGAAGGACACGGTGTAACTCGTTGCCGATGAGTAACAAACAGTACAGCATAGCGAATAGGTTACAAGGGCCTCCGCGGTGGGGTCTGAGACCGGGCGACTCGCGTCAGCGCACACGTCCGCGCGAACAGCCGCACGTCCGTATATGCGTCAACGTCTGAGGGTCAGCGGCCGGAAAGGGCGCGGGGGGGGCCACGGCGAGAGCAAGCGAGGGGCCGATCGCCTACGCGCACTGCGATGATCCGTCCGCCGCGGGCGAGGACTGTGAGACAGCAGAACCAGGAACTCGTCCAACCATACCAGACACCCTGTTCAAGTAGGGGAAGA
>DYDD01000066.1:10289-13087 GCA_020718045.1 Fibrobacter sp. | reverse complement strand
GTCTGGGAGCGCGCCGAGCGGGCCGCCGCCGCCGGCGACCGCCTGAAGGCCGACATCGTCCCGCAGGCGCAGGACGGGGAGCCGGATCCCGCCGGGCCGGTCCGGGACTACCTGTTCGAGCTGGGCGCCGAGGGCAACTTCGCGGAGTTCGACCGCGAGCTGACCGGCGCGGTGGCCGGGGACGAGCGCAGCGTGACGGTGACCTACCCCGCGGACTACGGCAACGAACGCGTGTGCGGGCGCACGGTCGGCTACCTTGTGACGGTCAAGGAAGTCCAGGCCCGCAGCCTGCCCGAGCTCGACGACGCCTTCGCCGCCGCGATGAAGGAGGGCCAGACCCTGCTCGAGCTGCGCCTCTCCCTGCGCGACGAGCTGCTGGCCGAGGAGAGCCGGCGGGTCGAGCAGCTGGAGCGCGAGCGGATCGTCGATATGCTGATCGAGCGCAACCCGGTCGAGCCGCCGCCGAGCCTGGTCGAGGAGTACCTCGCCGCCGGCGTGAACGAGATGAAGCAGCGTAGCGCGTACCTTGGGCGCCCGGTCACCGGGCAGGACGAGCAGCGCTACCGCGAGTCCGGCCGCGCCTGGGCCGAGCGCTCGCTGAAGGCGATGCTGGTCCTGGAGGCGATCCGCCGCCAGGAGGAGATCGCGGTGACGCCGGCGGAGGTCGAAGCGCGGATCGCCGCCGTCGCCGCCGAGAACGGCTTCCCCGCCGAGGACTACCTCGCCTACGTGAAGCAGCACCACGAGGACGAGCGGATCGCGCAGGACCTCGCGGAGCAGAAGGCGTTCGACTTCCTGCGCGCGCGGGCCGAATATCAACAGGACTGAACCGGCCGCCGCGGCCGGCGTGGACGGAACCCATACGGAGGCAACGAGATGCTGATCCCCTACGTCGTGGAACAGACCAGCCAGGGCGAGCGCTCGTACGACATCTACTCGCGCCTGCTCAAGGACCGCATCATCTTCCTGGGCACGGCGATCGACGACAACGTCGCCAACGTGATCATCGCCCAGCTGCTGTTCCTGCAGGCGGAGGATCCCGAACGCGACATCTTCCTGTACGTCAACAGCCCCGGCGGCAGCATCTCCGCCGGCTTGGCGATCTACGACACGATGCAGTACATTTCCAACGACGTGGCCACGATCTGCATGGGCCAGGCCGCCAGCATGGGCGCCGTGCTGCTGGCCGCCGGCGCCGTGGGCAAGCGCTCCGCGCTGATCAACTCGCGCATGATGATCCACCAGCCCTTGGGCGGCAGCCAGGGCCAGGCCAGCATGATCGAGATCTACGCGAAGGAGATCCTCTACATGAAGGACCTCCTGTACGGCCTGATGTCCAAGCACACCGGGCAGACCGTCGAGCGGATCACCCGCGACAGCGACCGCGACTTCTTCATGTCCGCCGGCGAGGCCCGCGCCTACGGCCTGGTCGACAAGGTGATCGAGAAGCGCGCCGAGATCGTCAAGGACTGAGGACGGACGGCCCGCGTGACCCGCGTGCAGGAGGCACCATGAAACGCCGACAGACCGGTTCGCCGCAGATGATCAAGTGCTCGTTCTGCGCCCGGGGACAGGACGAGGTGGCGAAGCTCGTCGCCGGCCCGGCCAACGTCTACATCTGCAGCGAGTGCATCAAGCTGTGCAACGACATCCTCGAGGGCGAGCTGCTCGACGACGCGCCGGAGACGGCGCAGACGCACGCCAAGCCCCACGACATCAAGGCGCACCTCGACGAGTACGTCATCCGTCAGGACGACGCCAAGATCAGCCTCGCGGTCGCGGTCTACAACCACTACAAGCGCATCAACCAGCGCCGCATCGGGGACGACGTCGAGGTCGACAAGAGCAACATCCTGCTGATCGGCAACACCGGCACCGGCAAGACGCTGCTGGCCCAGACGCTGGCCCGCTTCCTCAACGTGCCCTTCGCCATCGCCGACGCCACGACGCTGACCGAGGCCGGCTACGTGGGCGAGGACGTGGAGAACATCCTGGTGCGGCTGCTGCAGGCGGCGGACTACAACGCCCAGGCCGCCGAGCAGGGCATCATCTACATCGACGAGATCGACAAGATCACGCGCAAGAGCAGCAATCCGTCGATCACCCGCGACGTCTCCGGCGAGGGCGTCCAGCAGGCGCTGCTGAAGATCCTCGAAGGCACCGTGGCCAACGTGCCGCCGCAGGGCGGCCGGAAGCACCCGCAGCAGAAGTACATCGAGATCAACACGCGCAACATCCTGTTCGTCTGCGGCGGCGCCTTCCAGGGCCTCTCCGACATCGTCAAGCGGCGCATCGGCCAGAACGTGCTCGGCTTCGAGCGCGCCGAGACCCGCGGCCGCAAGGTCACCGACGACGAGGTCCTGGCCAAGGTCGAGCCCGAGGACCTCGTCAAGTACGGCCTGATCCCCGAGCTGGTCGGCCGCCTGCCGGTGGTGACCTCCCTGCAGGACCTCGACCGCGAGGCGATGATCCGCATCCTGCGCGAACCGCGCAACGCCCTGGTCAAGCAGTACCAGAAGCTGCTGTCCATGGAGGACGTGGAGCTGGTGGTCACCGACGACGCCATCGAGGCCATCGCCGACCGCGCCATCACCCGCAAGACCGGCGCCCGCGGCCTGCGCTCCATCATGGAGGCGGTCATGCGCGACGTCATGTACAACGTCCCGACCATGGACAACGTCCGCCAGGTGGTGATCTCGCGCGAGGTCGTCGCGGGGGCGGCCGAGGCGGAGATCCTGGGCCACGACGCGGACGCCGACGCCAAGGGCGCCTGACCGACCACCGAGCCGACCCGAGGG
>DYDD01000066.1:0-10253 GCA_020718045.1 Fibrobacter sp. | reverse complement strand
CCGCGTCCCGCACCCGCCGCCAGGAGAGACATGAAGCGACGCGAAGTCGAACCCGCCGCCACGCCGCCCGTCCTGCCGGAGCGCCTGCCGCTGCTGCCCCTGCGCGACGTCGTGGTGTTCCCCTACATGATCACGCCGCTGCTGGTGGGCCGGCCGCGCTCGGTCGCGGCCCTGGAGGCCGCCATGATGCGCGACAAGTACATCTGCGTGGCGGCGCAGCACGAGCCCGAGGTCGAGGACCCCGCCCGGGACGACCTCTACGCCGTGGGCACGGTCATCAAGATCCTGCAGATCATCCGCACGCCCGACGACACGCTCAAGATCCTGGTCGAGGGCGAGGCCCGCGTCCGCATCACTGGCTACAGCGAAGGCGAGGAGTTCGGCGAGGTGACCGTCGAGGTGATCCCCGAGAGCCGCGACGACGGGCCGGAGATCGAGGCCCTCAGCCGCTCCATCAAGGAGCGCTTCAAGGAGTACGTGCGGCTGAACAAGCGCCTACCCGACGAGGTGCTGCTGTCGGTGTTGAACATGGGGGAGATCGCCCGCATGACCGACTCCATCAGCGCCTACATCGTGGGCAAGGTGCCCCTGAAGCAGGAGTTGCTGGAGGAGCCGGGCCTGGTCGACCGCATGCGCCGCGTCAACCAGATCCTGGCCGACGAGCTGGAGATCCTCCAGATCGAACAGCGCATCGACACCGAGGTGCAGAGCCAGGTCCAGAAGAACCAGCGCGAGTTCTACCTGAACGAGCAGCTGCGGGCCATCCGCAAGGAGCTCGGCTACGGCGCCGACGAGGACAGCGAGGTCGAGGAGTACGTCGAACGCCTCGAGGCGGGCGACCTGCCTCCGGAGGTGCGCGAGACGGCCGAGCGCGAGATCGGGCGGCTGGCGAAGATGCCCGGGATGTCGCCCGAGGCCGCCGTGGTCCGCAACTACCTGGACACCCTGCTGGAGCTGCCCTGGAAGAAGCGCTCCCGCGACCGGCTCGACACCCGCCTGGTGCGCAAGCAGCTGGACGCCGACCACTACGGCCTGGAGAAGGTCAAGGACCGCATCATCGAGTACCTGGCCGTGCTCAAGCTCACCAAGAAGCTGCACGGCTCCATCCTCTGCCTGGTGGGCCCGCCCGGCGTCGGCAAGACCAGCCTCGGGCGCAGCATCGCCGAGGCCATGAACCGCCGCTTCGTGCGCATCTCCCTGGGCGGCGTGCGCGACGAGGCCGAGATCCGCGGGCACCGGCGCACCTACATCGGCAGCAAGCCCGGCCGCATCATCGAGTCGCTGCGCAAGGCCGGCACCAAGAACCCCGTCTTCCTGCTGGACGAGATCGACAAGATGGGCGCCGACTTCCGCGGCGACCCCTCGTCGGCCCTGCTCGAGGTGCTCGACCCCGAGCAGAACACGCACTTCAGCGACCACTTCCTGGAGGTGGACTTCGACCTCTCGGAGGTCATGTTCATCACGACCGCCAACTCGCTGCACTCCATCCCGGCGGCGCTCGAGGACCGCATGGAGATCATCAGGCTGCCCGGCTACCTCGACCACGAGAAGCTGGCCATCGCGCGCGACTTCCTGGTGCCGCGGCAGATGCAGCGCAACGGCGTCAAGAGCTGGAAGGGCGGCTTCAGCCCGCGCGCGCTGTCGGTGATCATCGACGGCTACACCCGCGAGGCCGGCGTGCGCCAGCTCGAGCGCGAGATCGCCTCGATCTGCCGCAAGACGGCCAAGTTCAAGGCGGAGCGGGGGCGCTTCCCGGCCCGGGTGACGCCCACCTCGCTGCAGAAGACGCTCGGCACGCCCCGCTACCGCCGGCAGGTCGTGGAAGGCGAGCCCGAGATCGGCGTGGTCACGGGCCTGGCCTGGACCGTCGTCGGCGGCGAGACCCTGCCGATCGAGGCGGCCCACATGACCGGCGCCGGCAAGCTGAAGCTCACCGGCAACCTCAAGGAGGTCATGAAGGAGTCGGCCGAGACGGCGCTCAGCTTCGCCCGCACCCGCTGCGGCAAGCTGCCGGCGACCTTCATGCAGAAGAACGACCTGCACATCCACGTGCCCGAGGGCGCGGTGCCCAAGGACGGCCCCAGCGCCGGCATCGCCATGGCCACGGCCATCGTCTCGCTGCTGCGCGAGATCCCTGTGCGCAAGGACGTGGCGATGACCGGGGAGATCACCCTGCGCGGCAAGGTGCTGGCGATCGGGGGCCTGCCCGAGAAGGCCGTCGCGGCGATGCGCGCCGGCTGCCGGGTCCTGATCATCCCCAAGGACAACGAGAAGGAGTACCTCGAGCTGCCCCAGACGATCCGGCGCCAGCTCCAGGTGCACCTGGTCGAGACCATGGACGAGGTCCTGGACCTGGCCCTGGTCGGCGGGCGGCAGGGGGAGTCCTGCCGCGAAGCGCGCCAGGCGGCCGCGGGCAAGACCGCGCCCGGCGCCTCCCACTGACCCGCAACCGGAGGGCGCGACGTGCGCGTGGAATTCGTCACCAGCGCCCCGGGCCTGGCCCAGCGGCCGGAACGCGTCCTGCCGGAATTCGCCTTCGTGGGGCGCAGCAACTGCGGGAAATCCTCCCTGATCAACCACGTCCTGGCCCGCAAGGCCATGGCCAAGATCAGCGGCAAACCCGGAAAAACCCGTTTATTGAACTATTTCCTGGTCGAAGACACCTACTACCTGGTGGACCTGCCGGGCTACGGCTTCGCCCGGGTCGGCAAGGACCTCCGGGAGGAGTGGCTGCGCCTGATGCGGGCCTACCTGTTCGTCGGGGACCGGCCCCTGGCCGTCCTGCAGCTGCTGGACGTCCGGCACCGCCCCACCGAGGAGGACCGGCGCATGACGACCTGGCTGCGCGAGGCGGGAGTGCCGTTCGCGATCGCGGTGACCAAGATCGACAAGCTGGGCAAGACCAAGCTGCCGGAGAGGTTCCGCGAGATCGCGGCGACCCTGGAACTCGACCCGGCGACCCCGTTCCTCCCGACCTCGGCGGCCGGGGGGCTGGGGCGGGACGAGATCCTGGCCTGGTTCGCGGCCATCCTGGCCGACGGGGGTGAGCCGGCGGACGGGGGAACCACGGGCCGGTAGGCGCGTTGACAGGCCGAACGGCCGGGTGTTATCATTGGGACCAGAGGGGAGGCTCATGGAGCGCAGGTTACCGATCGGCTCCATCGTCGTCGCGCTGGTGATCCTGAACGTCGCGGCCGCTTCGGCGACCGAAACGCTGATGGATCGGCTGCCGCTCAGCGAGCGCTTCTCCTGCCTGAACTGCCACAACGTGGCGGCGCCCACGAGCGTTTCCGCGGCCCTGAACCCCTTCGGCGCGGATTTCCGCGACGGCGGCTCCGTGTGGGACAACGCGCTGGCCGTCCAGGACTCCGACGGCGACGGCTGCACCAACGGCGCCGAGGTGGGCGACATCGACGGCAACGGCCAGATCGACGGCGGCGTGACCGAGGAATCCAGCAATCCCGGCGCCGAAGACTGTTCGGCCAGCATCCTGGACGAGGCGACCTGGGGCCAGCTGAAGGCCATGTTCACCGGGCGCTAGGCCGGAGGATGCTCCGGGCCACAACGACGGTCTCGAACCTCGAGATCCGTTTTTTTTTTGCGGGTCCGGCGGGAGACGCCGGCCCTGACGGGGGGCGGGCGACGTGGACGGACGTGCGACGGGCAACCGCGTGATCATCGGCGGCCAGTGGGGCGACGAAGGCAAGGGCAAGATCGTCGACGCCCTGGGCCGCGGCGTCGACTGGGTCCTGCGCTACCAGGGCGGCGCCAACGCCGGCCACACCATCGTGCGGGGCGGCGAAAAGATCGTCCTGCACCTGGTCCCCTCGGGGCTGCTCAGCGAGGGCGTCCGCGGGTACCTGGGCAACGGCATGGTGGTGGACCCCTGGGCCCTGCGCGACGAGATCATGGAACTCGAGGAACGCGGCGTGAAGGTGCGCGGGCGCCTGTTCATCTCCGCGGCGGCCCACCTGCTCATGCCCTACCACCGCCGCATCGACGAGTGCCTGGAGAGCAAGCGCAAGCGCCGCAGCATCGGCACCACCGGGCGGGGCATCGGCCCGGCCTACGTCGACAAGGCGACGCGCCAGGGCCTGCGCATGGGGGACCTGCTGCTGCCGAAGGAGAACCTCGAGCGGCGGGCGATCGAGAAGATCCTCGAAGCCAACGAGGCGCTCGCGGCGCTGCACGAGGCCGAGCCCCTGTCGGCCGCCAACATCGCCCAGGAGCTGGTGGTCCTGGCGCGCAGCTTCGCGCCGATGATCGTCGACGGGCACGAGGCGCTGGCCGGCGTGCGGCTCGGCCGCGAGACCGCGCTGTTCGAGGGCGCCCAGGGCGCCCTGCTCGACCTGGACCACGGCACCTACCCCTTCGTGACCTCCAGCAACCCGTCGATCGGGGGCGCGCTCACCGGCACCGGGCTGCCGCCGCGCTGCCTCGGCGAGATCCTGGGCGTCTACAAGGCCTACTGCACCCGCGTCGGCAACGGCCCCTTCCCCAGCGAGCTGCTGGCCGAGGAGGGGGACGCGCTGCGTCTGCTCGGCGGGGAGTTCGGCGCCACCACCGGGCGCGCCCGGCGCTGCGGCTGGTTCGACCTGCCGGCCGGCCGCTTCACCGCGGAGTTCAACGGCATGACCGGCGTGATCATCACCAAGCTCGACGTCCTGGACACCCTGCCGGAGGTCAAGGTCGCGACGGGCTACACGGTCGACGGCGACTCGCTGGACCGCTTCCCGGCGCAGGGCGACCTGCTGGCGCGCTGCAAGCCGGTCTACCGCGCGTTCCCCGGCTGGTCGCAGCCACTCGGGGCGTGCCGCGCCCTGGCCGACCTGCCCGCCGCCGCGCGCAGCTACCTGGAGTACCTGGAGCGCGAACTGGCGACGCCCGTGGTGGGGATCTCGGTCGGCCGCGAGCGCGAGGAGATGATCTGGACGCCCGGCGGCGTCAACGTCTGACCGCGCCCGCGCTTTGACACCCCCGCGGGGTTCCGCTATCTTCCGGGCTGGACGGTCTGCGGGCCGTCCGCCCGCCTCCCGACGGGCCGCTAGCTCATCTGGCAGAGCACCTGACTTTTAATCAGGTGGTACCTGGTTCGAGTCCAGGGCGGCCTACCAATCCGCGCGTCCGCGCCGAACGAACAGGGGCCCCGCCGCCGGCGGGGCCCCTGCTGCTCGCGTCGTCGGGAACGGCGGCCTACTGCGCGTAGGTCTTCGTCCAGAGGGCGTCGAAGTCGGCGATGGTCTTCTCGAAGAGGTCGAGCATCGTCAGGATCGGCGCCGGGGTCTCGAGGTCCACGCCCGCGTTCTTCAGCAGCGTCAGCGGCGGGGCGCTGCAGCCGCCCTTGAGCATGCCGTCGATGTAGCGCGTCGCGGCGGGCTCGCCCTTGGCCATGATCTGCTGGGCCAGGGAGATGCCGCTGGTCAGGCCGGTGGCGTAGGAGAAGACGTAGAAGTTGTAGTTGAAGTGGGGGATGAAGGCCCACTCCACCTCGTCGTTCGGGCCCATCTCGTAGTTGGGGCCGTAGTACTTCTGGATCAGCTCCTTGTACAGGCCGTTGAGGTAGTCGGCGGTCAGGGTCTCGTCGCCTTCGGCGTACTCGTGGTAGCGCAGCTCGAACTCGGCGAAGAGCGTCTGGCGGAAGACGGTCAGGCGGATCTTCTCGAGCCGCTCGTTCAGCAGCATCAGGATGCGCTCGGGGTCCTTCTCCTGCTTCAGCATGTAGCTCAGCAGCACTTCCTCGTTGCAGGTCGAGGCGATCTCGGCGAGGAACGTGGTGTAGTCGGAGTACACCGGCGGCTGGTACTTGCTGGAGTAGTAGGAGTGCAGGGCGTGGCCGTACTCGTGGGCGGTGGTGAACACCGCGTCGAGCGTGTTGTCGAAGTTGTGCAGCACGAACGGGTGGATGTCGCGGGCGACGATGCCCGTGCTGTAGGCGCCGGTGCGCTTGGCCCGGTTCGGGAAGACGTCGATCCAGCCGTTGGCGGGGTCGGTGCCCGTGGCCAGCAGGCCGACGTATTCGCGGCCCATGGGGGCGAGGCCCTTGAGGATCAGGTCGCGGCCCTGCTCGTAGGTGTAGCCGACCTCGACGTCCTCGAGCATGGGGTTGTACAGGTTCGGGAAGGTGAGCGGCCCCTCGAGTCCCATGACTTTGCGGCGTAGGTCCACGTACTTGTGCATGGTGCGCGTGAGGTTGGCGTTGATCGTGTCGATCAGCATCCGGTAGGTGGCGGTGCTGATGTTGTCGCCCTTGAGCGCCGCCTCGAGGCAGCTGTCGTAGCCGCGCAGCTCCTTGGTCAGCAGGTGCGACTTCACGACGCCGTCCAGGGTGGCGGCCAGCGTGTTCTCGTACTGGCGGAAGGTCGTGAAGAAGGCGTCGCTGGCCTGGCGGCGCACGTTGTAGGACTCGCTCGAACGGGCCCGGCCCCAGCCGGCCAGGGTCAGCGGCTCCATCGTGCCGTCCTCGCGGACGACCGGCGGGAACTTCAGGTCGATGTCGCGCAGCTTCTCGCTGACCTCGGCCGTCGCGCCGCGGACCTGGCCCGCCATGGACAGGACGCGCTCCTCGGCCTTGCTGAGCGAGTACTGCTTCATGCGGTACATGTTGTCGAAGTAGAACTGGTAGATCTTCAGCTCGGGCTTCGCGGCGAGGTAGCCGTTGATGACGGCCTGGTCGACCGCGAGGATCTCGGGCTCCATGTAGGAGACGACGCTGCCGAACTCCTGGAACAGGAAGCCGACCTTGCCCTGCATCTGCTGGTTCACGGCGTCGGACAGCTCGGGGTCCAGGCGCAGCTGGGTGTAGGCGTACAGCTTGTAGAGGCGCTGCACGAAGTCCTCGGTCGCCTTCAGGGCGCCGTGGAGGCTGTCGGCCGATTCGCCGAGGTGGCCCTCGTAGCCGCCGAGCGAGGGCACCAGCGCCTCGACCGCCGCCAGCTCCTGTTCCCAGGCGGCGACGGACGGGAAGACGTGGTCGTACCGCCACTGGTACTGCGGGGGGATCTCGCTGCGCGGCGTGGCGGGGTCGGGGTCGTAGGCCGCCGCCGGCGCGGCGAAGGTGGCCAGGGCGAGCGCGAGGGTGACGAACGCCGTCGACCGGCGGGACGTCCGGTGCATGTGGTACCTCCTGGATGGGTTCAGGGGCGGCCCGGCCGCCGCAGGGCGGCCGGGCGCTGGGTGTGGGCGGATCAGTAGACGGACCTGCGGGACCCTTCGGCGGGGAGCAGGGCCTTGCCGGCGCCGTCGGGCACCGGTACGGTCAGGCGGGTCCAGTTGTTGCCGTCGAAGTGGTAGAGGACGCCGTTGTAGCCCGTGACGTAGATGTCGGCGCCGGAGGAACCCCAGACGTCGGTGAACCAGCCGTTGGTGGACAGCACGGTGCTCGACCAGGCGCCGTCGCGCGACATCGTGGCCACCTTGCCGTAGGGCGTCGTGAGGTAGATCAGGTCGGCGTCGACATCGAGCCAGAGACCGGAGACGCTCTCGGGGAAGGTCGAGGGCACGGCCTGGATGCCGTTGTGGCGCAGCAGTTTCCATTCCCGGATCCCGTCCAGGTTCTCCGCGAGGTAGTAGAGCTTGCCCGACTCGCTGGCCATGTAGTTGTCGCCCAGCACGTCGCTGCCGCTGGCCGCGCTGATCAGGTTGTGCTGGGGGTCCTCGAAGTTGCCCCAGAGCCAGCGGTGGTCGTACTCATCGTGCCCGTTCTCCATGATCACGGTGGCGCGGTCGCCGCCGATGGCGTAGGGCGTGATGCGCGTGACGGTGTTCCAGTCCAGGGAGAAGATGAGCGTGTCGATCGGCGCGCCGGTCGTGGCGTAGCGGTAGGCCCGGTTTTCCTCCGCGGTCCAGCCGGCGCCGCTGCGTCGCAGGACCGTGCCGTCCTTGCCGACGGCGAAGATGTCGCCGTAGGGGCCGCGGCCGATGTCGAAGAGGTCCTTGCCGGTGCCGCTGTTCTGGCGGCTCCAGGCGGCGCCGTCGTAGTGCCAGATCGCGCCGTTGTGCCCGCAGGCGTACACGTCGCCGGACGAGACGCCCCAGACGGCGGTCAGGGTCGTGTCCGGCACCGTAGTGAGCGCCCACTCGCCGTCGTAGTGGAGGATGACCCCCGGCTGGCCGACGGCGAAGACATCCTGCGGACCGGTGCCCCAGACCGACATCAGCCGGTAGGCGGGCGCGGGTTCGGGCAGGGGCGTCTGGATGACGGTCGGCGGGTTGTCGTCGCCGCAGCCGACGAACGCCAGGCTCGCCGCGAACAGGGCGGCCAGCGCGACCAGGACGCGGAAAGTCACCGTCGACCGGAGCGCCGCGGCACGGCGGCGATCGCTCGAAGTTCCTTGTGTCATGTCGCTTCGGTCCCTCGAGGCTGATGTGGGGTGTGAGGCCGACCGGGCCGTCGCGAAACGCTCGCCGACGGCCCGGCGGCCCATGAATATTAAGCATCCCGGGGGGGGTTGTCCATAAGGACTTGCCCCGCCGGGCGCCTGTGGCGACTATGACCGCGTGACCTCCGGACGCCCTCAGGAAGGATCCCCGGCCATGCACGCTCCCGTCCGCGCCCCGATGCCCACCGGCCAGGAACTGGTCGCCGCCATCGGGGATCTGCGCCGTCGGCTGAACGCCGTGATCCTCGCCCACTATTACCAGGACGGTGAGATCCAGGATCTGGCCGACTTCGTGGGGGACAGCCTGCAGCTCAGCCGGGAGGCGGCCCGCACCGATGCCGAGGTGATCGTGTTCGCCGGCGTCCACTTCATGGCCGAGACCGCCAAGATCCTCAACCCGTCCCGACAGGTCCTGCTGCCGGACCTCGAGGCGGGCTGCAGCCTGGCCGACGGCTGCCCCCCGGACGGGTTCCGCGCCTTCCTGGACCGGCACCCGGGGCACGTCGTGGTGAGCTACATCAACTGTTCCGCCGCGACCAAGGCGATGAGCGACCTCATCTGCACCAGCAGCAACGCTGTGCGCGTGGTGGCGTCGATCCCCCGCGACCGTCCGGTCGTCTTTGCGCCGGATCGCCATCTGGGCGCCTGGGTCGCGAAGCAGCTCGACCGCGACCTCGTGCTCTGGCCCGGCAGCTGCGAGGTCCACGAGCAGTTCAGCGAACGCCGTCTCGTCGAGCTGAAGGTCCTCCATCCCGGCGCCGCCGTGCTGGCCCACCCCGAGTGCACCGCGGCCCTGCTCCAGCACGCCGACCGCATCGGTTCGACGACCGACCTGCTGCGGTTCGCCCGCGAGGCCACGGCGGCCGAGATCATCGTCCTGACCGAACCGGGGATTCTGCACCGGATGCGCCGCGAGAATCCCGGCCGCACCTTCCTGACGGTGCCGGGCGCCGACGAGTCCTGCAGCTGCAACGAGTGTCCCTACATGAAGCGCAACACGCTCGAGAAGCTCTACCTGTGCCTGCGCGACCGCGCGCCCGAGATCACGGTGCCCGAGGACCTGAGGGTCGCGGCGTTGCGCCCGATCGAGCGCATGCTCGCCCTGGGCTGAGGGGGGATCGCCATGCCGGTCGGGACGCCCGTCTACCTGGACCACCTGGCGACCACGCCCGTGGATCCCGCCGTCGTCGCGGCGATGACCGACGCGCTGCGGGACCACTTCGGCAACGCCTCGAGCGGGACGCACGCCTTCGGCTGGTCGGCCCGGGCCCTGGCCGAGCGCGCGCGCGAGGACGTCGCCGCGCTGGTCAGCTGCGAATCGCGCGAGGTGGTGTTCACCAGCGGCGCCACCGAAGCCAACAACCTCGCGCTGCGGGGTTCGGCGGATCTGTGGCCGCGACCCGGGCGCATCGTGTCGACCACCCTGGAACACTCGTCGGTCGACCGCACCCTCGACGACCTCGCGGCGCGCGGCTGGGAGGTCGTGCGCGTGCCCTGCGGCGCGGACGGCCTGGTCCCCGCCGCGACGGTCGCCGCTGCCCTGACCGACGACACGCGCCTGGTCACGGTCAACGCCGCCCAGAACGAGATCGGCACCCTGCAGCCCTGGCCGCTGATCGCCGCCGCCTGCCGGGAACGCGGGATCGTCTGCCATGTCGACGCCGCCCAGGCAGCCGGCAAGGTGCCGCTGGACTTCCGCGCCGACGGCCTCGGCCTGCTCTCGCTATCCGCCCACAAGCTCTACGGTCCCAAGGGAGCCGGCGCCCTGATCGTGCGGTCCCGCGCGCCGCGGGTGGATCTCCGGCCGCAGCTGACCGGCGGTGGCCAGGAGCGCGGCCTGCGCGCCGGCACGCTGAACGTGCCGGCCCTGGTGGG
>DYDD01000349.1 GCA_020718045.1 Fibrobacter sp. | reverse complement strand
GCGTCGTCGCCACCACCGGCATGGTGGCCGACGCCGCCGCCAGGATCGGGGCCGAGCGCGTGTGCGTGGTCGGCCTGATGGGCCCCGGCGTGGACCCGCACCTCTACAAGGCCAGCGAGGGCGACGTGCGCCGGCTCCAGGAAGCCGACCTCGTCCTGTACAACGGGCTGCACCTGGAGGCCAGGATGGGCGAGGTGCTCGGCCGCCTCGGCGCGGACCGCCCCACGCGCGACGTCGCCTCGGCCGTCGCCCCCGGCGACCTGCGCGCGGCGCCCGGCTTCTCGGGCACCCACGACCCCCACATCTGGTTCGACGTGCGGCTGTGGCGCGACGCGGTCGCGGCCGTGGGCGAGGCGCTCGCCGCCGCCGACCCCGCCGGCGCGGCGCATTACCGGCGCAACCTCGACGACTACCGGGCCGAACTGGACTCGCTGGACGCCTGGGTGCGTCGCCGCACCGCGACGGTGCCGGAGCCGGCGCGGGTGCTGGCCACGGCCCACGACGCCTTCGGCTATTTCGGCCGCGCCTACGGGCTCGAGGTGCGCGCCCTGCAGGGCATCAGCACCGCGACCGAGGCCGGCACGCGCGACGTGCAGGACCTGGCCGCCTACCTGGCCGAACGGCGCGTGCCCGCCGTGTTCGTGGAGTCGTCGGTCCCGCCGCGCACCGTCGAGGCTCTGCAGGCGGCCGTGCGCGCGCGCGGCCACGAGGTGCGCATCGGCGGTTCGCTCTATTCGGACGCGCTCGGCGATCCGGGCGGCCCGGCCGCCACCTACCTCGGGATGGTCCGCGCCAACGTGACGACCATCGTCGAGGCGCTCGGCGGCGCGAAGGAGGCCCCGTGACGCACCCCGACACGCGCCCCGCCCCGGCCGCGCCGCACACCGGCGCCGGCCTCGCCGTCGCCGTGCACGACCTGACGGTCGCGTACCGCGACAAGCCCGTGCTCTGGGATGTCGACCTGGAGGTGCCGCCGGGGCTGCTGCTGGCCGTGGTCGGCCCCAACGGCGCCGGCAAGAGCACGCTGCTGAAGGCGATCCTCGGCCTGGTGCCGGCGGCCGCCGGGCAGGTGCTCATCCACGGCGAGCCGCTGGCGCGGGCCCGCGACCGCGTCGGCTACGTGCCGCAGCGCGGCAGCGTCGACTGGGACTTCCCGACCTCGGCGCTCGACGTGGTGACCATGGGCACGTACCGCCGGCTGGGCTGGGTGCGTCGGCCCGGCCGCCGCGAGCGGGAGGCCGCGCTGTCCGCACTCGAGCGCGTCGGCATGGCCGCCCTCGCCGACCGCCAGATCAGCCAGCTCTCCGGCGGCCAGCAGCAGCGCGTGTTCCTGGCGCGGGCGCTGGTCCAGGACACCGACGTCACCTTCATGGACGAGCCCTTCCAGGGCGTCGACGCCGTGACCGAGCGTGCGATCGTCGACCTGCTGAAGGACCTGCGCGCGCGCGGCCGCACCGTGGTGGTGGTCCATCACGATCTGCAGACGGTCCCGGACTACTTCGACTGGGTGGCGCTGCTGAACGTGCGGCGCATCGCCTCGGGCCCGGTCGCCGACGTCTTCACCGAGGAGAACCTGCGCCTGGCCTACGGCGGGCGCGTGGGCTTCCTCGAACGCAAGGCCGACCCCACGCCGGCTCCCGGCGGGCGGGACGATCCGACCACCCCCCATTTCGGCAGGATCCGCCCGTGAGCTGGGACGCCGTCGCCGCCTTCTGGAGCGACTACACGCTGCGCACCGTCGCGGCGGGCGCCGCGGTGATCGGCGCGACCGCCGGCGTGCTGGGCGTCTTCGCGCAGCTGCGGCGCCAGAGCCTGCTCGGCGACGCGGTCAGCCACGCCGCCCTGCCCGGCATCGCCCTGGTGTTCCTGCTGACCGGCAGCAAGGAACCGGCGGCGCTGGTGGCGGGCGCCGCGGTCACCGGCTGGCTGGGCGCTCTCTGCGTGACGGGGATCGTGCGCTCCTCGCGGGTGCCGGCCGACAGCGCGCTGGGCCTGGTGTTGTCGGTGTTCTTCGGCGCGGGGTTGATGCTGCTGACCTGGATCCAGCGCCGCCCCGACGCCTCGCAGGCCGGCCTGGACCGCTTCCTGTTCGGACAGGCGGCGACGCTGCTGGCCGCCGACGTCGCGACGATGGCGGTGCTGGGCGGCGGCGCCGTCCTGGTGCTGGTCCTGCTGTGGAAGGAGTTCAAGCTGCTGAGCTTCGACCCGGCCTACGCCGCGCTGCTAGGCCTGCCGGTGCGGCGCCTGGACATCCTGCTGACGGGCCTGCTGGTGGCGGCGGTCGTCGCGGGCCTGCAGGCCGTCGGCGTGGTGCTGATGAGCGCGATGCTGGTGGCGCCGGC
>DYDD01000348.1 GCA_020718045.1 Fibrobacter sp. | reverse complement strand
GCTCCGGCTGCCGCGGACACCCTGCGGGCGGCGGTGACCCTCGTCCGCCATCCCGGCGCCGACGCGCTGGATTCCCGGACGCCGACGTCGCTGATCTTCCGCGTCACCGACGCGGGCGGCGACGAGCGGGTCGTCGGCCACGAGGAGCTGCCCGCGGCCGCCGCCGACACCCTGCGGCGCCGTCTCGAGACGCCGGCGGCGAGCCTGCCCTTCGGCCCGCTGCGGCTGGACGTCTCGCTGGAGACCGGCGCCGGCCACCGCCTGGATCTGGCCCCGGGGCGCGATCTCGTCAACCTGCGTGTGGACTGGCGCGACGCCGCCGCCTGGCGCCTGCACGTCGACTGGCTGGACGGTTTCCTGGACGGCGAGGCCCGGCGCGCACTCGCGTCGCTGCCGGTCGACGAGCGGCCGGCGGCCTGGCGCGCGGTCTGGGCCGCGCGGCCCGCCAGCGAGGACCCCGGCGAATTCCCCGATGAAGCCACCCACCTGATGCGCATCGTCGAGGCCGACCGGCGCTTCGGCCAGTTCGGCCGCGGGGCGCTGAGCGACCGCGGTCGCGTCCACATCCAGCGCGGCCCCCCCGACAACGTCGAGGCCCAGGTCATGGATCTGTCCTACCCCGGCCAGTGGGAGGTCTGGTACTATCGCCGCGCTGGCGTCCTGTACCGCTTCTACGACGCCTACGGCCTGGGCGATTTCAGACTCTACGACACCGCCCCCTACTGATCCGCGAGGGAGGACCCCATGTCCCGACGCGCCATCGCCGCCCTGACGGCGCTGCTGCTGCTGGCCGCGCTGCCCGTCGCCGCCACCTCGACCCGCGTGTTGAGCATGGGGGGGGGCGGGGACTACTTCGAGGACGTCGACAACGTCCAGCGCTGGTTCGGATCCCTGGCGACCTACCCCGACCTGATGCTGTTCGAGCTCGGCGAATCGGGAGGATACAGCGCCGCCGGTCAGGCGCTGGGTGCGCACCTGTCCCTGGATGCTGCGCACAGATTCGGCGTGGCCGGCCTGTGGATCTACGACGACGACCCCCGTCAGGACGTCCGGCTGATGTGGGGCCTGAAGCGCGCCGGCTGGCAGGCGGGCCTGCTGGTCCGTTTCGGCAACGTGATGCGCCACGGCGTGACCCACGATTACAGCACCGGCCTGCCCGTGATCGAAGAGGCCGAGGCGTCGACCTGGAGCCTGGGTACCGGGTTGCGCCTGGACCTGGCGCCCCGGACCTGGATCGATGTGTCGTGCGAGGGGATGTCCACGCAGGACCAGGCCATCGCGGGTCTGGTCGAGCTGATCTCCGAACGGCGGAACCTGGACAGCTTCGCGCTGCGCTGGCGCCTGTTCCACGGTCTGAGCGAGCGCGTGGCGCTCGTGCCGTGCGTGACCTGGGAACGGGAGCTGCGGCCCGAACTGGTCCACTCCGACTGGTTCGGTATCGAGCACTCCTACGACGGCGCCTACTACCTGGACGATGCGCGCTCGTTCAGCGCCGGGTTGGGCCTGAGCCTGCTGCCGGACCCGGACCGGATGCTGCAGGCATCGCTGACCTGGTCCCGAGTCGAGAGCCGTCTGTCCGATCCTGCCGGGGTCGTCGACAACTGGTTGCTGCGCCAGGACGTGGAGACGGACGCCTTGTGCCTCCGCCTGGGAGGGGAGACGCGCGTCCTGTACTGGCTCACGGTGCGCGCCGGCGTGTGGAAGACCATGTCCCAGACCGAGGTCGCGCGATACGGCGCCGAATGGTGGGACCTGTACGGCGGCATCGGCAGGGACGAGATGGATGCCAGCCTAGGTCTCGGTCTGCACTTCGGCGACTTCGACGCCGACATGGTGATGACCGATGCCGCGCCGTTCAGGGCGGGCGGGTTGCTGACCGGCACGACCGGCGGCAACGCGCTCTGGTCGCGGATCACCCTGCAGGTCGTCTTCTAGGAGTGTCACGAGAAGCGTCAGGGTCGCCGTGAGGCGACGCGCAGACGTGAAGGGAACAACGCCGCAGGGCGGGCCGACGGGCCCGCCCTGCCCGCGTCAGGCCTTGCTCACGCTTCGTCGCCGGCGAGGTACGCGTCGTGCAGCGGCTGCAGCAGGCGGGAGGCGTCCTCGGGCCGCAGCAGCAGCCGCAGGACGGCGCCGTCGGCCAGGATCTCGGACTCGTCGACGCCGCGGGCGGCCAGCAGTTCCCCGACCTGGCCGGCGACGGTCACCCAGTTGGCGGGCGGGCGCCCGGCCAGGGCCAGGCAGGTCAGGCCGCGACGGAAACGCACGGCGTCGCCGGGCCCGCCGACGTC
>DYDD01000065.1:559-13170 GCA_020718045.1 Fibrobacter sp. | reverse complement strand
CGGCGGCGGCATCGATCGCGGCCACGGAAGGGGGCGCTGATGAACGCCGGACACCCGTTCCGCCGGCTCGGGACCCAGTCGGGCGTCACCCTGATCGAGCTGATGGTCAGCGTGCTTGCCGCTTCCATCGTCCTGGTCACGGTATCCCGGTTGGCGGTGAGCAACCAGCGCATGATCGCGGGCGGCCACAGCCAGGCCGCCCTCCAGCAGGAGGTGGCCCGGCTGGTCGAGACCGTGACCCGGGACGTGCGCCGGGCGCACACGGTCGCCGTCGTCGGCGCGTCCGGGTTCAACACCTACGACGACGACGGCAACGTCCTGCACGTCTTCGGCCGGCAGACCACTGGCGGCCTGAGGCTGTTCGTGCGCGACGGGATCACCATCTCCGACCGCGACTGCACCGCCCTGATCGCCGCCGTCAACGCGGATTCGACCGTGCTGGACTTCAACCTGTCCCTGGCCGACGCCGTCGGCAACCAGTCGGAAGGGTTCATCCAGGTCTGCGTCCGCAACCGGGCATTGGAGTTCTGATGAAAGCGCGCGAGCGAAACACGATGCGACAGCGGCGCCACGCCGACCGGCAGGGCGGATACGTCCTGATGGCCGTGACCGTGATGGTCTTCGTGCTGATCGTCGCCGGCCTCGCCGTGTTCTCGACGGCGTCCTACGAAACCCGCCTCTCGCTGCACGACCAGGCGTCGGCGCAGGCCTTCCACCTGGCGGACGCGGCGATCGAAAGGGCGCGCGCCAGGCTGCTCGAGGATCGCACCTGGCGCGACGGCTGGAACGCCGTCCCCCTGGCCGGCGGTACCTACGACCTGTCCATCGCCGACACGACCGTGATCAGCTCGTCGGATCCCCACGTCAGGCTGACGGGGACCGGCACCTTCGAGAACTCGCGCCGCCGCATCACGGTCGTCGGCCTGCTGCCGCCGGCCGCGCTCGAGATCGGCCTGCTCGCGACGGGCACCGTCACGGCCAACGCCGCCATGTGCATCGACGGCCGGGTGCACGTCAACGGCGACGCGGACTTCGGCTACCACGACCAGCACCTCCAGTGCGGCACGCTGACCGAGGGGTTCGCGATCCGCCCCCCGCAGATCTACACGGATCCGGACCACCTGACCGGCTCGACCTACTACGACGTGCGGGGCGCCAGGATCGGCGGCATCCACCAGGCCAGGATCTACGACCGCGACGGCGCGGACATCACCTCGACGCTGGGCGACAGCCTGCTCGCGGTCACCAGCTACGATGCGGTCACCGGCCGCTACCAGTTCGACTTCGGCGATGCCGCGACGCTGGACCACTACTTCGACCAGGATACCGGCGTTTTCACGCGTGCGGTCGGCGACGCCTCGGTCATCGTCGATTTCGGCGGTTCGCCGCTGAGCGACCCGCCCGGAACGTCCGGCGTGGCGAACGTCTTCGTGCGCGGGAACGGCAGCGTCGACCTGGGCTCCACGATCATCAATACCCGGTTCACCGGCGCCACCGACGAACTGCGGATCGATCCGGCGTTCTGGGCGGGAGGCACCACGACCGTGGAGCGCCTGACCATCGAACCGCGCAACGGCATCGCCCTGATCTGCGACGAACTGGTCTGCGCCAACGCCGTGAACATCGGCACCGCCGGCTATCCGGGCCTGCTCTACATCACCGGCGGCAACAGCGTGATCAACAGCAGCTTCGACCTCTTCGGGAGCCTGATCTGCATGGGCTCCCTGACGACGAACGCACGGGCGGACATCGTCTACGATTCCTCGTTCCTGCAGCTGCTGCCCGACTACATCGAATCGGAATGGCTGGCCATGGTATCCGGAACCCTGCGCACCGTCCACTGGAGCGACGCGACGCTGCCGCCGCTCTAGAGTCGAGGAGGACACATTGTTCGGAACAGGTAACGCCCGCACGGGCATCGACTTCGGAACGACGAGCGTCAAGCTCGTGCGCGGAGAAGGGCGCCAGCGGCTCGAGCGCGTGACCCACACCGGCGCCGAGCCCTGGGACGGCGTGAATCGCGAGGAGCGCAGCCTCCGCGCCGGCCGGGCCCTGACCGACCTGCTCGGTCGTCTGGGACTCGGACGCAACCGGCTGGGCCGGATCGCGGTATCGGCCGGCTGGAAGGAGTGTTCGATCCGCGAGACGGAGATGCCGCCGATCTCCGCCGCCGAGCTGGCGCGGGCATTGCCGTACGAGGCCCGCAACCATCTCGAGCTCGGGAACATGGATTCGCCCGTGTACGCGGCCCAGATCCTCGGTCCGGGCGGCGCCGCCACGGCCGTCCTCGAGGCGCCCCCCACCGCCGCCGGCACGCGAGTTCTGATGGCCGCCGTGCCGCGCGGCCGACGCGACTGGGTCGTCGCCGCCCTGGCGCAGGCCGGGCTGGAACCGGAAGTGGTCGATCTCGACCCCCTGGCCTCGCTCAACGCCCTGTTCGCGGAATTGCCGGCGACGGACGCCGTGAACGACGCCGTCGCCCTGCTGGATCTCGGCGGACGGCACGCCGCCATGCACATCGCGTCGCGCGGCGGCGGGCTGCTGACCCGCTTGGTCGGCCCCGGCACGCCGCTGGACCCCGACTCGCCGCAGGAGCACGGCTACCGCCTGAAACTCACGGCCGGGGTCGAACAGACCATCACCTTCTATCGCGGCCGCCACCGCCTGGAGATCGCGGCCATCTACGTCGCCGGCGGCGGCGCCCTCGCGCCGGGACGCCTGGCCGCGCTCGAAGCGTCGATCGGAAAGCAGTGCCGGCTGATCACGCCGCTGGCCAGTCTCGGAACGGGCGGCGTGGTGGACGGCGCGCCGCTGGGTCCGGAATACCTCATGGCCAGCGGCCTCTGCCGCTGGTGGGACGGTGCCCATGTATAGGCTCAACCTGTTCCCGGAATACGCGGAGCGCCGGCGCCGGCAGAAGACGCGAGCCGCCCTCAGCGGTCTTGTCGTCTCGCTGCTCGGCCTGGAAGTGATGCTGGTCGGTGCGCTGCTGGTGAGCGATCGCCTGCTGAGCGACCGGGCCGAAGCCCTGCGGAACGAGCTGCCCGGCTTGACGGCGAGGCTGCAGGCCGGCACCCGCGCCCGCCCCGAGTTGGACCTGGCCCTCGAGCTGGTGTCGTTGCGCGCCAAGCGCGTGGACTGGACGCCGAAGCTCGCCGCCGTCGGCGACCAGTGTGCGCTCGGCATGAAGCTGGTGGAACTCCAGGGCCGCAACGCGTCGAAACGCGAGCGACCCCACTTCGAGATCAACGGCGAGTCGCTGGACGCGGACGGCGCCCTCACGGTGGTGTCGGCCTATCTCGAACGCCTGCGCGCCGACACGAGGATGACGTCCGATTTCCCGCAGGTCGTCCTGGGCAACATCCGCGGCGGCGGCTCGGGCGAGTTCGCCGTCGTCTGCACGCCGCCGGAGGTGAAGGAATGAGGATCCGGCTCGACGACAACAAGCTCCCCGCCGCACTCGCCGCCGCCGGCCTGCTGCTGGCGATCGGCCTGGTGGTCGAAATCTTCTTCGCCCGCCCTCGCCTGCAGGAGATCCGCGCCCTGGCCGGCGAGTGCGCCGGCCTCCAGGCGCAACTGCAGGACCAGCTGCGCCTGGAAGGGCGGAGCAGCCAGTTCGCCGTCCACTTCGGCATGCCCGATCTCGGGACCCTGGCCCAGCCGCCCCGCAGCGACGCCGTGGCCTACCTGGGCCTGGCGCTCGACCGGGCCGGGCTGCGCCGCGAGGACATGACCTCGAGCGGCGGCGAGGACTTCAGCCACTTGCGGCGCAGCGATTTCGTCGTGAGCGCGCACGGCGACTTCGCGCAGTTCCAGACCTTCGTCCGTGAGCTCGAGAGCGGCCAGCGCCTCGCCGTGATCGACGCCCTGTCGATCCGGCCGCTGCTGGAATCGAGCCGGCTCGAGGGTCGCTTCAACATCTCGGTCTACGACCCCAAGGGAGTGCAATGAGCCGGGCGAAGGACAACCGGAACGTGCTGTCGATCCGCGTCGGGATGGCGATCATGCTGGTCGCCGTCCTGGTGCTGGCGTTGCGCAGCCAGAGCACGGTCAAGGCCGTGCTGGCGGGTCCCGTTCTCGCGGCCGAGACGGCGTCGGCGCCCGCGGACGACGGCCTCGACATGGCGTCGATCGCGCACCGCGACAGCCTGATCGCTGCCGCACGCCCCGTCGCCCGCGATCCGTTCAACGCCCGCAGCGTCGCGCCATCGACGACCGCGGAGCGTCGTTCCGTCGAGGCTGCCCACGTCAGGCCGATCCTTTCGGCGCTGCTGTTCGATCGCGTCAACCCCTCCACACAGATCAACGTCAACGGCCAGCGCTCCGGCTGGCTGCACCAGGGCGAGACGTTCCAAGGATGGACAGTGACCGCGATCACGAGCGACGCGGTCACCATCACCAAGGGCGGCGACACCGTCGTCCTGCCCTGACCCAGGAGGGATCCCGTGATCAACCCGACCCCCGCCACGCTGCGCCTCTGGCTGCTGGCGCCCCTGTTCCTGACCCTGCTGCTCCAGCCCGGCGCCGCCGCGGCCGCCGGCGACGATCTGGTGACCCTGCAGGCGACCGATACGCCGGTGGGAGACGTGCTGAACATCCTCGCCGACCGCGGCGGGCTGAACATCGTCACCAGCCCCGAGGTCTCCACGCGGATGATCTCGATCCGCCTCAGCGAGACGCCGTTCGAGGAGGCGCTGAACCTGGTGGTGAGGGCGGCCGGCCTGGCTTACGAGCGGGTCGGCGGCACCATCCTCGTCGCCGATGTCGAGCGGCTGCTCACGCGGACCGGCCTGGTCACGCGCGTGTTCGACCTGCAGCACGCCGATCCCGAACGGGTCCGCGAGGCGCTCGAGGTCTTGACCGAGTTGGTCGCCGTCGAGCCTCTCCAGCACCGGGTGGTGGTCCACGCCACCCACTCGGAACTCGAACAGGTCGCCGAAGTGATCAGGGAGCTGGACCACCGCCCCCGCCAGGTCCTGCTCGAGGCGCGACTGGTCGAGATCAACACCTCTTCACTGTTGCAGGTCGGCATCGACTGGGAAAAGCTCACCAAGTGGTCGACCAAGATCGTGGAGGGCTACGCCGGACGGTCGCAGCCCGGCGAGCTCCCCGACGAGATCGACTACGTGCGCCTGGCCGACGGGGCGGGCTTTTTCCGCCAGTACGCCACCTTCGACCTGGCCATCGACGCCCTGATCACCGACGGGCACGCCCGGCTGCTGTCCAACGTCAAGATCGCCACCCTGGACGGCTCCGCCGCCGAGATCTTCGCGGGCGAAACCGTTCCGGTCGTCATCACCTCGCTGCAGTCGCCGGGCGCCGCCGGCGGCACCATGCAGTCGATCCAGCTGGAGAAGATCGACGTCGGCGTGAAGCTGAACATCACACCGCGCGTCACCGAGGACGGCTACATCACGGCCCTCGTGGAGCCCGAGGTCTCGCGCATCCTGAAGTACGTGGGCCCCGACGAGGATCTGCCTCAGACCTCGACGCGCCGGGCCCTGGCCACCGTCCGCGTCCGCGACGGCGAGACGATCTTCCTGGGCGGACTGTTGTCCGAAGAGAAGCACGCCACCCACAAGAAGGTGCCGCTGCTGGGCAACCTGCCGCTGCTGGGCCCCCTGTTCCGTTACAGCAAGGAAGAGACGAACCGCTACGACCTCGTGATCGAGATCACGCCGCGCCTCATCGGCGACGCCGGCGAAGGTCTCCCGCAGGCCGCCCTGGAAAACCCGCACCTGGCGCCGACCCTGCTGGAAGTCGACGCGATCGAGAGCGGGATCGCACCCGCCCCGGACGCGCGATAGCGGGCCCCACGCGACGCGCGCCGCCTCCGACGGCGGCGCGCGTCACCACCGAGGCGGTCGCAGTTGAGATTCCATCGACGTGACGAGCCGCACCATGCACCAGGGACGGGAGTGAGTGCCGACATGGAAACGACGCTGATCGCCCCGCGCGAAACGACCGATCCCGGCGGGCATCCCGCCATCGACGAGATCCTGCGCGAGGGCGTGCGCCGCCAGGCTTCGGATATCCTGATCTCGGCCGGCTCGCCGGTCACCTTCCACGTCCACGGCCGCCTCGAACCCATGGACGCGCGGCACCGATTGACTCCCCACGAGAGCAAGGAGCTGGCCTTCAGCCTGCTCGGAGCCGATCAGCGGCAGCGGTTCGAGCGCGACCTCGACGGCGACATGTCGCTGGAACTGTTCGACGTGGCGCGTTTCCGGGCCAACGTCTTCCAGCAACGCGGCTCGGTCTCGGCCGTGCTGCGCCACGTGCCGCTGGAGATCCCGCACTTCAAGGCGGTGGGGTTGCAGGAGAGCCTGGTCAAGCGGATGATCAACATCCCCAACGGGCTGATCCTCGTCACCGGGCCCACCGGCTCCGGCAAGTCCACGACCCTGGCCAGCATCCTCGAGTACATGAACACGGTCGACGGCTACGCCAAGCACATCGTGACCATCGAGGACCCGATCGAGTTCCGCATGAAGAGCAAGCACTGCGTCATCGACCAGCGCGAGGTGGGCACCGACGTCCACGACTACACCACCGGCCTGCGCGCGGCGCTGCGCCAGATGGCGCACGTGATCTTCGTCGGCGAGATGCGCGACCGCGCCACGATCGAGATCGCCCTGACCGCGGCCGAGACGGGCAATGTCGTGATCAGCACCCTGGCCACGCAGTCCGCCGCCAAGACCATCAACCGCATTATCGACGTCTTCCCGATCCAGGACCAGGAGGAGGTGCGCACGCGGCTGGCCCTGTCGCTGCGCTGCGTCATCTCCCAGGTGCTGCTGCGCAAGCGCGACGGCCTGGGCCGCGTCGCCGCCCGCGAGGTGCTGTTCGTCAACAGCCCGGTGGCCAACCAGATCCGCGAGGGCAAGGTCCACATGATCAACAACGTCATCTCCAGCAGCTCGTCCGAGGGGATGTGCCTGCTGGACGACTCCCTGCTGCGCCTCTACCGCGAGGGCCTGGTCGACGCGTCCACGGTCCTGCCGCGCTTCAACGACCCCGAGAAGGCGCGCCAGGTCGTGGCGGGCTGACGTGGGCGCCTGGTCGCAATTGGCCTCGGTCTCGGGACTGCCGGCGGGCCTGCTGCTTGCCGGCAGCCTGCTGCTGGGCCTGCTGCTCGGCAGCTTCCTGAACGTGGTGGCCTGGCGGCTGCCCCGGGGCGAATCGGTGGCCTGGCCGGGCTCCCGCTGCCCCGCCTGCGGCCACGCCGTGCGCCCCCGCGACAACCTGCCGCTGCTGGGCTGGCTGCTGCTGCGCGGCCGCTGCCGCGACTGCGCCGCGCCCATCGACCCGCGCTACCCGCTGACGGAGCTGGCCGGCGGCCTGGCCGCCGTCGCCGCGCTGCTGGCCTCCCCCACCCCGGCGGCCGCGGGCGCCGTCCTGCTGCTGCTGCTGGCCATGATCGTCGTCTTCCGGACCGACCTCGACCACCGTCTGATCCTGGATGTCGTCACCCTGCCGGGCGTGGTCGCGGGCCTGCTGCTGTGCCCCCTGCTCGGCACGACGCGCCCCGACGCCCTGCTGGGCGCCGCCGGCGGCTGGCTGGTCCTGGAGGGGATGCGCCTGGGCTACCGGCGCTGGCGGGGCCTGGACGGCCTCGGGGGCGGCGACGTGAAGCTGGCCGCCATGCTCGGCGCCTGGCTGGGCTGGCAGGGCGTGCTGATGACCTTCCTGCTGGGCTCCCTGGTCGGCGCCGCGGTCGGGATCGCGATGACCGCGCGCGGGAGCGCGGGGCGGCTCACCGCCCTGCCCTACGGCGTCTTCCTGGCCCCGGCCGCCGCCGTCGTCGTCTTCTGGGGCCGCGCCGCCTGGACCTGGTACCTCGGACTCTAGGCCGCCGCCGGGGCGGCCCCCTACCAGTGGTTGCTGTACATGAGCATCGGGAACGCGACGAAGCTGCCGCCGTCGCCGAACAGCGGCCGGAACCCGCTCAGGGAGAACGAGTGGCTGTCGCCGAACAGCCGCATGCCGAGGTTGATGAAGCCTTCGAGGTCGTCGTCCTCGTCCGCGAGCAGCGACGCGGAACTCAGGTACTCGACGAAGAGCTTGCCGCGCCGCGAGCTCATGAAGTCGCCGCCGAGGATGAAGGTGAGCTCGGTGTCGCCGTCGTCGTCGAAGGTCTGGTTGACGGCGAGGTTCAGGCTGCGGCGCCGGTCCCCGACGCCCGCCACCACCCCCACCGCCCCGAACCGGACCTCCTCCAGCCGCGTGTAGCTGCCCGTGAGCGCCAGGCCGACCGGTTGCGTCTCGCGGTCGGCCAGGCGCAGCTTGACGCCCAGGGAGATCATCAGGACCTCGGACGAGACGGGGAACAGGGTGCCGACGCTCAGGTTGATGGCGTCGGAGAGCGAGGCGCCGTAGTTCAGGAAGAAAAGCTCGTAGACGCGGAAGTAGCTGTCCCCCTCGGCCAGGGTGGCCGGCGTGGGGCAGAACATCAGGGAGTTGTAGTCCGGATCGGCCAGCGCCCCCGTCCATTCGCTGCCGCGGCCGAGGCGGACGATGCTCGATCGTGCGATCTCCATCCGGCCCAGCGCGCCGGTCTCGAAGACGATCCGGTCTGCGAACTCCTCCAGGATCCGGCCCGTCAGCAGAGTGCCGTCGGTGAGCAGCACTTCGTCCGGCGGCAGGGGTCCGGCCGCCGGGGCGCCGCCGAAATCGTTCGGGGCGGCGGCGGCGGCTGCGGCGAAGAGCAGGACTGCGAGGATCGTGATCAGGGGACGCATCATGGCTCACCGTCCGGTTGATGGTGGTGCGGATCCCGCGCCATGGTGACGCCTCCGGCCCCGGACCGCCACCGGAAATTGCGGACGCCGGCGCGAAGAAGCCCCCGTCTCGTCCGAGACGGGGGCTTCGCGCTGCGGTGCCGGCGGCTCAGGCTTCGCCGCAGAGCTTCAGGAGCTTGCGCTGCTCGTCGTCGACCCAGCGCTGGATCTCGACGATGAGGTGCTCGTTGCCCGGCTTGAACAGGTGCTTGAAGCGTACCTGCTGCTTGAGCCACTCCTCGATGGGCGTGCGGTCGGCCTTCGGCTTGTAGGTCAGCTTGTACTCGCCGTTCTCGACCTCGAACAGCGGCCAGAAGTTGCACTCGGTGGCCATCTTCGACAGCTCGATGCCCAGCGCCGGGTCGAAGCCCCAGCCCACGGTGCACGGCATCAGGATGTTGAGGAAGGCCGGCCCGTCGACGTCCAGGGCCTTGCGCACCTTCATCTGCAGGTCCTTCCAGTGGAAGGGCGTCGTCTGCGCGACGTAGGGGATGTTGTGCGCCACCATGATCTTCGTGAGGTCCTTGCGGTGGCGGTCCTTCCCCTGCTTCACCTTGCCCGCGGGCGCGGTGGAGGTGTGCGCGCCGAACGGGGTGGCGCCCGAGCGCTGGATGCCCGTGTTCATGTACGCCTCGTTGTCGTAGCAGACGTACAGCATGTTGTGGCCGCGCTCCATGGCGCCGGACAGCGACTGCAGGCCGATGTCGTAGGTGCCGCCGTCGCCGCCGAAGGCGATGAAGTTGATCCGCTCGCGCGGCACGGGCAGTTCGCCGCTCTTCTTCAGGGCGCGGTACGCGGTCTCGGCGCCCGAGATCGTGGCCGCGCAGTTTTCGAAGGCCGAGTGGATGAACGGCGTCTTCCAGGCGGTGTAGGGGAAGATCGTGGTGACGACCTCCATGCAGCCCGTGGCGCCGCCCACGACCGTGTCGCGGCCCGCGGTCAGCATGATCTGGCGCAGGATGTTCGAGCCCGTGCAGCCGGCGCAGGCGCGGTGCCCGCCGGTGAGGAGGTCCTCGTTCTTGGAAAGCGTCTGCAGGTTGACAGCCATGACGGTCCCTCCTTTACAGCCGGACGCCCAGCAGGTTGACGGTTTCGGCCTCGCGGCCCTTGGCGATCGCCTGCAGCTGGTCGATCAGCGCGGCGATCTGCTTGACGTCGGTGTCGCGGCCGCCGAGCCCGTAGATCCAGTTGTGGATCTTCGGCCGGGCTGGCAGGTCGTAGAGGGCCGAGCGGATCTCGTTGAACAGCGGGCCGCCCCAGCCGCCGAAGCTGGCGGCCTTGTCCATGACCCCGACCACCTTGGCCTTCGACAGGGCCTTGGCCAGCTCCGCCGCCGGGAAGGGGCGGAACATGTGGATCTTCAGCAGGCCGACCTTCACGCCCTTCTCGCGCTGGGCGTCGATGACGTCCTTGGCCGTGCCGGCCGTCGAGCCGAGCGCCACGATGACCAGGTCGGCGTCGTCGGTGCGGTACTCCTCGAAGAACGAGTAGTGCCGGCCGGTGAGCTGGCCGAACTCCTTGTAGACCTCGGCGATGTGCTTGGGCGCCCGCTTGAGCGCCTCGATCTGCGAGACCTTGTGCTCGAAGTAGTAGTCGGTGAGGTCCAGCGGTCCGACCGTGATCGGGTGGTCCATGTCCAGCAGGGAGTACCCGGTCTTGAGATCCTTGGGTCCGACGAACTTCCAGGCGTCCTCGTCCGGCAGGATGTGCAGCGACTCGGACGTGTGGCTGATGATGAAGCCGTCGTAGTTGATCATCACCGGCAGGCGCACGTCCTTGTGCTCGGCGATGCGCCAGCACATCAAGGCGTGGTCGTAGGCCTCCTGGGTGTTCTCGCACCACAGCTGGATCCAGCCGGCGTCGCGGCCGCCCATGGCGTCGGAGTGGTCGTTGTGGATGTTGATGTTGCCGGACAGCGCGCGGTTGACCACCGGCATGCAGATCGGCAGCCGCAGCGAGGCGGCGATGTAGACGACCTCCCACATCAGGGCGAAGCCGGCCGAACTGGTGGCGGTGAAGGTGCGGGCGCCGGTGGCGGCCGAGCCGATGGCCGCGCTCATGGCCGAGTGTTCGCTCTCGACCAGGATCATCTCGGTGTCGACGACCCCGTCGGCGACGAAGTCGGCGAACTTGTGCATCATCTCGGTCTGGGGCGTGATCGGGAACGCGGGGGCCACGTGGGGACGAGCCTGCTTGAAGGCGGTCGCCACGGCCTCGTTCCCGGTCAGCCCGACGTAGATCTGCTTCATGGGACACTCCTTTCCGTGGCTACTTCTCGTCGCGGACCATGACGATGGCCGCTTTCCCCTTGGCCGCGGGCGGACAGTGCTGCGCACAGATCCCGCAACCCTTGCAGTGCTCGAAGACGAAGCCCGTCATGACGGTCTTCTCGCCGGTATTGTCGATGGCCACGGCCGTATCCGGGCAGTAGATCCAGCAGAACATGCAATGGATGCAGTTCTCGGGGACCCACTGCGGCACGTTCGAGCGCCAATCGCCCGTCTTGAAGGCGGCGGCGTTGCCGGCCTCGGTGATGATGCCGCCCTCGTTCAGGTCGGATGTCGGGATGAGGCTCATTCGGACACCAACTCCTTGTAGGCCCTCTCCACGGCGGTGACGTTCCCGTCGATGACGGCCTGGCTGAACTTCTTCTTGAAGCGCACCACCAGCGAGGCGACGAGGTTCTCCAGGGTGATCACGTCGGCCACCGCGGCCAGCGCGCCGATCATCGGCATGTTGGGGATCGGCCGCCCGAAGCATTCCTGGGCGATGAGCGAGGCGTCCACGGTGTGGACCTTGCCGCCCTTGATGCCGAGCCGCTTGCGGATGTTGGCGGGGGTCTCGACGGTGTTGATCAGGAAGACCGTGTCGTCGCTGGCGCCGTCGGGCACGCCCGCGGCCTTGGAGTCCAGCAGCGTGGGGTCGAGCACGATCACGTAGTCGGGCTCGGCGATGCTGCAGTGCAGGCGGATCGGGGCGTCGGAGATGCGGGTGAACCCGCGCACGGGGGCGCCTCGCCGTTCGGGGCCGTACTCGGGGAAGCCCTGGCTGTGCTTGCCCTGGTCGAGGACGGCCTCGGCCAGGAAGATCGCCGCCGTCTTGGCCCCCTGTCCGCCGCGGCCGTGCCAGCGGATCTCAGTGGTCGCTGCTGCCATGATCCATCACGCTCCTTGCACCGGATCTGGACGCGAGGGCCGGCCGGGTCCCCGCTGTATCGTTCCGTTAACAAAGGTAGTGCTTGCCGGTTGAGGGTCAAATGAAATGCTTCTGGCTCGAAGATTGTCCCTGGCCAAGCGCTTGATGTGATGCGACTTGGACATGCAGTCGCCACGTTGACCGGGGACGCGCGCCGGGCACCTCGTGTGCCCGGCGCGCTTGACTTGCGGCCTCCTGCGCCCTCCTGGCGCAGGAAGCCTCCAGACACCCCTGTCAACGTGGCGACTGCATGTCCAAGTCGAACAGCATCAAGGCGTTCGGCGAGGGACAATCTTCAGGCCAGAACCGTGGCGATCTGGTATCCTGGCGCGCGGATCGGGCTCGGCACTCGCATCGCGGAGGTTCTTCGTTGCGCAACAACATGTTGCACAGACGGTACCGGCTAGGGGGCGTGACGACCGACTACTGCTGCGCGCCGGCGGTCTTGGCTTCGTTGCCGGAGCGGCTGAAGGGACGGCCGGCCGTGGCGGTCGTGGACCGGGCGGTAGCGCGGCTGCACGCGGAACGGCTGGCGGCGGTGCTGCGGGACGGGGATGGGGCTCCCCTGCCCCGGCTGGTCGTGGCCGGCGGCGAGTCCGCCAAGACGGTGGCGAACCTCGAGCGGGTCTGGGAGTG
>DYDD01000065.1:0-519 GCA_020718045.1 Fibrobacter sp. | reverse complement strand
GGGGTGGGCGGCGGCTCGGTGTTGGACCTCGCCGGTTTCGCGGCGGCGACCTGGCAGCGCGGCGTGGGGTTCTTCGCCGCGCCCACGACGCTGCTGGCGGCGGTGGACGCCGGGCTGGGCGGCAAGACCGCCGTCGACCTGGGAGCGCTGAAGAACCCCGTCGGCGCCTTCCACCCCGCCACGGACGTGCTGGTCGAGACGGGTCTGCTCGGCACGCAGGCGCGCCGCGATTGGCGCTGCGGCCTGGCCGAGACGGTCAAGGCCGCGGTGGTCGGCGACGCGCCCCTGTTCCGCGACCTCGAAGCGCGGGCTCCCGACCTCGCGGGTCTGCTGGCCCGCGGCCGCGCTGACCGCACCGTACCTGGGATCGCGGACCTGCCCTGGACCGCGTGGATCGACGGCGCGGTGCGGGTGAAGGGCCGGCTGGTCGCGCTCGACTTCCGCGAGGCCGGTCCGCGGCGGGCGCTGAACCTCGGGCACACGCTGGGCCACGCGCTGGAACTGCAGCTGGGCCTGGCG
>DYDD01000347.1 GCA_020718045.1 Fibrobacter sp. | reverse complement strand
CACGCCGTCCGGGACGCGGCGCAGTTCCCAGCCGATCGCCAGCACGTTGGCCAGGCTGTCGGCCGAGAGGGTCGAACCCGTCCCGTCGCGGTAGTACTCGACCAGCCGGCCGCGAAGGACGTCGTCCAGCACCAGCGTCGAGCCCTCCACCTGCCGCAGCCGCACCTCGCCCGCGGCCAGCGGCGCGAACAGGTGCAGGCTCTCGGCCGTCTGCTCGATCTGCATGGTGGTCACCGGCGAGACGGTGGTCTTGTGCTCGGCGCTGGCGTCGACGGCCTCCACCTGGAACTCCAGGTAGCGCGTGCCGTCGACGGGGGAGAAGACCAGGTTCTCGTCCAGCCAGTCGGCGGGGATGTCGACGCTCCACAGGTCTTCGCCCACGTAGCCCATGGGCGACTCCGCCGACCAGGCGCCGGCGGCGTTGCTCGGGCGGTAGCGGAAGGTGGCGTGGTCGACGGCATAGTCGTCGCTGATCTCCAGGGTGAAGGCGATCGGCGCGTCGCGCAGCGGCGTGCGGCGCACGACCTCGCCGTAGTCCTTGACGATGCGGATCACCGGCGGGCCGGTGTCCTCGAAGGCGGAGATCTCCAGGGAGCAGGCGGCCAGGCCCTGGTTCAGGCGGTCGAGCGCCTCGGGGCGGTCGTAGTCCAGGATCTGCTCCTGGGGCAGGCCGGCCTGGCGGCCGGCGCCCGGGGAGAGCAGCAGGTCCATGACGTTGGCGTCACGGTCGGTGTAGTGGCCGCCGCCGAAGTTCCACTCGCTGCGCGACTCGTTGACCCAGCGCACGCCGCCCAGGACCTCCTCGCCGCCGAAGTCGTGGCTGGACATCAGCACGGCGATGTTCCAGCTGCGCACGTCGTCGTCGCTGGGATTGCCCAGGGCCGCCTTGGAGACCAGGGCGGTGATGGTGTTGCGGTCGAAGTCCCCGGAGAACTGCATGTCGACGTCGTTGCGCAGGGCGTTCTCGCGCCAGGCGTCCAGCGAGTTCAGGCCCAGCGAGGGCACCAGCGCCTTGTACCAGCCGTCCATGATCACGGCGTAGTCCCAGGCGTTCCAGGGCTGCAGGTCCAGGCGGCGGTTGGGCAGGCCCGTCGTCGCGCCCCCCGGCGCGCTGTCGATCAGCAGGTCCAGCTTCTGGATGTTCATCTCGCCGTAGGAGGGGTTCCAGTCGGCCATGCCGGGATCGGCCGGATTGGGGAAGTCCCCGACGCCGATCTCGAAGGCCAGCATCGCGACCGGCCGCCCGGCCACCACGGCCGTGGTCTCGTACACGTCCAACGAGCGCAGGTCGAAGGCGCCGGGCACGAAGACGGCGTTGGTCGGGTAGGTGTAGTACTTGAGGGCCTGGTCCGGCTGGTTCGGGCCGTGGTCGTCGCCCTCGGGGTCGAGCGTGCTGCGCAGGATCTCGACCTGGGCGGTGATCAGCACCGGCGCCGCGGCGCGCGTCGCCACGCGGTTGGCGGCGTCGTAGGCCAGCACCGCCAGCTCCCGCTCGCCGCCCGGGCTGCCCGGGGGGACGGTCGCGCGCAGGCTGTAGACGCCGTCGCCCGCGAAGGCGTCGCCGTGGGCGGTCTCGCCGTCGTCGTGCATGCGCGCCAGAGCGGCGCCCGCCGTCGCCGACAGGTCGGCCAGCACGTCGCCGACGCCGTCGCCGGCGTCCTGCACCCGGGCGGTCAGCACGTAGGGGGAGCCGGCTGCCAGCTCGGCGGGCGCGGCGGCGGCCTCGGTCACCGTCGGCGGCGTGGGGAAGTCGGTCTTCACCCGGTAGGTGCGGCCCCAGGCGGAGAGGGTGGTCGGCAGCACCGTCGCCTCCCAGTCGCCCGCCTGGGGGTCGAGGTAGTCGAAGTCCAGGTCGAGGGTGGCGTCGGGCGGGACCGAGTCGAAGGCCGAGCGCTTCTGGCCGCCGTCCTCCTGCGTGGCGTAGACCTCGCAGCGCAGCGAATCGGGCGCGCCGCCGAGGGCCGCGAACGGGATGGCGATGCGCACCGCGTCGGCCGTGATCTCGACCCAGCTGCCCTGGATGTTGTTGGCGCCGGGGGAGTCCTCGTAGGTCGCCGTCGCGGTGCTCCAGAACTGCCAGCCCGCGCCGGACGCCTTGCGGAAGTCGCCGTAATCGTTGGCGGAGTACTTCGAGGTCAGGGCGTAGTCGGGCCGCAGCTCGTGGCCGTAGTTGACGGGCATGACGAAGGGGTCGCTGGCGGCGCCGCCCGCGTCGTGGTTGGTCTCCAAGAGGACGTGCAGCTGGACGCCGGCCCAGTCGGTGGCGAAGGTGTAAACGCCGGAGCAAAAGTGCGGCACCTGCCGCGCCGGTCTAAAACTGCGGCACCCCTTGCCGCCGCCTGGAGATGG
>DYDD01000346.1 GCA_020718045.1 Fibrobacter sp. | reverse complement strand
CCCGCGCCGACGGCCGGCGCAGCCGCCGCCCAGGACGGCGACGACGGACAGGACGACCAGCAGCGCGATGATCCGCACCCGTCCGGACGTGCGCTTGCCCAGGCCCGCGCTCACCGCATCAGGACCAGTCGCTGCATGTCGCTGGCCACGACGCCCGTGCCCGTGGACAGCTCGACCCGGTAGAGGTAGACGCCGTTGGCGAGCCGGTCGCCCCGCCCGTCGCGCGCGTCCCAGGGCACGATCACCCGTCCGCCGCCGACGAAGTCGCCCGCGCCCACCGGCAGGCGCGCCGCGAGCCGGCCGGCGACGGTGTAGACCAGGATGCTGCCCGGACCGGGGGCGGCGTCGGTGGCGAACACGAAGCGGGTCCGCTCTCCCGCCGGGTTCGGGAACGCCATGAGGTCGGCGATGCCGGTGGTATCCCCCGTCTCGACCTCTTCCAGGGGGATCTCGGTGCCGCGGCCGTCGACCAGCAGCACGACCGCGGCCGGCCCGACCCCGTCCTCGGCCGCGGTGAACGCCAGGTCGATGGTGTGCTCGTCGACGCGGGAGAGCGTGACGCCCGAGAGCGCGATATTGCGGCCCAGCAGCTCGAGCACGGCCGCCTCGGGCAGGAACGCGGCGGTGACGACGCGGCCCGTGAACGCGCCCGGCCCCGGCGAGGGGAAGGGCGTCTCGCCGACCACGTAGAGCTCGCCCTCGAGGTACAGCACGACCGACACCGGCATCCGCACGGTGAACGCGGCGTGGGGGTCGTCGTCGCGGGCGGCGGCGGTGTCGTAGACGTGCAGGATCGCCGTCGCGTCCTGGGCGGGCACCGGCAGGCGCACCTCGAAGGCCGTGCGCTGGTCGCTGGTCGCGCCCGCGGGCCGCGTCGCGGTCACCGTCGCGCCCTCGACGCCGGTCACCTCGAGGCGGTCGACCCCCGCCTCGTCGAAGGCCTTGACGGCGAGCACCACGATGTTGGCCGCGTCCTGGGCCTTGACCGCCGCGCCGTCCTCCAGCAGTTCCCAGTCCAGGCGCACGTCGAGCCGCGGCGGGCCCGCATCCAGCACCATCAGGGCGTCGCCCAGCAGGCAGAACTGCGCGACCGCGCTCCGGTACTGCCAGCTGTTGGGCGACGCGGCCAGGAACGAGGCCTCGGCGGACGCCAGCCATTCGCCCAGGACCCAACGCGTGCGGCCGGACGGTCCCGTCGGCGGCGTCTGCAACAGCGCCAGGGCCTGCAGGCGCGCCAGCGCCGCGTTGGGGTCGCGGTACTCGTAGCCGGGGCTGGCGTAGACGCCCACGGCGCCGGCGCCGGGGCGCAGCAGGAACTTCTCTCCGAGCGAGGGCCGCGACGTCGGGTTCGACTCCGGCGAGATGTCGCGGGCCCAGCGCGAGACGTGGCAGCCCAAGCCGACGAAGACGAAGGGCTTGCCGGCGTTCGCCAGGCTCGCCACGTCCTGGCGGTACTGGATCACGGGCACGTCCTCGATGATCTGCTCGTGGGCCAGCAGGTGGTCGTTGGCGTGCCCCTGGTAGGTGGCCAGCATGGCGCCGGCGCCGAGCCGCGCCAGCAGGACGGGCACGACCTCGGTCTCGGCGATGCCGCGGAACGCGAGGCGCGAGCGCGTGCCGCCGGGGAAGGGTTCGTGCAGGTCGAGCCAGTCGCCGGCGTAGACCCGCGTCGCTTCGAAAGCGGGGTCGCCGGGGTAGCCGTCGCGGGAGTCGGCGAAGGAATCCCAGAGCACGGCGCCCTCTTCCAGGCTGGTCTCGAAGACCTGCTCGCCGCTCTGGTAGGCGAGGTCGTCGAGCCCGACGTCGTAGCCGTCCGACCAGGCGTCGTCCGCCACGGCGACCGCGCGCTTCTTCCAGGTCCCGGCGGCGGCTTCGAAGCCGATCACCTTGTCGACCAGGGTCGCGGCCTCGGCCACGGAGTTGCAGGGGAACCTGCCCACGAGCAGTTCCGGCAGGGCGACGGTGTCCCGGGGATAGTCGGGACCGGCCCCGGGCGTGGCGTACCACTCGTCGGCCGGGAGCATCTCGTTCTCGTAGTTGGTCGTGGTCCAGCGGAACATCGGCGCCGGCACGTAGTCGCGGGCCGCGTCGTCCGCGCTCAACGCGCGCGCGTTCTCGTTGCCGTCGCCGAAGATCTGCAGGGCCCACGGGCCGCCCGCCTCGAGGGCGCGCGAGACCAGGCGCTTGATCGCGCGCGGGTTCTTCAGGCCGCCGCCGTACCAGTCGTAGATCGCGTGGACGTCGAGCACGGCCACCGCCAGGGGCTCGGGCGAGCGCGCGGCACGGTGGGCGGCCCAGCGCTCGGCCTCGGCGCGGAAGTCGGGATGCGCGACCACGAGCACGTCGGCCGCGGCCGCCGCCGCCAGGGGATCGTCG
>DYDD01000064.1:1483-13193 GCA_020718045.1 Fibrobacter sp. | reverse complement strand
CCGCCGGCCGCGACCTCGCGCGCGAGGCGGTGGCGGCCCGCTACGCGAAGATCGACCTGCTGGCCCCGCGCCTGATCACCCGCAACCCGCCGCGCAGCCACCAGACCGAGCGCATCGACGCCGTGCTCACCCACCCGCTGTGGGGCACGGCGGTCTTCGTGTCGATCATGGGGCTGATCTTCCAGACGCTGTTCTCGTGGTCGGAGCCGTTCATGGGCCTGATCGAGGACGGCGTCGGCGGCCTGGCCGGCGCGCTGCGCGGCGTGCTGCCGGCCGGCATCCTGCGGGACCTGTTGCTGGACGGCGTGATCGCCGGCGTGGGCGGCGTGCTGGTGTTCCTGCCGCAGATCCTGTTCCTGTTCCTGTTCATCTCCATCCTCGAGGGCACCGGCTACCTGGCGCGCGCGGCCTTCCTGATCGACCGGGTCATGCGCCGGCTCGGCCTGCACGGCCAGGCCTTCGTGCCGATGCTCAGCGGCTACGCCTGCGCCATCCCCGCGATCATGGCCACGCGCACCATCGACAACCGGCGCGACCGCTTCCTGACGATCATGGCCGTGCCCCTGATCAGCTGCTCGGCCCGCCTGCCGGTCTACACCCTGGTCATCGCCCTGACCTTCCCCGCCGCGCACAAGATCGGCTTCCTGAGCGCCGGCACGCTGGTGCTGCTGGGGATCTACGTGCTGAGCTCGCTGCTGGCGCTGCTGGCCGTGGGGCTGCTGGGGCGCACCGTCTTCAAGGGCCGGCCGCGCCCGCTGCTGCTGGAGCTGCCGGCCTACCGCATGCCCGACCCCAAGACCGTCCTGATGGTCATGTGGGAGCGCTCGCGGGCTTTCCTGACCACCGCCGGCACGGTGATCCTGGTGATGACGGTGGTGCTGTGGGTGCTGCTGTCGTTCCCGCGCGCCGACGCCGTCCCGCCCCGGGGGGGCGACGCGGCCGCGATCCAGTCCGAGCAGCTGCGGCAAAGCTACGCCGGGCGCATCGGCGGCGCGCTCGAACCCGTGATCGAGCCCCTGGGCTTCGACTGGAAGATCGGCGTCGGCCTGATCGGCGCCTTCGCCGCGCGCGAGGTCTTCGTGGGCACGATGGGCGTGGTCTACGGCGTCGGCGGCGAGGGCGACCCCGCCGCCGACACCCTGCGCGAAGCCATGCTGCGCGACCGCAGGCCGGACGGCCGCCCCGTCTGGACGCCGTTGACCGGGGTGAGCCTCATCGTCTTCTTCATGATCGCTATGCAGTGCATGAGCACGCTGGCGGTCACCCGCCGCGAGACCGCCAGCTGGGGCTGGACCCTGTTCATGCTGGGTTACCTGACCGCCGCCGCCTACCTGGCCTCCCTGCTCGTCTACCAGGGCGGGCGGGCGCTGGGCTTCGCCTGACCCCGGGGTCGCCGCTTGGCGGCCCGTGGCGCCTTCCTTGCACGACCGGACATCAGTTGTTCCTCCACGACCAGATCGGCCGTCACCGAATCCTGCGGATTCTTCGGGTCGGGGTTGTGCGTTCGGCGACTGCCGGATCGGCCGGTATTGGCGGTGTACGTTTGGCGTACATTATGCTATCATGAGGTTGTCCGATGAAGTCAGTGGACCTGAGGGAAGCCGAAGCGATCCTTGGCCGCGTTTGCCGGAACGAGTTGGGTCTCGTCTGTTCCGATCACTTCTGGGAGCGTGCCCGGCAGCGATTCCATGGCTTTTCGTTCCTGCCTCTGCTGCTGGTTCTGAGGGCCGGGAAGATCGTTGGCGGTCCTGTACGGGATGCGGACAATAGGAACTTCAGGGTGACGGTAGAAGCGAGGATTCCCGATTTCGGGAGGGTTCGCGTCGTCGTTGGCATCGCGCGGAATCGGGATGCGGTCTGCATCACCCTTTTCCGATGATGCCGAGGGAGAAGTACATGGCTGCGAGAAACCGTTGTCCGATATGCGGGTCAAGCGTCGTCAAGGTCGAGAATCCCAGGGAATATCTCTATGAACGAAGTGGTATCTCCGGGATCAGGCTGTTGGGCGGCGGAGTCACGATTACTCGTTGCGATGGTTGTCGGAACACCGTGACCTCGATCTGGAACGAACAGCAACTCTCCCAGGTGCTTGGCCTATCCATCCTGCTGTCGCCTCCCGGGATGCGAGGGGAACACCTACGCTATCTGCGGACGATGTTCGGCATGACCCAGGCCGAGATGGCGCGGGCCATGAACCTCAAGAGGCGTCCCACGATCGCCGTCTGGGAAAGCAGGAGCACGGTGTTCGGAAATCCAGGAGATGAGATGCTGCCGCGAGCGATCCTGTTGAATCTGTTCAAGGTGAAGATCATCGATTCCGAGTTCTGCTTCTTGACCGACAGGCAGCGCCAGCTCTTCGATGATTCCTTGTGCTCATTCGTCTCATGGATCCCCGAGGCTATCCGCACCCGTCCCCGGCGGTCGCATCTGAAGATCGAACGGCGGTCGGATCATTGGTCGGCGGCGAGTCTGCCTGCCTGTGCATAGGTGGAGGAGGATGTCGACCGGCGGGTACGCTTTCGGCCGGGCTGTTTCCGGGATTCGACATCGGATTTACCAGCGTCGGCATGCCTTGGCTTGCCGTGATGGCCGCACGATCACTGTTCTCGTTCGGGAGGTGGTCGGACAGGCTGGAGCTTGCGCGTTGTGCCGGCTTCGGCCATCATGTCCCGCATCGCCCGTGCTGCGTCACCGCCACCGTGAGGGAACGCCATGTCCGTCACCATGATTCGTGAACTGCTCGCCGGGAAGGTCCCCACCGGCGCCGACGTCACCGTCCAGGGCTGGGTGCGCTCCCGCCGCGACTCCAAGGCCGGCCTGAGCTTCGTGCAGGTGCACGACGGCTCCTGCTTCGCCCCGATCCAGGTCGTGGCGCCTTCCGCCCTGGCCAACTACGAGGCCGAGGTGCTGAGGCTGACCACCGGCTGCTCGGTCGAGGTGCGTGGCGAGCTGGTCGCCTCGCAGGGGCAGGGGCAGAGCGTCGAGATCCGCGCCGCGGCGTTGACGGTCGTCGGCTGGGTGGACGAGCCCGAGACCTACCCCATGCAGCCCAAGCGCCACACCTTCGAGTTCCTGCGCGAGAACGCGCACCTGCGCGCGCGCACCAACACCTTCGGCGCCGTGACCCGCGTGCGCAACTGCCTGGCGCAGGCCACGCACCGTTTCTTCCACGGGCGCGGCTACTACTGGATCCACACGCCGATCATCACGGCCAGCGACGCAGAGGGGGCGGGCGAGCTGTTCCGCGTCTCGACCCTCGACCTGGCGAACCTGCCGCGCACGCCGGACGGCAGGATCGACCACGCCCAGGACTTCTTCGGCCGCGAGTCGTTCCTGACCGTGTCGGGGCAGCTCAGCGTGGAGACCTACTGCTGCGCCCTGTCGAAGGTCTACACCTTCGGGCCCACCTTCCGCGCCGAGAACTCGAACACCTCGCGCCACCTGTCGGAGTTCTGGATGATCGAGCCGGAGCTGGCCTTCGCCGACCTGGCCGCCGACGCCTCCCTGGCCGAGGACTACCTGCGCACCATCTTCCAGGCGGTGCTGGACGAGCACCCCGACGACATGGCCTTCTTCGACGAGCACGTCCAGCCGGGCGTGGCGGCGCGCCTGGCGGCCTTCGTCGAGAAGTCCTTCGACCGCCTGACCTACACCGAGGCCGTCGCGGTCCTGGAGAAGGCGAAGTCCTCGTTCGAGTACCCGGTGTCCTGGGGGATGGACCTGCAGTCCGAGCACGAGCGCTACCTCACCGATGTCCACTGCAGACGTCCGGTCGTGGTGACGGACTACCCGAAGGACATCAAGGCCTTCTACATGCGCCTGAACGACGACGGCCGCACCGTGGCCGCGATGGACGTGCTGGCGCCCGGCATCGGCGAGATCGTCGGCGGCAGTCAGCGCGAGGAGCGCCTCGACGTGCTCGACGCCCGCTTGAAGGCGATGGGCCTCGACCCCGCGCCCTACTGGTGGTACCGGGACCTGCGCCGCTACGGCACCGTGCCGCACGCCGGCTTCGGCCTGGGTTTCGAGCGCGCGGTGATGTACGCCACGGGCGTGGCCAACATCCGCGACGTCATCCCGTTCCCGCGGGCGCCCAAGAGCGCGGACTTTTAGAGCGCGGGATTCCAGGCGGCGCGTTTCCCAACGCCCGTTCGCGAGCCGAAGCCCCGGATAGCCGTTACTGCATCAGCACCAGCTTGCGCAGCGCGACTTGAGCGCCTGCCTGCAGGCGGACGAGATACACGCCCGCCGGCGCGGATCGGCCCTCGGCATCGCGTGCGTCCCAGCGCAACGCGCCCGGTCCCGCTCCCCGCGGACCCGCCGCCAGCAAGCGCAGCCGGTGCCCGGCCGCATCGAAGACCTCGGCCCGAATACCGGTCGCCGCCGGCAGGGCGAAGCTCAGCTCCACGCCGGCCTCGCACCGCAGGGGATTCGGCCAGGCCGCGAGGGCCAGCACGTTCGGCTGCAGCGGACCCACGGCCAGCGGATCGCTCTCGCGCACGAAGATGTCGGCCACGCCGTTGGTGTCGTCCGCGACCAGGTCGCTGGACCAGGATTCGAAGGCCGTGAGCTGGCCGCCCGCGTCGATGGCGGGATGCCAGCTCCGGCCGTTGCCGTCTGGCGGTTCGCCCTCGCCCACCACGGACCGGTCGCGCAGCGACACCCGCTCGATGCACGGCGGCTCGCCCGCCCGGTAGACGAAGATGTCCGAGCAGCCGTTGATGTCGCCCGCCACGAGATTGTTCGCGTCGGACTGGAAGGCGACGGCGCCGCCGTCGCCGTTGATGGAGGGATACGAGGAGTAGCCGTTGCCCAGTTGGCCGGCGGCGTTCTCGCTGATGCGCCGCGTGAAGGCGGCCTCCATATCCCGCAGGTAGACTTGGCCCTGACCCCCGAGTCCGTCCGCGATGAGGTTGGTGGCCATCGACTCGAAGGCGGCGTGGGATCCGTCGCCGCTGATGGCCGGATCGTAGCTGTGGAGATTGCCGCTCTCGTTGCCGTTCCAGCCCACGCTCGCTAGCCGTGTGGTCGCGGCCGCGACATCGCGCAGGTAGATGTCCTGGTTGCCGGTCTGGTCGCGGGGTTCGAGGCCGGCGTAGGTCTGGAAGACGATGCGGTTGCCGTCGTCGCTGATGGCGGGGTGCGCGCAGTGGGAACCCGCCAGCGTGCCGGTGACGTCGTGCAGGCTCACCAGGACGATCTCCCCGGTGAGACGGTCGCAGCGCACGATCTGCTCGTAGCTGCCGACAGGCGGCTCCGTGAGGTTGGTCGCCCCGGTGACGAAGGCGATGTAGCGGCCGTCGGCAGAGATGACGGGCGCCTTGCTGTGCCAGTTGCCTTCGGCGCCCCCCGCGGCGGCGCTGATCAGGAGTGTCGTGCCGTTCTGCCGGTCGCGCAGGAAGACGTGGAAGCGGGAGAAGGTCGTGGACGGCGTCACGAGATTCGTGGCCGACGACTGGAAGACGACGAAGCGGCCGTCCGCGCTCACCGATCCGTGCAGGCTGTCGTAATTCCCGGGTGTTTCGCTCGAGGAGACGCTGACGCACTCGGTGAGCGGCGCCTCCCGGTCGCGCAGGTAGACTTGCTGTCGCCCATTCCAGCCCGGATAAAAGTTTTGGGCCACCGTCTCGAAGATCACGTAGCGCCCCGTGGCGCTGACCATGGGCGCGTAGCTGTTGCTGTACGCGGTTTGTTCGCCATTCGTGCCGACGCTGGCACGGCTCGTGCCGGCAGCGCGAACCGGCTCGGCCGTTCCGGCGGCAATCAGGGCGGCTGCGAGCGCGCCGATGAACAACGCCCACTTCATCCAGTGCATGGCATCCCCCTCGGAGTTGGCGGCGGGTGCACGGCGTGGTGTCGGAGGCGACCGATGCTTGCGCTGGCCGGCGGTATTTTCCGGTTCGAGTATAGCGCCGGATCAGGACGATAGGTTCAACAATCGCAATCGGGCCGTCGAGCCGAGATCCGTGTCCCCGACGGGGGGGATGGTTCGACGGCCCGGCATCGCGCCGGATCAGGGTCGATTCCTGCGACGGGATCAGGCAGGTGTCGTGACGGACTGCGTCTCCGTGACCGCCTTGCGGATCTCCTCCAGGTTCCACCGCGCGTCCTCGTTCTGCGGGTCGAGGCGCAGCGTCGCCTCGAGCACGGCGGCGGCCTCGTCGACGCGCCCCTGCTCCCACAGCGCGCAGGCCAGGCCGTTGGCGGCCGCGGGCTCGTCGGCGCGCCATTGCAGCACGTGCCGGAAGACGGCTTCGGCTTCGTCGGCGCGGCCGTCGCGGAACATCGACTCGCCCTCGCGCAGGCGGCGGGCGAGGTCGTGGGGCGTGGGCTCGATCGGCGCCACGCCGCGGGCGCGCGGCAGCGGCTCGAAGTGCAGCACGGGGTGGAAGCCCGCCACGACGATGCTCTCGAGGTCGAACTTCTGCTCGTAGCCCACCGCCTGCGGGATCCGCCACTTCCGCTTGAACACGCTCCAGTTCTCTTCCAGGGAGGCGCGGTAGTCGACCTTCGCGGCGGCGAAGCTGCGGCTGCCGAAGTGGTGCACGAAGCAGTCGCGGGCGATCAGGCACTGGTAGCCGGCCAGGAAGGCGCGCAGGCAGAAGTCGGTGTCCTCGAAGTTGCCGCGCCCGAAGCGCTCGTCCAGGCCGCCGATGCGCGCCAGCAGGTCGCGCTTGATCAGCATGCAGAAGCCCACGACCCACAGCGCCGGCTCGTCCTGCCCGCGGCAGGAGTCGCCGTGCATCCGGGCGAAGAAGTCCAGGTCCCGCAGCGAATCCTGGTCGTAGCCCACCTGCGCCAGCTTCTGCGGGCCGGTGATGCTGTTGGTGACCGGGCCGACGACGCCGGCCTGGGGGTGCTGCGCGGCGGCGATCAGCCGCTCGAGCCAGTCCGGGGTCACCACGACGTCGCTGTTGAGCAGCACCAGGTGGTCGCCGCGGGCGTGGGCCAGGCCCAGGTTGTTGCCGGCGGCGTAGCCCAGGTTCTCCTGGCTGTAGACGGCGTGGCAGCGCTCCTGGCGCGCGGTCAGCTCGCGCAGCCAGTCGCCGGTGCCGTCGGTGCTGCCGTTGTCGACGAAGACGAGCTCGTGGCGCGGGTCGGTGTGGGCCAGCAGCGAGGCGGCGCACTTCTGCGTGTACTCCAGCGCGTTGTGGCAGAGCACGATCACCGAAGCGGTCTGCGCGTCCACGGGCTTGCGGACGTCGCGCTCGAAGCGCAGGCGCGGCGGCGCGTACTGGCGCAGCCGGAAATCAGGGGCCGCCACCGCCTTCCAGTCGAGGTCGCGGTAGTAGTCGGGGGTGATCCGGTCGCGCCAGCGCGCGTTCAGCAGCGCGATGTTCCGGTCCAGCTTCGAGAAGCGTTCGGGGCCGCTCTGCGACTCGTGGTGCACGACCACGCTCTCGGGCCGGTAGACCAGCCGCCAGCCGGCCTCCTCCAGCTTCAGGCAGAAGTCGACGTCCTCGTTGCCGTTCCAGTAGGCCTCGTCGAAGCCGCCGGCGGCCTCGAAGGCCTCGCGGCGCACCAGCAGGCAGGCCGCGGTCAGGCAGCGCACGATCATGGCCTTGTCGGCGGCCGGTGAGTCGGCGGGCTTGCCGTAGGCGAGGTGCTGGCCGCCCAGCAGCGGGCCGGCGGGCGTGTCGCCCTGCACCAGCGCGACGCCGGCGTGCTGGACGGTGCCGTCGGGGAACAGCAGCTTCGAGCCGACCGCGCCGACGTAGGGATCGTGGTCGAGGGTCCAGACCAGGGGCTCGAGCCAGCCCTCGGTGACCTCGGTGTCGTTGTTCAGGAACAGCAGCAGGTCGCCGCCGGCGGCGGCCGCGCCCTGGTTGCTGGCCCGGGCGAAGCCCAGGTTCTCCGGGTTCAGCACGGCGCGGATCTCGCCGCGCTCGTGCAGGTTCCGCAGCCACGCCGCCGAACCGTCGGTCGAGCCGTTGTCCACCACGACGATCTCGACTCCCGCCGGCGCGTGGCGTCGCAGCGCGTCGAGGCAGGCCTCGGTCAGCTCGCGCTTGTTGAACACGGGAATGACGATCGAGACGCGATTGGCGTGCAGGCCGGTCATCTCTGCCTCCGGGATCGGGATGCTCTAGCGAATCCTAACGGATCCCGGAGAGCAAGTCCCCGGCCACGCCCGTGGCCGGGCCTCTATCGCGCTGAGCGTGTAACACGTTAAATAATATTATGATACGATCATCGGCTCGTGGCGGGATCGGCGTCCCCGGAGCCCCACCGCCAAGGATCTGGCCACGGCCTGGCCCGAATCGCCCCGGCCGGCAGGAACGAAGAACCCTCCGGCCGCACGGGGCGACCGGAGGGCGTCCGTGGACGGGAGGGCGGCTACCGACCCCGCGGAAAGGCGGGAGCCTCCGGCAGCGCCGGCCGATCCTTCATCGCCGCCAGCGCCTCCTGCACCGCCCGTTCGAGCTGCGGGTCGCGCCCGCGGTTCATGTCCTCGGGCAGGTTCTCGACCACGATGTCGGGGTCGACGCCGTGGTTCTCGACATCCCACTCGCCCTCGAGGTTGAACAGGCCGAACTCGGGGAAGGTCACCTGCCCGCCGTCCATCAACGGGATCCGGCTGCTGATGCCGATCAGGCCGCCCCAGGTGCGGGTGCCCACGACCTTGCCCAGCCCGTACATCTTGAAGTAGTAGGGCAGGGCGTCGCCGCCCGAGCCGGCGTGCGAGTTGCTGACCATGACCAGCGGCCCGTGGAAGGCCGTGCCCGGCGTGCGCCAGTCCTGGCCGTAGCGGGGCTTCCAGAGATTCAGGAAGTCCTGGCCCAGGATGTTCAGCAGGAAGTCGGGGACGAAACCGCCGCTGTTGAAGCGCTCGTCGATGATCAGGCCTTCCAGGCGCACCTGCGGGTAGTAGGCCTGGGCGAAGGCCTGCACGCCGTCGACCGCGGTGTTGGGCAGGTGCAGGTAGCCGACCTTGCCCCCCGACAGCTCGGCCACCTTGCGGCGATTGCCCTCGACCCAGCGCACGTAGCGCAACTCGGTCTCCGAGGCGATCGGCAGGACGGCGACCTCGCGCGGCTCGCCATCGGGCTTGTCGGCCACCGTCAGCACCGTGCGCACGTCCACCTTGTTCTCGAACAGGGAGTAGGGGTTCGTCGGGGCCTGCAGCGGCTTGCCGTCGACCGCCAGCAGGTAATCGCCCTCGCGCACGTCGATGCCCGGGCCGAACAGGGGCGTGCGCTGGTCCTCGTTCCAGTCGCGCTCGGTCAGGATGCTCGCCAGCCGGTAGCGGCCCGACGCGGCGTCGAGCCGGAGGTCGGCGCCCAGCAGGCCGACGCCCACCGGCTTGGCCTTCGGAGCCTCGTCGCTGCCGTTGACGTAGGCGTGGCCGGCGCCCAGCTCGCCGATCAGCTCGCCCAGGATGTAGTCCAGGTCGCGCCGGTCGGTCACGTAGGGGACCAGCTGGCCGTAGCGCTCGTGCATGCGGTCCCAGTCGATGCCGTGCATGCCCGGGTCGTAGAAGAAATCGCTCTCCAGACGCCAGGCGTCGTGGAACATCTGCCGCCACTCGGCGCGGGGGTCGCTGCGGGCCTTCATCTCCGCGACGCGCAGCGGTTTCTCGGCCGGCTTCTGGTCGGCGGCCGCGTCGACGATGCCGTAGGTCTTGCCCTCCCGGTAGAGGAGTTTCGCGCCCTTGGCGTCCAGCTCGAAGCCGTCGGCCTTGGCCAGCACGGTCTCGGCCTCGCGCTTCTCGAGGTCGAAGACCATGATCTGGTTGTCGTCGCCGTCCGGCCCGGCCTTCAGGTAGAACAGCTTGCCTTCGGCTGCGGCCAGGTTCCGGTAGTTGCCGGGCGGCACGTCCAGGGCGACGATGCGGCTGCCGAGGCCCTCGAGGTCGACGACCGTGGGTTCGACCTTCGCCACTTCATCGTCCTTCTCTTCATCGTCCTTCTCTTCGTCGTCCTTCTTGTCGCCATCGTCCTTCTCGGCGTCGTCGGCCCCGTCCTTTCCGTCCTTTTCGCCCTCGACGGCGACCTCGTCGCTCTCGGGCGGGAAGGGGTGCGGTGCGTCGGCCTGCAGGGTCGTCAGGTACAGGCCGGTGGTCTCGTTCCAGTGGGGGACCTGGTCGTAGGGACCGAAGCGGGGCTGGAAGCTGCGCTCCGAGGCGAAGTACAGGTACTTCCCGTCGGGGGAGAACGTGGGCGACGTGTCGTCGGTCATCGAGGTGGTGACGCGGCTGCGCGTGCCCTTCCCGGTGTCGAAGAGGAAGATCGAGGAGAAGTCGTTGTCCTCGGACTCGGCGAAGGCCACCCAGCGGCTGTCCGGGCTCCACTGCGCGTCGAAGCTGCGCTCGGTGGGGCTGCGGCCGATGTCGTGCTGTTCGCCGCTGTCGGCGTCGACCCAGCGCAGCATCATGGCGGCGTCGTAGGTCAGGAGCTTGCGGCTGTCGGGCGACCAGTCCAGCCCGACGTAGTAGGTGCCGCTGCCCGAGGTCAGCCGCCGTTCCTCGCCGCTGCCGTCGCCGCGGCGCAGGGTCAGCTCGTACTCGCCGCCGGCGTCGCCGAAGTAGGCGATCCACTTGCCGTCCGGCGACCAGGCGGGCAGGATCTCGTTCACCGCGGGGGTGCCGGTGAGGTTGCGCACGTCGCCCTTCTCGGCCGGGACGGTGAAGATCTCGCCGCGGGCCGAGAAGACCGCCCGCTGCGCGTCGGGTCCGAGGCCGGAGCCGGTGATGCGGCCCGACGCCTCCACGAAGGCCGGCCGCGTGCGGAAGAAGTCGTCGCGCACGGCCACGGTCACCTTGCGCGACTTGCCGGTCGCGAGATCCAGCACGTGCAGCCAGCCGCCGTTCTCGTAGACGATGGCGTCGTCGCCGAGGCTCGGTTCCTTGACGTCGTACTCGGGGTGGTCGGTCACCTGCCGGAAGCCGCCGCCGACGGTGTCGTAGGCCCAGATCTGGAGACGTCCGGTGCGGTCGCTGGTGAAGTAGATCGTGTCGTCGCGCCACATCGGGTAGTTCTCGGCGCCGGGCCAGTCGGTGATGCGGGTCGTGGTGTTCCGGTCGAAATCGTGGATCCAGATGTCCTGGGCCATGCCGCCCTGGTAGCGCTTCCAGGTGCGGCCCTCCGAGGTGATGCGGTTGTAGGCGAGGCGGCGGCCATCCGGCGACCAGCTCGACAAGCCGCCCTCGGGCAGGGGCAGCATCTGCGGCAGGCCGCCCGCGAGCGGCACCGTCCAGAGCTGCTGCTCGCGCATCGTGAAGCTGGTGCGCGAACTCTGGAAGCGCACCGCCTTGCCGTCGGGCTGCCAATCGATGACCCGGTCCCCTAGCGGGTGCCAGGTCAGGCGCCGGGGCTCGCCGCCGGCGGCCGGGATCACGTAGACGTCCCGGTTGCCGTCGTAGTCGCCCGAGAACGCGATCCACTTCCCGTCCGGGGAGAACTTGGGCTGCGACTCGAAGCCGACGTGGGAGGTGAGCCGGCGGGCCTCGCCGCCCGCGGTCGGCACCGTCCACAGGTCGCCGCCCTGGACGAACGCGATGGTGCCGCCGTGGAGGTCGGGGTTGCGCAGCAGGCGCATGTCCTGCGCGTCGAAGTCGGCGGCGGCGGCGGCCAGCCCCGCCGCGAGCAGGATCAGGGCGGCCAGGGGCCAGGAACGCATGCTCATGATCACTCCTCGGGGATCCGGATCGGGGGATTCGACGGGACGGCACAACCATGTTTGAACGACGAAGCGGGCGGAGTGTTGCACA
>DYDD01000064.1:0-1467 GCA_020718045.1 Fibrobacter sp. | reverse complement strand
AAGTCTCGATCCGGCCGGGATCAGCGCTTGAAAACCCGGTCCCAGAAGCTCCCCTTGACCACGGCGGCGGACAGGGCGATGGGCACCTCGCCCAGCGTCTCGCCGTCCAGCTCGGCGACGGCCTTGCCGACCACGGCGCCGGCGGCCGCGGGGGCCTCGATGCGGTCCGGCAGCTCGTAGCGCAGGGTCACGTCGCCGGCCCGGGCCTTGCGGACGCCGACCTCCAGGGGCTGCGTGAAGACCAGCCCGGCGGTCTTGAGCTTGCCGCCCTTGACCGGGATCTGACGGGGGCAGGAGTCGCCGGCGGCGGGCACGAGCTTCACCGGCGAATACTCCGTGAAGCCGCGAGCCAGCAGGCGGCTGGTCTCGCTGCCACGAGCGGCGTTGGTCTTGGCTCCCATCACCACGGAGATCAGGCGCACTCCCTTCTGGGTGGCGGCCGCGGTGAGGCAGAAGCCCGCCTCGACGGTGTAGCCGGTCTTGATGCCCTCCAGGCCGCGCAGCTTGCCGACCAGGGGGTTCGGGTTGCGCAGCAGGAACTGGCCGTTGCGGAAGGGAACCTGGTCCATCACGGCCCAGGACAGCGACTCCGGGTGGCGGCAGATCTCGCGCCCCAGCACGGCCATGTCGTGGGCCGAGGAGAGGTCGCTCGACTGGCCGCGGGCCGGCGGCAGGCCGTGCACGCTGTGGAACACGGTGTCGCGCATGCCGAGCTCGCGGGCGCGGGCGTTCATCAGCACGACGAAGGCGTCGTCGGTGCCGGCGACGTGTTCGGCCAGGGCCACGCCGGCGTCGTTGCCCGAGTGGATCGCCAGGGCCATCAGCAGGTCGCGGACCGTGAAGACCTCGCCCTCCTTCAGGTAGACCTGCGAACCGCCGATGCGGCTGGCCCGCGCGGACACCGTCACCATGTCGTCGAGCGTCAGCTCGCCGCGCGCAGCGTGCTCGAGCACCACCAGCTCGGTCATCATCTTGACCATCGAGGCCGGGGCGAGGCGGGCGTGCTCGTTCTCGGCGAACAGGATCTCGCCGCTGCGCTCCTCCATGACGATGGCGGAGGAGTAGGCGCCGGACAGGGCGGCGGCGGCGGTGGGGAGCAGGCAAGAGACGATCAGCAGGGCGGCGGTCCGGGCGTCCATCCGTGGCATGTCGGTCCTCGCGAGTCGGGGGTGTGGGGTCGGGGCGCCCGTCCGTGGGCCCCGCGCGCAAGTTATCCGGATGCCGGCGCGGATGTCAAGGAGCCGCGGCCGTAGGCGGTGAACTTCTTCCCGCCGACTCCGTAAAGAGCCTGTCGCGTTGCGTCCTTGCGTTCGCCGTCGGATTGGGCTGGAATGCGACTTGGTCCCGGACGGGTCCGGCACGGCGAGGGAGCGGTCATGCGGTTCGGCTGGTACATCGCGGCGGCGCTGGCGGCGGTCCTCGCCGCGGGATGCGGGCACGCGCCGGCGCCGCCCCTGCGCTACGACG
>DYDD01000063.1:10038-13288 GCA_020718045.1 Fibrobacter sp. | reverse complement strand
CAGTGCGGCCGTCGCTGCGGCGCGCGGTCCCCCCGCGAGCAGCCGTTCGGCGCAGAGCAGCGCCAGCGCCGCGCCGAGCAGGTCCTGGACGCCGGCGGCCTGGTAGAGGGGGACGAAGGCGAGGGGGGTGATCGCCGCCAGCAGGCCTGCGGCGAAGGCGCCCGCGCGGGAGGCCCCTGCCCGCAGGGCGATGCGGTGGACCAGCACCGTCACGGCCCCGTGCAGCAGCAGGCGTGTCACGGCCCACGGGCCGGGCGTCGTGCCCAGCAACGGGCCCAGGAGCCGCCAGTAGGCGACCTGGCTGAACCAGCGGACCGGCGCCTCGCCGTTCCCGGCCACGCCCGCGGCGCGCCCGAGCAGCTCCCAGTCGGCGCCGTGCCACCAGGCGCCCAGCGCCGGCAGGCGGCCGAGCACCGCGGCGAGGAACAGCGTCAGTTCCGTCTGCGGGATCGGGAGCGTCGGGCGTTCGGCGTTCATGTGCTGGCGCTCCTGCGCGTCGACGAGAGGTCGGTGCTGCCGCGGACGGCGCGATGTGCTATCCTGACCCGGCGACGCCGCCGGCAGCGGCGCCGCTTGTGTGCCCGCAGGCCGGGGCACGCCTTGGTCACATGGCCACTCTTGGCAACATTGGCACTCTTGGCAACATTAACGAGGGTTCCGGCGGCGGGCAACCGCGCAACGCCGCCGGGGCGAACCGATGGGAGAGCTGGGGATGACGAGCAGGACGATGCTGTTGCTGGGCGCGTTGACGATCCTGGCCGCGGTCGGACCGGCGGGGTGCGTGTCGGAGGCCCCCGGCCCGCTGGCCATGGACGATCAGGAGCAGGAGGCCTGGGAGATCCGCCTGGTCGAGTTCCGCATCGACAAGAACGAAGCCTTCATGGATTCGACGCAGACCGCGCTGCGCGCGCAGGACCTGCCCGGCTTCGAGGGGCTCAACTACTACTATCCCGAGAAGGGCCTGCGCTACCGGCTGCCCCTGGAGCCGGTGACCGGCGGCCGGACCGTCGAGCTGACCAAGCGCAAGGGCAACACCGTGTCGTACGTGCTCAAGGGCAAGGTCACCTTCGCGCACGAGGGGAAGAACCACACGCTCGCGGTCCTGGGACCGGCCGACCCCAAGGACGGCGACTACCTGTGGCTGCCGTTCTACGACGCGACGTCGGGCGAGGAGACCTACGGCGGCGGCCGCTACCTCGACCTCGAACTCGCCGCGGACGGCACCGTGGAGGTGGATTTCAACTTCGCCTACAATCCGCTCTGCGACTACAACCCGGAGAAGTACAACTGCACGCTCCCGCCGGCGGAGAACCGCCTGCCGTTCTCCGTGCGGGCGGGCGAGAAGCTTTTCCACGCGCACGACTGAAGGGAGGGGCGCCCGATGCCGGCCTGGAGGGAACTCGCGGCCGACGTCGGGCGCCTGCTGCCGCTGGGGCTCTGGGTCCTGGCTCTGCTCGCCGCGCCGTTGCTCACGGTCCTGGGCCTGAGCGGCAACTTCGTCATCGTCGGTCTCGCGCTGCTGCACGCCCTGGCCACCGGCTTCGCGCCGCTCACCTGGCCCTTCCTGCTGCTGCTGCTCGGCCTCGCCCTGCTGGGCGAGGCCGTGGAGACGCTCGTGGGCACGCTCTACGTCGCCCGCAAGGGGGCGTCCCGTCACGGGATCCTGGGCGCCTTCGCGGGCGGGCTGGCCGGCGCCTTGGCCGGCGGCGCCGCGGTGCCCGTGCTCGGGGCCCTGGCCGGCGGGTTCGTCGGCTCCTTCCTCGGCGCGGTGGCCGGCCAGTACCTGCGCGAGCGGCGTCTCGAGCCCAGCCTGCGCATCGGCTGGCACGCCTTCGTCGGCAAGACCCTGGCCGGCTCCCTCAAGGTCATGCTGTCGGCCGTGATGATCGTGCTGATCCTGCTGCGGGCCTTCCCGCGGGCCTGAACGTGGGCTGGCGCCGGGGCGCGCCGGCTCGCATGATGGTGCCATGACGGCCCGCTCCGACACCCTTGACGCCATCGCCCTGGAACGCCTGACCATGCGCCGCTACCTGCTGGGCATGATCTGCCAGGGCGTGTGGTGGTCGGGCTACATCCTGTTCCCGTTCGTGCTGGCGAAGTCGCTGCTCGCGCCCGGCTGGCTGGTGACCTTCACGGTCGTCCTGGAGTCGGCCAGCATGGTGCTGGCCATCTACTGGGGACGGATGCTCGAGCGCGGCGGGCGCCGGCGCTGGCTGCTGCGGGGCGGGCTCGGCGGCCGCGCGATCATGGTGCTGATGCTCCTGGTGCGGGGCCCGCTGGCGTTCACGGCCCTGCTTGCGGTGGTCTACTTCTTCTCCTCGCTGGTCTACCCCGCCCAGAACGGGATCCTGCAGGAGAACATCCGCGCCGACCGCCGCGGCGAGGCCTACGGCCGCGGCGCTCTGGCCCAGCACCTGACCGCCGCGGCGATGAGCCTGCTGCTGGGCGCGCTGCTGGACCGCGACCCGATGAGTTTCCGCTGGATCTACCCGCTGCTCGGCCTGGCCGGCTTCGTCCATCTGCTGATCCTGTCCCGGCTGCCGCGGCCCGCGGGCGGCCGGGACGCCGGCGTCGCAAGAGCCTGTTCGTGCGCGACGCCGCGCCGGGCGCGCGAACGGCCGAGCCTCCGTCGGCTCGCGGCTGCGGCCGCCTCGCCCTTCCACGAAGCGGCGGCGACCTTCCGCGCGGACCGCGACTTCTACTGGTTCGAGATCAACTTCATGATCTACGGCATCGCCTACATGATGCTCATGCCCGTCGTCCCGCTGTATTTCACCGAGGAGCTGGACCTCAGCTACCAGCAGATCTCACACGCCCGCGTGCTGATCGCCTCGCTCGGGGTGGCGCTGCTGGGCCCGCTCATGGGCAAGCTCATGGACCGCCACCACCCGGTGCGGTTGTCGAGCGCGAGCTACGCGGCGCTCGCCCTGTACCCCCTGACGCTGGCCGCGGGGACCCTGCTGCCGTCGGTCTCGTCGGCCCTGGTCGCCTACGCGGCCTTCGGCGTCTACGCCCTGGCCATGGCCGGCGTCAACGTCACCTGGAACGTCGGCTCGATCAGCTTCGCGCCGCCGGGCCGGGGGGGCTACTACCAGGGCGTCCACGTGGCGATGGTGGGGGGGCGCGGCCTGATCGGGCCGCTGATCGGCTTCGCGGTGCTGCGACTGCTCGGCTACCGCGAGGTGTTCGCCGTCGCGGCGGCGATCTTCGTCGGGGCGGCGGTCAGCTCGGCGCTGCTCGGCCGGCGGCT
>DYDD01000063.1:0-10010 GCA_020718045.1 Fibrobacter sp. | reverse complement strand
CGGCTTGCCGGATGCGGGTTCCCGTGCGAACCTGTGCCCGCTCCGGCGCCCATCCCACCCGATCCCGAGGAGACGGCCGTGTCCGCACGCCTGAAGGCCTTCCGCGAGTACCGCGAACGCATGAACGCGCAGATCCTCGACGAGGGCACCCTGACCACGAAGCGTTTCTTCAATCTCGACACCCGCTGCTACGAGGATGGCGCGCTGAGCGCGCGCACCAAGGAGATGCTGGGTCTGAGCGCCTCGCTGGTGCTGCGCTGCGACGACTGCATCGCCTACCACACGATTCGCTGCGTCGAGCTGGGCGTCAGCAAGGCCGAGATCCTGGAGATCTTCGACGTGGGCCTGATCGTGGGCGGGTCGATCGTCGTGCCGCACCTGCGCCGGGCCCACGAGCTGCTGTCGGAGCTGTTGGACGCGAGCGCGGCGGGCGCTTGAACTTGTTGATTTTCCGTTAATTGCCGGATCGTGACGATTTCGGGATCATATTGAGTGTATCCTGATCCCGATATCGATCCCTGAAGGGACCCGGTCCCGGCGGGCGCGCCGCGCGCACCCCCGGGACCGGGCGCCCTTGCACCCCTGTCAGGAGGCAGCCATGTCCCGGAAGCTCACGCTCATCGCCCTGTGCGGCGGTCTGCTCTTTGCCCTGGCCGGTGCGGCGCAGGCGGGCGGCGGCACGCCGCAGTTCGCCCGCATCGACGCCGCCCTCGAGGCCGGCGCGCTCGACGCCGAGCAGGCCCTGCTCTACAAGTTCTTCTACGTCTTCGACCAGGAGAAGCTGCCGGCGGACTACCGGCCCGAGTCCGCGGGCCCGGTCAAGTGCGCCACGCCGCTGATCGTCGAGTTCGAGGGCCTGCGCGACCGGATGTCCGCGGGCGCCGTCACGGCCATCGACGCCATGCTGGAGCAGCCGGCCGCCGACAAGGCCACCTACATCAGCCCCTCGGGCCGCTTCCGCTTCACGTACCTCACGACCGGCACCAACGCCGTGCCGGCGACCGACACGACCCCGGCCAACGGGATCCCCGACTACGTCGAGCGCTGCGCGACCTACATGGACACGTCCTGGACCACCGAGATCACCACCCTCGGCTTCACGGCGCCGCCGCTGGCCCCCTACTACGAGGTCAGCTTCGAGAACATGTCGGCCTACGGCTACACCGCCGTGGTGTCCGGCACGCGCACGCGCATCGTCCTGGAGAACAACTTCGTCGGCTTCCCGGCCAACGACGACCCCGACGGCGACGTGCTCGGCGCCGCGAAGGTGACCTGCGCCCACGAGTTCAAGCACGCTTCGCAGCGCGCCACCTCGCTGTGGACCGAGGGCGGCTGGGTCGAGCTGGACGCCACCTGGGCCGAGGACGTCGTCTACGACGCCACGAACGACTTCTACAACTACCTGCCGGCCGGCAGCGGCATCACCGCCCCGACCAGCCCGCTGGACACCGGCGGCACCGGCTCCTACGAGGACTGCATCTGGCAGACCGTGATGAGCGAGACCTGGGGCAACCAGATCATCGTCGACTTCTGGGCCTGGCGCGCCCTGAACACGTCCCAGTCCGTGATGGACTCCTACGGCGCCATCCTGTCGATGAACGGCTCGTCGCAGGGCGCGTTCTTCGCCAAGTACGCGGCCTGGAACTACGCGACGCGGGTCAAGGCCCTTCCCGGCATCGGCTACAGCGAGGCGGCCTCGTTCCCCAACAGCGTGGCCACCGCCGGCAGCGCCTACCCGTACGTCGCCTCCGGCACGATCACCCACCTGTCGGCCAAGCCGTTCCACTTCACCGGCTTCACGGCCGGCGAGGCCGGGCAGCTGCGCGTCCAGTTCGACGGCGGGAACCTGGTCGAATTCGGTCTCGTCGCCGTGATCAAGAAGAACGACGGCTCCGGCGTGCTCGAGACCATCCCCCTGAACCCCATGAACCAGTCGGCGGACTACCTGCTGAGCGTGCCTCTGGCCCAGATCGCCTCGGTCGGCCTGGTCATCTCCAACACCGACGTCTCCACCGACAACGTGGCCTGGAGCCTCACGGTCAGCAAGCTGCTGCCCGCAGCGGCGCTGCAGGCCAGCCCCGCGAACGTCGCGATCACCCTCGCCCCCGACGTCCTGGACGCCGACGCCGTCCAGCTCACGAACGTGGGCCTGGCCGGTTCCGTCCTGGACTACATGGTCCACGTCATGAACCAGGCGCCGGTGCTCAAGTCGGCGCGGCCGATCCGCGTCGGCGCCGCCGCGGGCCGCAGCCTCCCCGAGCTGAGCCGGGCCGAGCTGATCAGCGCCCCGCGCTACGCGGGCGACTGCGTCCTGGGCAACGACGACACGGCGGGCATCCAGGGCTACTACGGCAGCTGGTGGTACGGTCTCGAGACCTACGCCACCCGCATCGATCCTGCCGACTACGCCTGCGCCTGCAACCCCGGTTTCAACGTGCGGGCCGTCCACATGATGCTCTACCTGGAGACGACCTCCACGCCTCAGGTCCAGGTGCACCTGGCCGCGGCGGGCGCGGACTGCACGACCCCCGGCGCCATCCTGGCCAGCAGCGGCGTGATGTCCATCTCCGGCATCGCCGCCAACGGTTACTACGACGTCGAAGTGGCCTGCGACTTCGCATGTCAGGACATGTCGGGTTCGTACTTCCTGTTGTTCGAGTTCCTGGACGCCAACGGCCCGGTCGGGATCGTCATCGACGCCACGCCCCAGGCCTGCGTGAACTACAACGACTGGGGCTCCGGCTACGTCGACGTGGTCAGCGGTTACGGCTTCGCCGGCGACTGGCTGATCTGGGCCGACGTCGACTGCTGCGGCGTGCCGACGCCCGAGGTCTCGGTCCTGTCGCCGAACGGCGGCGAGATCCTGCACATCGGCGACAGCGCCACCATCACCTGGGCCGCGACGGTGATGACCGAGGTCAAGCTCGAGATCAGCCGCGACGGCGGTGGCGTCTGGGATGTCCTCTCGGCCGGCACGCCCAACGACGGCAGCGAGATGGTCACCATCGTCGGTCCCGACTCCCGGAACGCCCTGATCCGCGTCAGCAGCCTCGACGACCTGTACAGCGACGTCAGCGACGCGCCGTTCTGGATCTACGAGACGGTGCCCTGGCTGACGGTGATGCCGGAGACCGGCTCGCTCGTCCAGAACGGGACCGAGCAGCTGAACCTGCTGTTCGACACCACGGGTCTGGCCGACGGCGTCTACGACGCCTACCTCGTGATCACCAGCAACGCCGCCTCGTCGCCGGACGTGGTGCCCGTCGTGCTGACGGTGTTCGACCCGAACACGGGTGCCGGCGACGCCCCGCGCATCTTCCGCCTGGACGGCAACGTGCCCAACCCGTTCAACCCCATGACCACGGTCTCCTTCAGCCTGGCGACGGCCGGCCGCGCGACGGTCGACGTGCTGGACCTGCAGGGCCGCGTGGTCCGCACCCTGTTCGCGGGCGACCTGCCCGTCGGCGTGCGGGCCCTGGTCTGGGACGGCCGTGACGACGCGGGCCGCGAGATGGCCTCGGGCGCCTACCTGGCCCGCCTGCAGTCGGGCGGCCGGACGGCGACCCACAAGATGATCCTGGCCCGGTAACGCGACAGCCGAGTCAGGGATCGACGAGGGAGGGCCCCGGGCTGTAGCCTGGGGCCCTCCGCACGATCCCGAGGAGACCCCACATGGACGACATCCGCGTGAACACCGGCCTGCTGGTGCTGGACCTGCGGCTGCCCCACGCCACCTCGCTCAAGGAGCGTCGGCAGGAGCTGCATTCGCTGCTCGACCGCCTGCGCCGCCTGGAATTCGCCGCCGCCCAGGTCGGGCCCGCCGACCTGCAGCAGCGGGCGTTCGTGGCGGTAACGGCCGTGGCCGGCGCCGTGGCCAGGTTGGAGGAGCGGCTGGACCAGGCCGAGTCCCTCGCCTTCGGCTCCGCCTTCGAGGTGGCGGTCCTGAGGCGGGAGACGGGGGTCTGGTCGGGCAGCTCGGCCTGGTGACCGGCGGCCGCGGGGCTGGCCATTTCGCGACGATTGTGCCACAGTTCTCCGACCTGTACCGCCCGACGAGGAGACGCCCGATGACCCTGATCGACCTCAGCCACCCGCTGGCGACCGGCATGGCGGTCTACCCCGGCGACGAGACGACGCCCGTCATCAGCCGCCTCAGCGCGCACGGCGAGGGTCGCCACCAGTCCTCGGCCTTCACGAGCGGCTGCCACGCCGGCACCCACATCGACCTGCCGCTGCACTTCCGCGCCGGCGAGCCGGCGCTCGAGGACTTCCCGGTCGGGCGGTGCGAGGGGACGGCCGTGGCGCTCGACGCGCCCGAGGGCGCCATCCCGCCCGAGGTCCTGGCCGGAGTCGACCTTGCGGCGACGGACTTCGTGCTGCTGCGCACCGGCTGGGCCCGCCACTGGGGCGCGCCGCAGTACTACCGGGACTGGCCCTGGCTGACCGAGGGCACGGCGCTGCTGCTGGCCGAGGCCGGGCTCAAGGGCGTGGGGCTGGACAGCCCGAGCATCGACCCCTTCGGCGTCGAGACGGCGCACCTCATCCTGGCCGCAGCCGGCCTGATCAACATCGAGAACCTGGCGGCGCTGGACCGTCTGCCCGCGAGCCCGTTCCGTTTCGCCGCCCTGCCGCTGCGGCTGGCCGGCGCCGAGGCGTCGCCGGTGCGCGCCGTGGCCTGGGTGGGGGACGGGGGCGACCGCCGTGGCGGATGAGAAGGGATACGGGGACGAGACCGGCGGCGCGGAGGGCGGCCTGCACGGCGATGCGCCCCGCCGCGGGCTGGCGCGCACCATCGCCAAGGTGGGCTACGCCACGCGGCGCCAGGCCGAGGAGATGGTCCGCAGCGGCCGGGTCACCGTCGACGGGCGCCGCGAGCTGGACCCCGGCGCCACCGTCACGCCCGAGTCGATGATCGCCATCGACGACCACCAGCTCATCGACGTCATTCGCACCTACCTGGCGCTGCACAAGCCCGAGGACATCGCCGTCGCGCCGATCATCGGCCGCCGCATCCGCCTGGTCGCCGAGCTGCTGCCCCGCGACACGCCCGGGCTGCGGGCCGCCGGCCGCCTCGACGTCGGCACCAGCGGGCTGCTGCTGGTCTCCAACGACAGCGCCTGGAACGCGGACGCCGCCGGCAGCGACGAGCTGGAGAAGGAGTACCTGATCAAGGTCGCCGGCCCGGTCACCGACGCCCTGATCGACGTGATCGGCGCCGGGGTGACGGCTCCGAAGCTGGGCCTGCTCAAGCCCGAGCTGGTGGCCCTGGAGAGCCGCGATGACAACACCTCCACCATCCGCATCGCGCTGCGCGGCGGCAAGGTCCGCCAGCTGCGCAGCCTCTGCACCGTCCTGCGCCTGGACCTGCAGGGCGTCCACCGCGTGAGGGTGGGGCCGGTGCTGCTGGGCGGGCTGAAGCCGGGCCGGTACCGGCACCTGTCGCGGGACGAGGTGGAGGGGATCCGCAGGGGGACGGCGTGAAGTGCGTCGGTTGCGACGGCCAGGCGTCGTCGCCGCTGCCGTTCCATTACGAGTGGGAGGCGCGGCGCTTCGTCCTCTGCCACTGCCCGCGTTGTGGCATGATCTCCCTGGACCCGCAACCGACATCCGCCGAGATCGCGGCCTTCTACACCGAGGAATACTTCGCTTCGGGGCTGCACGGCCTCGATAGGCTCGGCACCGACTACGAATCGGCCGCCGACACCGGCATCGCGGCGGCGGTGCGGTTCCTCGAGCGCGAGGTCCTGGCGGCGCACTCCCACCCGCATTCCCTCTTCGAGATCGGTGCGGCGATGGGGCACCTCCTGGCCGCCGGCGAGTCGCTGGGGCTGGTGTGCGGCGGCATCGAGATCTCACCGGAAGCCGCGGCGCGGGCGCGGGACAAGTTCGGCCTAGCACTGGAGGGTGGGCGGTTCGAGGATCTCGACCTCTCGCCGCATCGGCAGCGATGGGATGTGATCTACGCCGGCGACGTGCTGGAACACCTGCAGGACCCGGCGGCCGCCGTCGTCAAGGTCATCGACATGCTGGCGCCGGGCGGCGTGTTCGTCGTGCGGCTGCCGTCGTCGTTCGATCTGTTGTCGAGCCGGCTGGCGATCCGGGTGCTGCCGGTCCTGGGCCGGACCATGAGACTGCCGGACAAGCCCTACCACCTCCACGAATTCACGCACCGCTCGGCGTTGTATTTCTTCCGGCGGCACTTCGACGAGGTCGCGGTGGTCTCGAGCCTGATCCCGCCCTGGAAGCTGAACTTGAAGTCCGGCTCCGCCGCCTACAGGATCAAGAATGCCCTGCATTGGGTGAATCTGCCCGTCACTTATGTAGCGAAGCGATGCGGCGATCGCCTGGTCGTGCGGGCGAAAACGCCTTGTTCCAAGCGTGCAGTTGACATATGATCATGTCCTGATCGCCATTTTGTTCGTTTATCGAAAATGTGCCGACGAGGAGAATATCATGAAGCATCCCATCCTCTTGGTGTGCGTGTTGGCTGCGGTGTGTTGCCGCTCTTCCCGCGCAGGGGTCCGCATCGTGGATCCGGCCGGGAACGGCGATTACCTGACGATCGCCGCGGGCATCGCCGGTTCGACGACAGGCGACACGCTCCGGATCATGGCCGGCACGTACGGGGAACACCTGACGCTCTCGAAATCGCTGACGCTGATCGGCAGCCTGGCGAGCGGGGCGACGCGACTGTCGGGTTTCGACTCCTTTCGCGTGTTGACCATCAGCGGTCCGCACGCCGTGCGTCTGGAGCATCTGACCTTCCAGGACGGCTTCGATGCGGACGCGAGCGGCGCCGTCTTCTGCAACGGCGGCGCGCAACTCGTCGTGCTCGACTGCGACTTCACGGGCAACTACTCGGCGTGGGACAGCGGCGCGATCCGCGTCGGCGGAGCGAACACCATCGCCACGTTCACCGAGTGCGAATTCCGCAACAACTACGCCGTGCAGGGCGGCGCTGCGATCCAGGTTCAGCTGGGCGCATCCCTGGTCATGTACGATTGCACGATCCGCGACAACGCGACGGAGACCATCGGCGGTGGATTGACGATCTGGCAATCCTTCGCCGAACTGCGTCGATGCCTTTTCCTGCACAACTCCGGGTACGGCGCGGGGGCGGTCCATCTCGAACAGGGGACGGCCGAGATCGCGTCTTCGACATTCCACGACAACATCACGTACGACAATGGGACGATCACGCTCGCCGGCGACTCCTATCTGAACCTGAAGAACACGATCCTCAGCCATGACCGTTCCGGTTTCGGGTTGGCTGTTCTCTACGGCGAGTGCGATCACGAATGCAACGATTATTACGGCAACGCGGGCGGTGCGATCTTCGGCGATGCCGTTCATCCTGGAGAAATCCAGGCCAATCCCCAATTCGCGAATGCGACCGGAGGCGACTTCGATCTGCTGGCGACCTCGCCCTGCCTGCCGGCGAACAATGATTGCGGCGTGCTCATGGGGAGATTCGGTCTCCAGGACGAGATGGCGCTGGTCTCGGTGGCGGACGTCCCAGACGACGAGGGCGGCTACCTGACGGTTGCCTGGACTGCCAGCAGCAACGAAGCCTCGCCGCTGGCCTCGTCGGTCATCCTCTACGAGGTGCAGCGGTTCGTCGACGGCTGGGAGACCATCGTCCAGGTCGCACCGGAAGGGCTGGCTCACTACGAGCAGACGGTAGCCACTTCTGACGTCAGGGTCGTCGGCGAAGACCCGCCGCAATCCCTCTACCGCGTGGCCGCGCTCTGGACCGACGGCGAACCCACCTACACGGACGTGATGCCGGGCTGTTCGGTGGACGACATCGCCCCGGTCGTCCGGCTCGAGGTGCACGAGCCGGATCCCGTGCTGCTGGTCTGCTGGTTCCCCGTCGTCGGCGACGACATCGACCACGTCGAACTCTACCGCGACATCACGCCCGGTTTCGAGCCCGCGACGCCGTTCGTCATCCTCCACGAGCCCTGCTATCTTCAGGAATATCCGGCCTCGTACTACTACATGGCCCGGCCGATCGACCGGCACGGGAACGCCGGCCCCTGGACGGAAATGCTCCATCCCGATCCGACCGCGGCTCCCGGGCTGCCGGCGGTGTCGTTCTTCATGCAGCCGCTGCAGCCCAACCCCTTCAACCCGCGCACGCTCCTGCGTTTCGGGACGACGCGGTCCGGGAGCGTCAGGGTCGAAGTCTTCGACATGCGCGGGACGAGGGTCGCGCTCCTGAGCGAGGGTCGCGTCGAGGCCGGCTGGCACGAGATCGCCTGGAGCGGCCGGGACGAGGCGGGCCTCTCCGTCGCGGCGGGCGCCTACGTGTTCCGGGTGACGTCCCCCGAGGGCGTGTTGACCCGGAAGGCCGCCCTGATCAAGTGATCGCGGTTGCTGCCCCAATGCAGAAGGCGGGCCCGTGTGGGCCCGCCTTCCCGCGATCACGGACACGCGATGCGCATCACATCGTCGCGACCAGCTCGTTGAACGCCCGTATCCCGTCGTCCCACGCGTCCGCCTCGGCGAACATCTCCGGCCAGAAGTCGCGGTCCCAGAGCCGACGCAGGTCGGCCACGTCGCGCTGCTGCTGCTCGACCCAGGTGAAGTACTTGAAGTTGTGCAGCTGCTTGCGGTCCTGGTAGTTCAGCTCGCGCACGTGGTCGGGCGTGACGCCGCGCAGCCAGCGCTCGAGGTGGCGCAGCGCGTCCTCGCGGCGGTACTCGCCGTGGGCGGCGCGCAGTTCGACCAGGCGCGAGGCGTACAGCTCGGAGGAGTCGGTCAGCGGGGTGAACAGCACGTCGCGGCCGTCGAGGTCGTAGTGGCGCGCGGTCTTGATCGCCGACACCAGGTTGCTCAGGCCCGAGATGCCCAGCAGGGGCAGCTGCGCGACCAGCGCCGCCGGCACGCCCTCGCGCTCCAGCGTCTCGCGGCCCGCCGGCTCGTTGCACAGACGCAGCAGGTCCATGCACTGCTGGTCGTCCACGGCGGCGACGAAGTCGGTGTTGCGCACGTTGTGGATCCAGGGCACGTGCTTGTCCCCGATGCCCTCGATGCGGTGGCCGCCGAAGCCGCAGCGCAGCAGCGTGGGGCACTGCAGGGCCTCCGAGGCGGTGATCAGGGCGTCCGGGTGCGCCGCCTTGAGGCGGTCGCCGGCGGCCAGGGTGCCGGCCGAGCCGGTGGCCGAGATCCAGGCCGCGAGGCGGTCGCCGGGCCGGGCGATCTTCGCGAAGATCTCCAGGACGATGCCGCCGGTCAGGCGGTAGTGCCACTGCGCGTTGCCCCACTCCTCGAACTGGTTGAAGATCACGCACTCGGGGCGGGTGCGCTTGATCTCCCAGCACTTGTCGTAGATCTCCTTGACGTTCGACTCGCAGCCGGGCGTGGCGATGACCTCGGTGGCCACGCCGCCCAGCCACTCGAAGCGTTCGCGGCTCATCTCCTCGGGCAGGATGGCGACGGACTCGCAGGCCAGCAGCTTGGAATCGAAGGCGCCGCCGCGGCAGTAGTTGCCGGTGCTGGGCCAGACCGCCTTCTGGCGCGTGGGGTCGAAGGCGCCGGTGATCAGCCGCGGCACCAGGCAGCCGAAGGCCGCGCCCACCTTGTGGGCGCCGGTCGGGAACCACTTGCCGACCAGGCCGACGATCCGCGCCGGCACGCCGGTCAGCTCGGGCGGGAATTCGATCCAGTTGCCGTCGTTGTAGAGCCCCGTCGCGGGATCGTTCTTCCAGGTGATGCGGAACAGGTTCACCGGGTCGATGTCCCACAGCCCCACCTCCGACAGGCGCTTGCGGACCGCGTCCGGGACCAGCGCCGGGTCCTGCATCTCCTGCAGGGTGGGGATGACGATGCCGCGCTCGCGGCAGCGGCGGGCGGCCAGGCGCAGCACTTCGCGGTCGACGATCTTCAAGGACTGGCTCATGGGGGTTGTCCTTCGGCGTTCCAGGGACTTTATTATCCGTTCAGCAACTGCTAGACTGAAGTTCCTAGGCCACTGATGAGGCATCCCTTTGTGGTGTAGCTGGTTA
>DYDD01000345.1 GCA_020718045.1 Fibrobacter sp. | reverse complement strand
AACTGCGCGAACTACCCTCCGGTCCTGAAGGCCTGCAGCCTCTACTTCAGCCAGGCGATCATCTGGGTGAAGGAGCACCCCGTGCTGACCCGCAAGGACTACATGGGCAACCACGAATGGGCCTTCTACGGCTGGCGCGAAGGAGCGGGGCACAAGTTCTACGGCCCGACGAACGCCGTCGATGTCTGGGCGGTCAAGAAGGTCAACCCCCAGAGCATGGTCCATCTGACCGAGAAGCCGATCGAACTGGCCGTGCGCGCGATCCAGTACTCGTCGAAGCAAGGCGAAAACGTGCTCGACCTGTTCGGCGGCAGCGGATCGACCCTCATGGGTGCCGACCAGATCGGCCGGCATGCGTTCCTCATGGAACTCGATCCCGCCTACACCGACGTGATCGTCATGCGGTGGCAGGAGGCTACCGGACAGCAGGCCACGCTCGACGCAGACGGACGCACGTTCGACGCGGTCGCCGCTGACCGCGGGGCTGCTCGGGATGAGTAGGCGGTGGCCAGGCAAGCGAAGAAGGAGTTGATCTCCCAGCGCGAGTACGCGCGGCGGCTCGGCGTCTCCCACGTTGCCGTCCAGCGCGCAGTGAAGGCGGGCCGGATCTCGACGGTGAACGGGAAGATCGACCCAGCCCAAGCAGGTCAGCAGTGGCAGGAGAACACCGACCAGAGCAAGCCTCGTAACCGGATCACGGGCAGGCCCAAGCAAGCCAGGACACAGGGAGAGCCGTCTGAGCCCATGGACATGGGCGGGGCCGACGAGGTCATCGGCGGAACCAACTCGGCAACCGGCTACGCCAAGGCCCGCGCCGCCCGCGAGCTGTACCAAGCGCAACTGGCCAAGCTCGAGCTGGACCGTCAACGCGGCACCCTGATCCGGGCCGACGAGGTCCGCATCGGGGCCTTCAACATGGCCCGCAAGGCCCGCGACCAGTTGATCGCCCTTCCCGAGCGCGTCGCCGCTCTCTTGGCCGCTACCCAGGAGCCCGCCGAGGTCCAGCGCATCCTCGAAGAGGAGATCGAGCGGATCTGCCAGGAGGTCGCGGATGCAGAACGGCCGTGACGTCTATGAGACCGCCTACCGTGCAGGCTGGCGACCCGAGCCGCGGCTGACCGTGAGCACCTGGGCGGACGCGCACCGCGTCCTTGGCAACCGCTCTGGCCACGCTGCCACCCACTGGCGCACGGCGACCACGCCCTACCTGCGCGAGATCATGGACGCCCTGGGCCCGCGCTCTCCCGCGCGCCGAGTCGTCTTCATGAAGGGATCCCAGCTGGGCGGCACCGAAGCCGGCAACAACTGGCTCGGGTTCGTCATGCACCACTCGCCCGGTCCGATCCTGGTCCTGCGTCCCACCGTGGACGAGGCCCGGCGCTTCAGCCGGCAGCGCCTCGATCCCATGATCGCCACGACCCCCGTGCTGCACGACCTGGTCCGCGAAGCGCGTTCACGCGACGGCGGCAATAGCCTTCTTATCAAGGAATTCCCCGGTGGGGTCCTGTTCCTGACGGGCTCGAACTCGGCGACCGGCGTCAAGTCGATGCCGATCCGCTGGCTCTTCTGCGACGAGATCGACGAGTACCCGGGCGACGTGGACGGTCAGGGCGATCCAATCTCACTCGCGGAGAAGCGGACCACCGGCCCGACCTACTCGCGGCGGAAGATCTTTCTCGTCTCGACGCCCACGATCAAAGGGATCTCCCGTATCGAGCGGGAATATCTGGTCTCAGATCAGCGGCGCTACTTCGTCCCCTGCCCCCACTGCGGCAACTTCGACTGGATGCGGTGGGAGAACATCCGCTGGCGCGACGACGACCCCAAGACTGCAGCGCTGACCTGCGTCGCCTGCGGCGTCCTGATCGAAGAGCGGTTCAAGACGCAGATGCTCAGCCAGGGCCAGTGGCGCCCTACTGCTGCGGGCAACGGCGAGACCATCGGGTTCCACCTCTCCAGCCTCTACTCCCCGCTTGGCTGGCTGCCGTGGGCGGCCACCGTCGCCGAGTTCCTAGAGTCCAAAGAGAACCCGCTGCGCCTGAAGAACTGGGTCAACAGCGTGCTTGGCGAGACCTGGGAGGAGCGCGGAGACACCGTCGACCCCGACAGCCTGCTGACCCGAGCCGAGCGGTATACGGCAGAGGTCCCGATCGGCGTGGGCGTGCTCGTCGCCGCGGTGGACGTCCAGGGCGACCGGCTCGAGTGCGCGGTCAAGGGCTACGGCGTCGCCGAGGAGTCCTGGCTGGTCGCCTTCTCCCAGTTCCACGGTGACCCCGGGCGCGACCAGGTCTGGCTCGATCTCGACCGCTTCCTACGGCAGGAGTTCACCCACGAGAGCGGCCAGAAGGTCCCGATCACCTGCGTGACCGTCGACAGCGGCGGGCACCACTCCG
>DYDD01000344.1 GCA_020718045.1 Fibrobacter sp. | reverse complement strand
TCGTCGGACACGGTCCGCCCGCCGAAGCCGAGGCGCAGCGCCGCCTGGTCGAGCTGGTGGCCAACCTCGCGGGGCGCCGCGCCAGCGAGGAGTACGCCCGGCAGGCCGGCGCCGTGCTGCAGCTGCAGGTCGCCGGGATGATCCTGCGCTACACGCAGGAGAAGACGCACGCCGCCGAAGCCGCCCGCGCGGCGATGCAGCGCCACGCGCAGGTGGCCGACGACCTGGCCCGGGCCAAGGCCGACCTGGAAGGCGCGCTGGTCGAGGCCGGCGACGCGCGCCGCGCCGCCGAGTTGGCCAACCGCAGCAAGAGCATGTTCCTGGCCGCGATGTCGCACGAGATCCGCACGCCGCTGACCTGCGTCGTCGGCTTCGCCGACCTGCTGACCATGCCGAACCTGGGCGACCGGGATGTGCGCGACTTCGCGGTGTCCATCCAGGAGAGCGGCCAGGTCCTGCTGTCGCTGATCAACAACGTGCTCGACCTGTCGCGCATCGAGGCCGGCCGCCTCGATCTCGAGCGCATCCCCTTCAGCGCGCGCGACGTGCTCGAGGAGGTGTGCGGGATCTTCGCCTCCTCCTCGCGCGAGAAGCGCGTCGTCCTGGAACTCGTGGTGGATCCCGCGGTGCCGGCCGGCCAGGTGGGCGACCCGACGCGCCTGCGCCAGGTGGCGATGAACCTCGTGGGCAACGCGATGAAGTTCACCAGCCGCGGCGCGGTCACCGTCGCCTGCCGCCGCGCGGAGGCCGCCGGCTGGCTCGAGGTCTCGGTCGCCGACACGGGTTCCGGCATCCCCGCCGACCGCCTGGACGGGATCTTCGAGCCCTTCCAGCAGGCCGGCCGGGACATCGCCCGCAAGCACGGCGGCAGCGGCCTGGGCCTGGCCATCGCCCACCGGACCGTCGCGGCCATGGGCGGCGAACTGACCGTGACGAGCGAGGTCGACCGGGGTTCGCGCTTCGCCTTCACCTTCCCCGAGGTCCTGGCCGAGAGCGCCGGCGCCGCCGACGGCGCGCTGGACCGCGGCCCCTGCGGCGGCTAAGCTGCGGGCGATCGCCGTCCCGCTCCGAGCGCTCCGGGAGGATCCCATGGCCCCGACGCCGTCGCCCCACGACCCCGCCCTGCAGCTCTTGAATTCGCCTGTGGTGATCATCGGCGCCGCGGACGGCCCGCGCCGCGGCGGCCTGACCGCCGCCTGGGTCTGCCGCGTGTCGGCCGCGCCGCCGCTGCTCGTGGTCTCGGTCTCGCCGCTGCGGCACACCCACGGCCTGCTGCGCGACGGGGGGGAATTCACGGTCTCGGTGCTGCGCGAGGGGCAGGTGGAGGTCGCGCGCCTGTTCGGGCTGCAGTCCGGCCGCGACCTCGACAAGTGGGAGTGCACGCCTGCCGTTCGGCTCGGAACGGGCGTGCCGGCGCTGCAGGACTGCGCGGCCCGGCTGCTGTGCCGTCTGGTGGGCCGACATCCGGCCGGCGACCACGAGCTGCTGGTCGGGGAAGTGCTCGTCTCGGAGGTCGTGGGGGGCGGCCCCGCGCTGCCGATGCGCGGAACCGACTACGCCCCGCGAGGTTGAAGAGAGCCTGTTGCAAACGACCCGGATTCCGGTATCCTGAACGCGGTGGAACCTGCCTTCACCAACCCACCCCGGGAGGTCTCCATGGCAAGACTGCAAGCGGCCGGCACCGTCTGGCCCGAAGAAGTCCTGAAGCTCCCCGCGATTGAATTCCATGTCGCCGGCGTGACCGGCCACTCCCTGAAGAACCATGAGAAGCAGGTGACGTTCTTCCGCTTCGACGAAGGCGTGACCGTCCCCGACCACAGCCACGGCGCCCAGTGGGGCTACCTCGTCACCGGCGAGATGACCCTGGAGATCGAGGGCCGCACCGAGCTGTACCAGGCCGGCGACGTCTACTACATCCCCGCGGGCAAGAAGCACCGCACCTCGTTCAGCCAGACGTCGCACGTGATCGACATGGGCGACGACCCACACCGCTACCCCCTGCGGGGCTAGCGGCCGCACGCAGGCAGGGGCCGGACCGCGCGCGCGGTCCGGCCCCTGCGCCGTTCCCGGACCGATCTCAGGCCGGCCCCAGCACCGTTTCCCAGCGATCGTCGGCGCCGAGATAGCGCGCGGCGGCGTCGCGGACGCGCCGCGGGGTCAGCGCGCGGATCTCCTTCAGGTGGTGGGCGATGTTGTTGGGCGCGCGGCCGTAGAGCACGTCGGCGCCGCAGCGGCTCGCCCGCGCGGCGTTGCTCTGGCGCGAGATCAGCAGGTTGCCCAGCAGCCGCGCGCGGGCCCGCGCGAACTCGGCCG
>DYDD01000062.1:1936-13305 GCA_020718045.1 Fibrobacter sp. | reverse complement strand
GCCCCGCGAGCGCGTCTACTTGCCGCCCGGCAGCTACTTCGAGATGTCGGAGTGGTCGCTGCCGATGCCCGCCGCGGAGACCTTCGCCGACGCGGTGCACGCGTACCGCGACCAGGGGCGCTGGGACGAGATGCGCCCGTTCTTCCGTGGCGGCTTCTGGCGCCAGTTCTTCCAGAAGTACGAGGAGAGCCTGCTGATGCAGCGGCGCTCGCTGCTGCTGCACGAGGAGATCGCCGCCGCCGAAGCCACCGGCGCCGACGAGCAGCGCGTCGACGAGGCCCGCGACCACCTCTGGCGGGCCCAGTGCAACTGCGCCTACTGGCACGGCGTCTTCGGCGGTCTCTACCTGCCGCACCTGCGCCACGCCATCTACCGCCACCTGATCCTGGGCACCGAGATCATCCAGACCGTGGCGCCGCCGCCGCGGGCCCAGATGGTGACGCTGGTGGGCCGGGCGGGCACCGACGTGCGGCTGGGCAACGACGCGCTCGAGCTCTACCTCTCGCCGGACCGCGGCGGCGCCCTGGTTGGGCTCGAGGACCGCCGCGAGGACTGGAACCTCCAGAACACCCTGCGCCGCCGGCGCGAGGCCTACCACACGAAGATCGAGCGGGCGCCGCTGGCCGGCGAGGGGGGCGGGGACACAGCCGGCGAGGGCCAGGGCGTCTCGATCCACGACCTCGTGACGCGCGTCACCCCTGAGATCAAGCGCGCGTTGGCCGTGGATCCCCAGCCGCGCTACTCGCTGCTCGAACGCTTCCTGCACTTGGACGCGGGCTTCCCCGACGTGCTGCCGGACATGGGCGGCCAGGACGGCGGCGATTTCGCCGCCGCGCCGGCGGCGATGACGTCGCCGCGCTTCGGGCAGACGGGCAGCCTCGAGGACGAACGCTTCCAGACCCGCCGCGACGGCCGCTACCGCGACCGCGGCGGCCGCTCCTTCCCGCTGCAGGTGGAGAAGACGGTGGCCCTGCACCGCAACGGCGCGGCCTTCGACGTCGCCTGGACGGTGCGCAACACGGGCCGGGAACCCGTGCGTTGCCGGTTCGCGCCGGAATGGAATCTGGCCCTGTACGACGGCGGTGCCTACGCCCCGGAGGGCGGCGAGCCGGCGGTGCCGCTGGACTCGGTCCGCCTCGACCGCCGCCGCGTGCTGGTCGTGCTGGTGCCCCTGCACCGCGCCGCGCTGCGCTGGGAGCTGGGCAACGAGGCGGAGGTGTGGGTCCACACCGTGCGCACGGCGACGCAGGCCGAGGACGGTTTCCGGCTGACCTACCAGGGGCACCTGCTGCTCTTCGTCTGGGACCTCGACCTCGAGCCCGGCGTCGCCCAGACCTTCCGGCAGTCGTTCGCGATCGAGCACGGGGTCGCCGCCACGCGGGAGGCCTGAGATGAGGATCCTGATGGTCGCCGCCGAGTACGCGCCGCTGGCCAAGGCCGGCGGTCTCGGCGACATGGTGGCGGCGCTCGCCGGCGCCCTGGCCGCGCGCGGCCACGAGGTGAAGGTCGTGCTGCCGCTCTACGGTGATGTCGACCGGGAACGGCACGGGCTGGCTCCCTGCCCGCAGCTGCCGCCCTTCGCGGTGCGCCGCGGCGACGCGGTGCGCCGCTGCCGGTTCTGGCGGGCGATGGCCGCGGCGGGTCCCGACGTGCTGCTGCTGGAGAACGAGGGGCTGTTCGGCCGCGCCGGCGTCTACGGCTACGCGGAGGCGGGCGAGTTCGCAGACACGCTGCCGCGCCTGGCCCTGCTGGCGCAGGGGGCGCTGACGGCGACGGTGATGCTGGACTGGGCGCCCGACGTGGTCCACGTCCACGACGCGGCGGCCGCCCTGGCGGCCGTGGACCTGGCCTGCTGGACGAGGGCCGGCACGCCGCTGGCCGCGACCCGCACGCTGTTGACGATCCACAACCTCGCCCACCAGTCGCTCCACCCGCGCTGGGAGTTCCCGGGCCTCGACCTGCCGACGCGCCTGGCCTGGCACCCCGGCGAGATGGAATTCCACGGCGGCCTGAACCTGATGAAGGCCGGCATCCTGATGTCCGACCGGGTCAACACGGTCAGCCCGACCTACGCGCAGGAAGTGACCCTCGACGAGGACCTCGGCTGCGGGCTGGCCGGCGTGCTGCGCGACCGGGGCGCGGCCTTCTCTGGGATCCTCAACGGCATGGACCGCGCGGCGTGGGACCCGGCCACCGACCGCTGCCTGCCCGCCAACTACTCGGCGCGGGCGCCGGCCGGCAAGACCGCCTGCCGCGCCGCCCTGCTGCGCGAGCTCGGGCTCGAGGACGGCGGCCCGGTGCTCGTCTCGGTCGGGCGCCTGGCGCACCAGAAGGGGATCGACCTGCTGCTGCCGCTGGTCGACGGGCTCGTGGACGACGGCTGGCGGCTGGCCGTGCTCGGCACCGGCGAGCCGGCCCTGGAGCAGGCCCTGCGCGGGGCCGCGGCGGCCCGGCCGGGTCGGGTGGCCTTCGCCCCCCGCTTCGACGAGGCCCTCTCGCGCCGCTTTTATGCCGGCGCCGACGCCTTCGTGATGCCGTCGCGCTTCGAACCCTGCGGCCTGGCCCAGCTCTACGCCCTGCGCTACGGCACGCCGCCGGTGGTGCGGCGCACCGGCGGGCTGGCCGACACCGTGGCCGACGCCGCCGGGCCCGACGGTGTCGGCTTCGTCTTCGACGAGGCGACGTCGGCGGCGCTCGGCGCTGCGCTCGCCCGTGCGATCGAGGCTTGGCGCGAGCCGGACCGATGGAGTAGTCTCGTGCGGCGGGGCATGGCCGCGGATTACGGATGGGACACGCCGGCGGCCGCCTACGAGGATCTCTACCGCAGCCTGGAGGGAACATGAGCGTCGGCAGCAAGACGGACACCCCCGTCAAGATCCTCGACCTGCCGCGCCACACCCTGACGATGATCATGGCCGGCGGTCGCGGCGAGCGGCTGCGGCCGCTGACCGACGAACGCTCCAAGCCCGGCGTGCCGTTCGGCGCCAACTACCGCATCATCGACTTCACGCTCAGCAACATCTGGAACTCCGGCCTGCGCCGCATCTACGTGCTGACGCAGTACAAGTCCTACTCGCTGGACAAGCACCTGCTGAAGGGCTGGCAGATCTTCAACCACGAGGCCGGCGAGTTCCTCTACGGCATCCCGCCGCAGCACCGCGTCGGCGAGATGTGGTACCGCGGCACCGCCGACGCCATCTACCAGAACATCTACCTCATCGACCGCGAGCAGCCCGACTTCGTCTTGATCCTCTCGGGCGACCACATCTACCGCATGGACTACTCCACGCTGATGGTCCTGCATTCCCGCCGCAAGGCGCGCCTGACCCTGGCCGCGGTCGTGGTGCCGCGCAGCGAGGCCCACGAGTTCGGCATCCTGGAGGTCGACGAGAAGGGCTGGGTGATCGGGTTCCAGGAGAAGCCGTCGGACCCCAAGACGATCCCGGGCAAGCCCGACTGGTGCCTGGTCAACATGGGGGTCTACGTCTTCAACCGCGAGGACCTCGTCAGCGAGCTGCTCAAGGACGCGGGCGATCCCAGATCGGCCCACGACTTCGGCAAGAACGTCATCCCGGCCATGGTGCGCGAGGGCGGCGTGCTGGCCTACCCCTTCCTCGACCACGAGACCGACCAGCCCCGCTACTGGCGCGACATCGGCACGCTCGACACCTACTACGCCGCTTCGATGGACCTCATCCGCCCGGTGCCGCCGTTCAGCCTCTACGACCGCGAGTGGCCCATCCGCACCTGGATGGCGCCGGCGCCGCCCGCCAAGACGGTCCACAACCACTTCGACGGCACCAGCCCGATCGGCCAGCTCATCGGCTCGATCGTCGGCGGCGGCACCATCATCTCCGGCGGCACCGCCGAGCGCTCGATCCTGGGCCGCAACGTCTACCTCGACGCCGGCTGCCACGTGGTGGATTCGGTGATCATGGACAACGCGCGCATCGGCAAGCGCGCGGCGGTCCACCGCGCCATCGTCGACAAGGGCGCCGAGATCCCCGACGGCATGCACATCGGCTGGGACCGCGAGGCCGACCACCGGCTGTTCAAGGTGACCGAGGCCGGCGTGGTCGTGGTGCCGAAGGACTGGCGGGCCGGTGCCGAGGCCGCGGGCTAGTCGCCGGCGTACTGGTCGGGCCGGCGGTCCTCCCACAGGTCGTTGCGGGGCGTCAGGCGCGGGTCGGCGTCGGCCAGGTCGAGGCGCGCGACGGCGGCCCCGACTGCGTCGCCGCCGAGCCGGGCCAGGGGCGCGCCGCGGGGACCGCACACCTGGCTGCGGCCGATGAAGTCCAGCCGCCGGCCCGCGATCCGCTCCTCCCGGCCCACCCGGTTCGCCGTCACCGCGAAGCAGCGGTTCTCCAGGCAGCGCGTCACCATGGCGTCGGGGCAGTGGGGCAGCACCAGGTTGCTGGGGTGGGCGATCAGCTTCGCGCCGCGCCGCGCCAGGGTGCGGGCCGCCTCCGGGAAGATCCAGTCGAAGCAGATCATCATGCCCACCGTCGTGCCGCAGGCCGCGAACACCGGGAAGCCGAGGTCGCCCGGCGCGAAGACGAGCTTCTCGTCCCAGAAGAGGTGGACCTTGCGGTAGAGCGCCGTGGTGCCGTCGGGCCGCACCAGCAGGCTGCTGTTGTAGAGCCGGTCGCCGTCGCGCTCGGCGAAGCCGGCCACCAGGGTGGCGCCGGTCGCGGCGGCCCGCACCGCCAGGCGGCGCGACGTCGGCCCGTCGGCCGGTTCGGCCAGGTCCCGCAGTTCCCGGCGATCGCGGAACTGGTAGCCGGTGGTGCAGAGTTCGGGCAGGACGGCCAGATCGATCCCGGGCGGCACCAGGTCCAGGGCCGCCTCGAGGTTGCCCGCGGGCTCGCCGAACACCGGCGAGGTCTGGATCGCCGCCACGCGCAGTTCGCTCACGTCGCCTCCCTCCGCCGCGGCGCGGGCCGCAGCAGGTCCTCGAGCCGCGTCAGCATGGCGGCCCGGTCGAAGTCGGTCCGGATGCGGGCGGCGGCGGCCGCGCCTAGGCGGTGGCGCAGGTCCGGGTCGCCGAGCAGCCTCAGGATCGCGGCGGCCAAGGCGTCCGGATCGTCCGGGGGCACCAGCAGTCCCGTCTCACCGTCGCGCACCACTTCGGGCAGGGAGCTGACGCGCGTCGCGACGACGGGCCGACCGCAGGCGCCCGCCTCGGCGGCGGCGAGGCCGAAGCCCTCGTAGCGCGAGGGGACCGCCAGCAGGGCCAGGCTGCGGTGGAAGGCCGGCATGTCCTCGACCCAGCCCGCCAGTTCGACCGTGGCCGGCTCGGGCAGGGACGCCCGCCATGCCGCCAGCTCCGCGCGCAGCTGTCCTTCGCCCGCGATGCGCAGCAGGGGCGGCGCCCCGCGGGAGGCGGCCGCCACGCGCGGCCAGGCCGCCATCAGCAGGGGCACGCCCTTGCGCTCGTCCAGGGCGCCGGCGAAGCCCACCACGAGCCGGCCCGGCGACTCCGGCGCGGTGTGGAAGCGGGCGCCGTCGATGCCCTTGTGAAGCAGGTGGACGCGTGCGGGCGGCAACCAGGGCGCGCTGTCCAGGGTCGTGCGCAGGGTCGCGTGCGAATTCACGATCACGCCGCTGGCCACCCGGCCGTAGTACCAGCGGTAATGCGGGCGCCGGCGCAGCGGATGGTCGCTCTCGCGGCTCTTGAGCACGATCCCGACGCCGGCCAGGCGCGCCGCGACCCCGGCGGCCTTGAGGTCCTTGAGACGGTTGCAGAGCACCGCGTCGGTCCCGTGGGCGCGCAGCAGGCGCCACAGGCGTGCCACGGTCCAGGGCGCGCCGTCGCAGCGGATCGGAACGCCCGCCGTCGCGAGCCCGTCGTCGGCGGCACGCCGCAACAGGGGCGAACCCGGCTGCCCGACCACCAGGATGCGGTGTCCGCGATCCCGCAGGCCGCGGGCCACGTCCAGGTCCCAGAGCTCGGCGCCGCCGAGGCTCCGCATGCCGTTGACCAGGGCGAGGGAGATGTGGGGATCGGTCTCGGTCATCGGTCGGGACGCTCCGTTCCGGGGTCTGCGCCCGATTCTCCGCGAACGGCGCGGAATGGCAAGCCGTATCGGGAGGGCCGCCGGGCGCGGCCTGGCCTTTCGAGCCCGACCATCCCTGCTATATTGAGGGCTCGCGCGACCGTTCCCCAGCGACCGGAGCCCCGTGTTCGACCGCAAACCCGTCCGCCTCGACCCCCGCACGCCCTGGTTCGCCGGGGTGCGCACGGCCCTGTCGCCCATGGCGGGCGTGACCGACCGGGCGTTCCGGGACATCTGCCGCGAGCACGGCGCGGGGATCGCCTTCTGCGAGTTCACCGCCGCCAAGGGCCTGACCTACGACATCCCCCAGGCCTGGCGGCTCGTGGACACCGAGGGCGAGCGGGGGCTGGTCGGCGTGCAGATCTTCGGCAACGAGCCCGCCGCGATGGCCGGCGCGGCTCGCATGATGGCGGGTCGGCGGCTCGACGTGCTGGACATCAACTTCGGCTGCCCCGCCAAGAAGGTCGTGGCCAAGTGCGGCGGCAGCGCGCTGCTGGCCGACGTGCCGCTGCTGACGGAGATCGCGGCCGCGGTCGTCGCGGCCAGCCCGGCGCCGGTCAGCGCCAAGATCCGCACCGGCTGGGACGAGGCCTCGGTCAACTACCGCGAGGTGGGCCTGGCGCTGCAGGAGGCGGGCTGCGTCTGGGTCACGCTGCACGGCCGCACCCGCGCCCAGAAGTTCACCGGCGAGGCCGACTGGGAGCGCATCGCCGACCTGGTCGACACGCTCGACATCCCGGTGATCGGCAACGGCGACGTCGTGGACGGGGACGGGTACGCCAGCATGGTGCGCGCGACCCGCTGCCACGCGGTCATGGTGGGCCGGGCCGCCACGGGCGACCCCTGGCTCTTCGAGGCGATGGACGCCGCCGAGGGGCTGCGAGCGTACGCGCCGCCGACGCTGGCCGAGATCTTCGCCACCGTCGAGCGGCACATCGCCGACGAGTGCCGACTGAAGGGCGAGCGCATCGGCTCGCAGGTGGTGCGCAAGCACGTGGTGCGCTATTTCCGCGGTTTCCCCGGCGCGGCGGCCATCCGGCGGCGCCTGTTCGCCACCGAGACCGGGGAGCGGATGCTCGCCGTCCTGGCCGAGGTGCGGGAGGAGTCGGACCTGCGGCAGCGCGCGGACCGCGATCCCTAGCCCCGTCCCGCCAAGCGAGGGCCGGCCAGGGGACGGGCCTTGCGCCCGCGGCGCCGGTCTGCTAGATTCCTCCCGAGACAGTGACGGCTGTCCTTTTAATGCGGCCCCGCGAGGCCCAAAAGGAGGCGGAACCGGAACCAGGCAGGCACGGGTGCGTTCAGGCCCTGCCTTTTTTTGTGTCCGGCGACGCCCCCGGGAGGCGTGGAGATGTCCTTCGTGGAGAAGACCACCATCATGAACGGCAGCGAGGTCGGCCGGGCGCTGACCCGCATCGCCCACGAGATCATCGAGGCGAACAAGGGGACGGCGAACCTGGTGCTGCTGGGCGTGCAGCGCCGCGGCGTGCCGCTGGCGGCGCTGATCGGCGAGGCGATCCGCAAGGTGGAGGGCGTCGAGGTCCCGCTCGGCGCCATCGACATCACGTTCTACCGCGACGACCTGTCGACGATCGGGCCGGCGCCGCGCATCAACGAGACCACAGTCCCGATGGACGTCACCGACAAGAACGTCATCCTGGTCGACGACGTGCTGTACACCGGCCGCACGGTGCGCGCCGCGCTCGACGTGATCATGGACTGGGGCCGCCCGCGCGCCATCCGCCTGGCGGTGCTCATCGACCGCGGGCACCGCGAGCTGCCCATCCGGCCGGACTTCGTGGGCAAGAACGTCCCCACCTCCCAGAAGGAGATCATCAAGGTCAAGGTGAAGGAGTTCGACGACCGCCAGGAGGTCGTCGTCGGGGAGGTGCTGGAGGGATGATCCTGCGCAGCAAGGACCTGATCGGCCTGGAGGACCTGTCCCGCGAGGAGATCCTGACCATCCTCGAAGCCGCCGAGGCCTTCCGGACGATCTTCGACCGGCCGGTCCGCAAGGTGCCGATCATGCGCGGCAGGACGGTCGTCAACTTCTTCGTCGAGCCCAGCACGCGCACCCGCATCAGCTTCGAGCTGGCCGAGAAGAGGCTGTCCGCCGACATCGTCAACTTCGACGCCTCGAACTCCTCGCTCAAGAAGGGCGAGACGCTGCGCGACACCGCCGAGAACATCCAGGCCATGAAGATCGACATGATCGTCGTGCGCCATTCCTCGCCGGGCGCGGCGGCCTACCTGGGCCGCGTGCTGAAGGCGAGCGTCATCAACGCCGGCGACGGCGCCCACGAGCACCCGACCCAGGGACTGCTCGACATCATGACCATGCGCCAGCGGCTGGGCGACCTCGCGGGGCGCAAGGTCACCATCATCGGCGACATCGCGCAGTCGCGCGTGGCGCGCTCGAACATCTACGGGCTGACCAAGCTGGGCGCCGAGGTGACGGTCTGCGGCCCGCCGACGATGGTGCCGGCGGCGATCGCGCGGCTGGGGGCGACCGTCGAGCACGACCTGAAGCGGGCGGTGGCCGACGCCGACGTGCTGAACATCCTGCGCATCCAGCTCGAACGCCAGAGCCAGATGGTCTTCCCCGGCAACCGGGAGTACCACCTGATGTTCGGCGTCACCGAGGAGGTGCTGCGCCACACCAAGCCGTCGTGCTTCGTCATGCACCCCGGCCCGATGAACCGCGACGTGGAGATCAGCTCCGCGGTCGCCGACGGGCCGCGACAGGTGATCCTCGAACAGGTGACCAACGGCGTGGCCGTGCGCATGGCCGTGATCTACCTGCTGTCCGGCGGCGACCCCCGCCAGCTCGGCGGCGGCGCCCGCGCCGGCGTCCGCGAGGAGGAGTGAGCATGGAGTGGAGCTGGAAGCGGATCCCCGCCGAGTACCTGGTCGCGAACGTGCGCCTGTGCCGCGACGGCAAGCTGGCCGACCGCCCCGGGTTCCTGCACGTCCAGAAGGGGCTCGTCGCCGCCCTGGGGCCGGGCGCGCCGTCCCGCGAGGACCTGCCCGTGCTCGACGGCGGCGGCCTGGTCTGCGCGCCCGGCCTGGTCGACGTGCACGTGCACTTCCGCGAGCCCGGCCAGGAGGAGAAGGAGACCATCGCCACCGGCTCGCGCGCCGCGGCCGCCGGCGGCTTCACGGCCGTGGTCACCATGCCCAACACCCGCCCGCCGGTGGACCACGCGCCGATGGTGCGCTACATCCTCGACCGCGCGCAGGAGACCGGGCTCTGCCGCGTGTTCCCGACCGCGGCGATCAGCCGGGGCCAGGAGGGCGAGACGCTGACGGAGTTCGGCGACCTGGTCAAGGCCGGCGCCGTCGGCTTCACCGACGACGGCCGCCCGGTCATGCACGGCAAGCTCATGCAGTTCGCCCTGCAGTACGCGCGGGTGCTGGGCGTGCCGGTGACCTGCCACGCCGAGGACCTGACCTTGGCCGGCAAGGGCGTCATGCACGCCGGCTACTGGTCGACGAAGCTGGGGTTGGCGGGGCTGCCGCGGCTGGCCGAGGACGTGATGGTCTTCCGCGACGTCGAGCTGGCCCGCGCCACCGGCGGGCACCTGCACGTGGCCCACGTCTCGACCAAGGGCACCGTCGAGATCATCCGGCGCGCCCGGGAGCAGGGCGTCCACGTCACCGCCGAGGTGACGCCCCATCACCTGACCTTGGACCACTCCTGCTGCCGGGACTTCTCGCCGCTGTACAAGATGAGCCCGCCCCTGCGGGAGCAGGAGGACATCGAAGCCGTGACCCAGGGGCTCGTCGACGGCGTGCTGGACTGCGTCGCCACCGACCACGCGCCGCACACGGCGATGGAGAAGGAGCTGATGTTCGACCAGGCGCCCTTCGGCGTGGTAGGGCTGGAGACGGCGCTCGCGGTCTGCCATACTCACCTGGTCAAGACCGGCCGGCTGGACCTGGGCCAGCTCGTGGAGAAGATGAGCTCACGCGCCGCGGAGACCTACGGGCTGCCGTGCGGCCGCCTGGAGGAGGGCGGGGAGGCCGACTTCCTGCTCTTCGACCCGGACGAGGAGTGGACCGTGCAGCCGGAGGCGCTGCGCTCCATGAGCCGCAACACCCCGTACGGCGGGCAGAAGCTGGCCGGGCGCGTGAAGGCGACTTTCCTGCGCGGCCGGCCGACCTACCGCGACGGCGAATGAACGCGTCCCGACCGCAGTCCCGTCACGACCCGGATCACGTATCGCCCCTGGGATAGGATGACCGCGATGAGGTACCGGCACCGCAAACTGGTTGCAGCCGCGGTCGCCGCGGCGCTGCTGGCCGTCGGCGCGGGCTGCGCCCGCTTCAACACCTTCTACAACGCCAGCAAGGCCTTCGACACGGCCGAGCTTGTGCGCGAGGACCGCCTCAAGCAGGGGCTGGATCCGGCCACGCCCACGCCGCAACAGGCCCAGGAATACCAGCGCTGCGTCAAGAAGTGCCAGATCATCCTGGACGAGTACCCGGGTCACGCGCTGACCGACGACGCCCTGTTCCTGATGGCCAAGGCCTACCACCGCCTCGAGTCGCACCGCATGGCCATCACCCAGCTGGACCTGCTCGTCTCGAACTTCCCGGCCACGCCCCACCTGGAGGAGGCCCTGTACCTGCAGGCCGTGAGCCACCTGATGGTGGGCGACGCCGGCGGCAGCGACAGCTACCTCTCCCAGCTCGAGCTGGCGTTCCCCGAATCCGAGTTCCAGGCCGAGGCGCTGCGCGTCGGCGGCGAGAACGCCCTGGCGCTGGAGGCCTGGGCGGACGCCCGCGACCGCTTCCGCGACTACCTCGACCGGCACGCCGAGCGGGGCGAAGCGGTGTCCGTCGGCGCCAAGCTGGCCCGCTGCTACTGGGAGCTCGGCGAGTACGAGGAAGCCCGCGGCCGCCTGGAGGCCGTCGCCGCGATCGACGGGGACAAAGGCCAGCTCTTCGAGGCCCGCCTGCTGCAGGCCCGCTGCCTGACGCGGCTCGGGCGGCACGACGAGGCGGCGGACCTGGTCGCCCGACTGAAGGAGGAGGCCGAACTCTACGGCAAGGACGGCGTGACGGCCCTGGCCCAGGCCGAGGTCCTGATGGCCAGGGGGAAGCCCGAGGAGGCGGCCCCGCTGCTGGAGGCCCTGCCCCCCGAGTGGCGCGCCGGCGAAGTGCCGGCGCGGCTCGCCGAGATGCTCGGGAACATCTACCTGTCGCAGTGGAAGATCGAGGAGGCCCGCGCCCAGTTCCGCGACGCCCTGCGCAACACGAATGTCCTGGAGGACGAGCAGCGCTGCCGCCGGCTCGACGCCGAGCTCAACCGCT
>DYDD01000062.1:558-1877 GCA_020718045.1 Fibrobacter sp. | reverse complement strand
CTGACCATGGCCAACGTCCTGCTGTTCGCCCTGGAGCGGCCGAGGCTCGCGCTGGACGGCTACCTCGAAGTGGCCGCGGCCGCGCCGCAGGACAGCGCCGCCGCCGTGCGCGGCCTCTTCGGCGCGGCCCTGGTCTACCGCGACCGTCTCGGCTTGCCCGACTCGGCGGCCGTGTTCGACGCGCAGCTGCAGGCGGTCTTCCCGCAGTCGCCCCAGGCCTTCGTCGCCCGGGAGGGCGCCGAAGGCGATCTCTACGCCTACCTGACCGAGCTCGACGCCCGTCGGCGCGAGGTGGATCTGGCCGCCGGCCCGTCGTCCCAGGCCGGTCCCGACATCATCGGAGCGGCCGACCTCGACGGCGAGCGGCCCGCGCCGGCGCCGGTGCCGGGCGGACGCCGGTCGCACTGGCGCGACCGGAAACTGCAGGGGCGCGGCTGAGGGATCCGGGCCGCGGCCCAGGAGAACGCGACGTGAACATCCCCGCCGCCGCCAGCGCCCCGCCCGCCCGACGCCTGCACGGGACGATCGTCGCGCAGACCCCCGTCTCGTCGTCCATGCACCGGGTCGAGTTCGACCTGCGGGAGCACGTGCCCTTCCTGCCGGGCCAGTTCTGCATGCTCAATCTCGCGGGCGACCTCTCCCTGATCTTCGCTCGCCCCTTCTCCATCCTGGCGACGACGGGGAGCCGCCTGGCGCTGCTCTACAAGGTCGTCGGCCGCGGCACCGCGAGGCTGCGCGAGGCCGCCGTCGGCGCGCCCGTGACCTGCCTCGCACCCCTGGGCCGACCGTTCCCCGCCCCCGATCCCCGACCGCGCCTGCTGCTGGCCGGCGGGGTGGGGCTGCCGCCCCTGCTCGCCTGGGAGGCGCGCTGGGGCCGGCCGCGGGATCTCTGCTGCGCGGGCGGCCGCGACGGCGGCGACCTGCCCTGGGACCTGCTGGGCCCCGCCTGGCGCACGAGCGTGGACCGGGCCGTCGCCCTGCCGGCCGAGCGGCCGGCGTTCGCCGGCAACGTCGTGGAGCTGGCGCGCTCGCTGTTGCCGACTGGAGCGCCGCCGCACGTGGTGCTGGCCTGCGGACCGCCGCCCCTGCTGCGCGCGGCCGCGGCGCTGGCCGCCGAGCGTGGTTGGGACTGCCTGGTCTCGGTGGAGGAACGCATGGGCTGCGGGTACGGCGTGTGCAGGGGTTGCGTGGTGCCGCGGGCTGGCGGCGACGGCTACGCCACGGCGTGCAAGGACGGGCCGGTCTTCGACGTCCTCGACCTGGACTGGGCGCGGATCGGCGGGGGAGGCGGGGCGTGACGATGCTGCCGGTCTGGCTGG
>DYDD01000062.1:0-547 GCA_020718045.1 Fibrobacter sp. | reverse complement strand
CGCGGACCGCTGCGGCTCGGCCCGCGCGAGTTCCCCGGCCGGATCTGGACCGCTTCGGGTTGCTTCGGCTACGGTCTGGACGGGGCCGATCTCGGCGCGCCCGGCTGCGGGTCGCCCTTCGACGGGCTCGGCGCCGTGGTCACCAAGACGGTCACGCCCGAGCCCCGCCGCGGCAACCCCCCGCCCCGGCTATGGGAGACCGCGCACGGCGCCCTGAATTCCATCGGCCTGGAGAACGTCGGCCTCGCGCGCTTCGCGGACGAGGTCGTGCCCGCGCTGGAAGCGCGCGGGGTGCCCTTCGTCATCAGCCTCGCGGCCACCCGGCCGGAGGAATTCGGGGGCTTGGCCCGCCGCCTGGCCGCCGCGGCCGAGGGGGCCGCGCACTGGCACGGCGTCGAGCTGAACCTCAGCTGCCCGAACGTGGCCGAAGGCGGCGTCGACTTCGGCCGCGATCCCGGGACGGTGGAGCGCTGCGTCGCCGCGGCGCGCGAGCACCTGCCGACGCGCGCCCTGCTGGCCAAGCTCACGCCCAACGTGGGCAGCATCG
>DYDD01000061.1:5389-13382 GCA_020718045.1 Fibrobacter sp. | reverse complement strand
CCACGACGTCGCGGCGGTGATCGACGGCCTGGTCGTGCGGCCCGGCGTCGAAGCGCGGCTGAACGAGGCGCTCGCGGCCGCGGTGGAGCTGTCCGGCGGCACGGTGCTCGTGCGGGAGGGGGACCGCCAGACGCTCTTCTCCCGCGAGGCGGCCTGCCCCGGCTGCGGGCGCGGCTTCCCGGCGCTCGAACCCCGGCTGTTCTCCTTCAACTCGCCCGCCGGTTCGTGCCGCGCCTGCCAGGGCCTGGGCAGCCTGCCGACGATCCGCGAGGAGTCGCTGGTGCCCGACCCGTCGCTGTCCCTCGCGGGCGGCGCGGTCGAGTTCCTGCGCGGCAAGGAGAGCGGCTGGCTGTTCACGCAGGTCGAGGCCTTCGCTGCGGCCCTGGGCTTCTCGCTGCACGCGCCCTGGTCGGGGCTGCCCGCGGACGCCCGCCGCGTCCTGGTGCACGGCCTGGCGCCGGCCGACGCCAAGGCGCTGCGCAGGCACGCGCACTGGGACGCCTTCCTCGCCGGCTGGCTGGGCCTGGCGCCGGAGCTGCTGCGGCGTCACCGCGAGACCAAGTCGGAGAAGGTGCGCGCCGGCATCGAGAAGCTCATGACGGCCGACGTCTGCCCGGCCTGCCGCGGCTACCGGCTGTGCGAGGAGGCGCTGGGCGTGCGCGTCGGCGAGCTGCACATCGGCGAGGCCGGGGAGCTCGCCCTCGACGACCTGGCCGCGTGGGCCGGCGGCCTCTCCTTCGCCGACCCGCTCAAGTCGGCGGTGGCGCGCCCCGTCGTCGAGCAGATCGCCACGCGCACCGGCTTCCTCTGCGAGGTGGGCGTGAGCTACCTCACGCTCGCGCGCGGCGTGGGCACCCTGAGCGGCGGCGAGGGCCAGCGCGTGCGGCTGGCCACGCAGGTGGGATCCCGCCTGACCGGCGTGCTCTACGTCCTGGACGAACCCAGCGTCGGCCTGCACCACCGCGACATCCACCGCCTGATCGGCACGCTGCAGAAGCTGCGTGACCGCGGCAACTCCGTCGTGGTGGTCGAGCACGACCTCGACGTGATGCTCGCGGCCGACCACCTGATCGACCTCGGGCCCGGCGCCGGGGAGCACGGCGGCTTCCTCGTGGCCCAGGGCACGCCGGCCGAGGTCGCCGCCTGCGCCGGCAGCCAGACCGGCCGCTGGCTGGCCGGGCGGCGCGACGGGCAGTTCCCGGAACCGGTCAACGGCGGCGCCGAACCCGACGCCTGGCTGCGCATGACCGGGCTCACCGGCCGCAACCTGCGGGGCATCGACCTCGCCGTGCCGCTGCGCCGCCTCACCGTCGTCACGGGCGTCTCGGGCTCCGGCAAGAGCACCGCCGTGCACGAGACCCTCTACCGGGCGCTGGCTCGCCGCCTGCACCGCGCCGCGGCCGAGCCCGCCCCCTACATCAGGCTCGAAGGCGACGGGGATCTCGGCTCGGTGGTCCTGGTGGACCAGTCGCCGATCGGCCGTTCGACGCGTTCCACCCCCGCCACCTACAGCGGCCTGATGGGACCGGTCCGCCGTCTCTTCGCGGCCACCCCGCTGGCGAAGGCGCGCGGCTACGGGGCCGACCGCTTCAGCTTCAACACCGGGCCCGGTCGCTGTCCGGAATGCGAGGGCGCCGGGGTGCGGCGCCTGACCATGGACTTCCTGCCGGACGTCGACGTGCCCTGCGAGGCCTGCGGCGGCCAGCGCTACGGCCCCGAGACGCTGGAAGTCACCTTCAAGGGGCGCAGCGCGGCCGAGGTGCTGGACCTGCCCGTAGAGGAGGCGCGCGAGTTCCTGGGCAACGTGCCGGCCTGCCGCCGCATCCTGGACGTCATGGACGGCGTGGGCCTCGGCTACCTGCGGTTGGGCCAGTCCGGCGCCACGCTCTCGGGCGGGGAGGCGCAGCGGCTCAAGCTGTCGCGCGAACTGTCGCGCGGCGGCCACGGCGACAGCCTCTACATCCTGGACGAGCCGACCACGGGCCTGCATTTCTGCGACGTCGACCGGCTGCTGGACATCCTGGCGCGGCTGACCGCGAAGGGCCACACCGTGCTGGTCATCGAGCACAACCCCGAGGTCGTGCGCCGCGCCGACTGGGTCATCGACCTCGGTCCCGACGGAGGAGCCGCGGGCGGCCGCGTGCTGGTGCAGGGGCCGCTGGCGGCGGTCATGGGCTGCGCGGAGTCGCACACCGGCGCCATGCTGCGCGCGCTCGCGGGCGGCGGGTGAGGCGCCGCCGCCGCCGCCTTTTCGCTCCTGGACTTCCCGCCCGAGCCGTTTAGATTAGGCGTGGCCGGCGCCCGCGACGCCGCCCCGATCCCGGCTCCCGCCGCTCCTCTCGTTCAGGAGGACGCCTCGACCATGACCGACGACACCCCGCTGCGGACGACCCCCCTGACCGCCTGGCACCGCGACCACGGCGCCCGCATGGTCCCCTTCGCCGGCTTCGAGATGCCCGTGCAGTACCGGGGCGTGCTCGCCGAACACGCGGCGGTGCGCGAGCGTGTGGGCCTCTTCGACATCACGCACATGGGTGAGATCCTCGCGAACGGCCCGGGCGTCGAGGCCTGGCTCGACGGGCTCTGCACCAATCGCGTGGCCGGCCTGCCGGACGGCAAGGTCGTCTACACCGCGATGTGCCGCCCCGACGGCGGCGTGCTCGACGACATGCTGATCTACCGCCTCGGCCGCGAGGACTGGCTGATCGTCTGCAACGCGTCCAACCACGACAAGATCGCGGCCTGGGTCGCCGGCCGCGCCGCCGGCGTCGCCGGCGTGGCGCTCGACGACGCCAGCGACCGCACCGCCATGATCGCGGTGCAGGGGCCCGAGGCCGCGGCGCTGACGGGCCGTCTCGCGGCGCTGGCCGGCAGCGCCGACGCCCTCGACGCCCTGGAGTTCTACACGGCCTTCGCCCTGCCCCGTCCCGGCGGCCGCTGGATCGTCTCGCGCACCGGCTACACCGGCGAGCGGGGCTACGAGCTGTACGTGCCGTACGCCGACGCGCTCCCGCTGTGGGAGGAGCTGCTGGCCCTGGGCGGCGACCTGGGCGTCGAGCCCATCGGCCTGGCGGCGCGCGACACGCTGCGCTTCGAACCGGCCTACTGCCTGTACGGGCACGAGCTGAGCGAGGACTGGACGCCGCTCGAGGCCGGCATCGGCTGGGCCGTGCGTCTGAAGGACCGCGAGTTCGTCGGCCGCGAGGCCCTGCAGCGCCAGAAGGACGCCGGCCCGCCGCGGCGGCTCGTCGGTCTCGAGGTGACGGCGCCCGACGCCGCCGGCCGCGATCGCCCCGCGCCCATCGCGCGCCAGGGCGCGCCGGTGTTCTGCGGCGACGCGCCCGCGGGCGTCGTGACCAGCGGCACCAAGAGCCCGACCCTGGGGCGCTCCCTGGCCCTGGCCCTGATCGACGCGGGGTGCGACCCCGCGGACCTGAGCGTGGAGATCCGCGATCGCCGGCACCCCGTCCGCGTGGTCTCGTATCCCTTCCTCGCGGCCCGGGTCAAGGGCGACCCGCGCGCCGCGCGCTGACGCATCAACCGGCAGGAGGAGAACGGCATGGTGGCGAGCGACCGCAAGTACACGAAGGACCACGAGTGGGTGCTGGCCGAGGGCGAGAGCGCCACGGTGGGCGTGACCGAGTACGCGGCCCACGAGCTGGGCGACGTCGTCTTCCTGGAACTGCCCGAGGTCGGCACCGTCGTCGCGCAGGGCGAGGCGGTCGGGACCATCGAGACCGTCAAGTCGGTCGAAGACCTCTTCAGCCCGGTGGGCGGCGAGGTGATCGCCGTCAACGAAGCGGTGCTCGACGCCCCCGAGACGGTCAACCAGGACCCGCTCGAGGCGGGCTGGCTCTTCAAGGTGCGCATCGAGGACCGCAGCGAGATGGACGAGCTGCTCTCGGCCGACGATTACGACGCCCTCATCGGAGGTTGAGCCGCCCATGCCGTACACGCCGCACACCGCCGAGGACATCCGCGAGATGCTGGACGTCCTCGGCCTCGAGACCGTCGACGACCTCTTCCGCAGCCTGCCTGCGGCCGTGCGGCCGCCGGCGGGCCTGGACCTGCCGTCCTCGCTGTCGGAGGAGGAGGTCTGGCGCGTGATGAGCAACCTGGCCGCGCTGAACGCGGGCCAGGACGAGCTCGTCTCCTTCCTCGGCGGCGGCGTCTACGACGCCGCGATCCCCGCCGCCGTGGACGCCGTGGTCTCGCGCAGCGAGTTCCTCACGGCCTACACGCCCTACCAGCCCGAGGTCTCCCAGGGCACCCTGCAGGTCATCTACGAGTGGCAGACCTTCGTCGCCCGCCTGACGGGCCTGCCGGTGGCCAACGCCAGCATGTACGACGGGTCGACGGCGCTGGTCGAGGGGATCCGCATGGCGCTCGGCCGCACCGGTCGCGACGCCGTGGTCCTGCCCGCCGCCCTGAACCCGCGCCACCGCCGCGTCCTGGAGACGAACCTGGCGAGCGAGGGCGTGACGATCCTCACCGCGCCCGCCGCGGCCGCGGGGACCACCGATCCCGCCGCGCTGCGCGCCCTGCTCGACGGTCGGGTCGGCGCGGTCGTGATCCAGAACCCCAACCACCTCGGCCTGATCGAGCCCGTCGACGCGCTCGCCGCCGCGGCGCGCGACGCCGGGGCGCTGGTCGTGGCTGCAGTCAATCCGGTCTCGCTCTCGCTGCTCAGGACGCCCGCCGAGTACGGCGCCGCCGTGGCGACGGGCGAGGCGCAGCCCTTCGGCATCCCTTGCGGCTGGGGCGGCCCCCTGCTGGGCTTCCTGTCCTGCAGCGACGAGCTGAAGCGGCTGATCCCGGGCCGCGTCGTGGGGCGCACGGTCGACCACGACGGCCGCGAGGGCTACGTGCTGACGCTGCAGACCCGCGAGCAGCATATCCGCCGGGAGAAGGCGACCTCGAACATCTGCTCCAACCAGGGCCTGAACATGGCGAGGGGCACCGTGTACCTCGCCCTGCTCGGCGCCGAGGGCCTGCGCGAGCTGGGCGCGGCCAACCGAGTGCGCTGCGAGGCGCTGCGCGCGATCCTGCGCGGGATCGCCGGGGTGGAGCTGCCCTTCGACGGCCCCGTCTTCAACGAGTTCGTGCTGCGCCTGCCGCGGTCGGCCCGCGAGTTCCGCGCCTTCGCGCGCGAGCAGGGCCTCCTGGCGGGCATCCCGCTGGACGGTTTCGCGGGCTGCGGTCCGGGCGACCTGCTGGTCGCGGTCACCGAGCGCCGCACCGCCGACGAGATCGAGCGTTACGGAAGCGCGCTGCGCGACTTCCTGGAGTAGTGAAGGAGATGCCGAACATGAGCCAAGAGCGGCCGGGCGCGACGCCCGCGCGCTGGGGCGCGGACCTGCAGACGAGCCTGTTCGCCAAGGGCCGCGCCGGACGACGCGCCACGACCATGCCCGCCTGGCGCGGCGACGCGGTCGACACGACGCTGCCCGCCGGCGCTCTGCGCGCGGTGCCGGCGGACCTGCCGTCGCTCTCGGAGCCGGAGGTGCTCCGCCACTACACGCTGCTGTCCAACCTGAACCACCACCTCGAGCGCGGGCTGTACCCCCTGGGCAGCTGCACGATGAAGTACAACCCGCGGCTCAACGAGAAGGTGGCCGTGCTTTCCGGCTTCGCCTCGCTGCACCCCGAGCAGGACGAGGCGGACCTGCAGGGCCTGCTCTGCGCCCTGAAGCTGCTGCAGGACGCGCTGTGCGAGATCACCGGCTTCGCCGCCTGCAGCCTGCAGCCGGCCGCCGGCGCCCACGGCGAGTACCTGGGCATGCAGGTGATCCGCGCCCACCACCTCGAACGCGGCGACACCGGCCGCGACGAGGTCCTGATCCCCGACTCGGCCCACGGCACCAACCCCGCCTCGGTGGTCCTGACGGGGATGTCGCCCCGCACGCTGAAGTCCGGACCCGGCGGGCGGCTCGACCTGGAAGCGCTGCGCGCCGCGGTCGGCCCGCGTACCGCCGGCATCATGATCACCAACCCCAACACGCTGGGGTTGTTCGAGAGCGACATCGTGGAGGTCGCGCGCATCGTCCACGCCGCGGGCGGCCTGCTCTACATGGACGGCGCCAACCTGAACGCGATCCTGGGCAAGGCGAAGCCGGCGCTGATGGGTTTCGACGTCGTGCACCTGAACCTGCACAAGACCTTCTCCACGCCCCACGGCGGCGGCGGCCCCGGCGCCGGCCCCATCTGCGTGACGCAGGAACTGGCGCGCTTCCTGCCGGCGCCGGTCATCCGCGAGGACGAGGGCGTCTACCGCCTCGACGCCTGCACCGGCGAGTGCCGGCCGAGCGTGCACGCCTACATGGGCAACACGGGCGTCTGCCTGCGCGCCCTGACCTACATCCTGCGCCTAGGCGGCGACGGCCTGACACGCGTCTCGGAGCGAGCGGTGCTCAACGCGAACTACCTGCGTCGGCGCCTGGAGGGCCTGCTGACGGTCGAACACGCCGACGGCACGCTGCACGAGTTCATCGCGACGGGCGCCGACTGGAAGGAGAAGTTCGGCGTGCGCACGCTGGACATCGCCAAGCGCATGCTGGACTACGGCATCCACGCGCCGACGATCTACTTCCCGCTGATCGTGGACGAGGCGATCATGATCGAGCCCACCGAGACGGAGTCCAAGGAGACCCTGGACCGCTTCGTCGCGGTGGTGGCCGCCATCCGCGCCGAGGCCGAGCGCGATCCGGACCTGCTGCGGACGGCGCCGCACACCACGCCCGTGTCGCGCCTGGACGAGGCCGCCGCCGCACGCCGGCCCGACCTCAGCTGGCTCGGCCCCTGCAACTGCGGCTGAGATGGGCCGCCTGCTCGTGATCCGCGACGGCGTGCGCCCCGGCGCCGACAACATGGCGGCCGACGCCGAGCTGCTCGCGCGCCGGAAGCCGGGCGATCCGCCCGTGCTGCGCCTCTACCGCTGGTCCCCGTCGGCGGTCTCCTACGGCTACCACCAGGATCCCGACGACTTCGACCGCGGCGTGATCGACCGCCGCGGCTGGGGTCTCGTGCGCCGCCCGACCGGCGGCCGCGCCATCCTGCACGCCCAGGAGCTCACCTACGCCGTGGCGGGGGACGCGCCGTCGTCGCGCTTCGGCGACGACCTGCACGCCGTCTACTCGGCGATCAACGGGGCGCTGACGGAATTCCTGCGCCGCCTCGGCCTGTCGCCGGACATCTCGCAGGGCGAGAGCCTGGCCGCGGCCCGCGGCGCGGTGTGCTTCCAGACCGCCGGCCGCCACGAGGTGACCGTCGGCGGGCGCAAGCTCGTCGGCTCGGCGCAGCGCCGGCACCCCGACCGCTTCCTGCAGCACGGTTCGATCCTGACCGGTCCGGCGCATGTCGATCTGCTGGAGTGCCTGCGGGGGGAGGACCACGGCCTGGAGCGCCGCGCCGCGCTGCTGGCGGCCACGACGAATCTGGGCGAGCTGCTGGGGCGGGACTGTGAGGGGCCGTTCGCGGACGAGCTGGAAGATCTGCTCGCCCGCGTGTTCCGGGAGCGCTTCGACTGACCGCGGGGCCGCCTAGAAGGCCAGCGACACGCCCGAGGCCGCGGCCAGGCCCTTGGTGTCGTCGGGGATGAAGGCGCCGCGATTCGCCACCGCCAGGTCCCAGCACAGCGGACCCAGCGCCACGCCGAGGCCGGCCGCCGTGCGGTCGACGTCGCCGCCGAAGCCCAGGCCCAGGCGCGGCCGCAGCCAACCGCACGGGCGCCACTCCAGGCCCGCGTTCAGCTCGACGCGCCGGCCCGCGCCCGCGCGGTCATCCAACGGCTTCACCAAGTCCACCGCCAGCAGCAGGGGGCCCAGCGCGTTGCTGGCGCCGAAGCGGACCGTCGCGGGCAGGCTGCGCGCGTAGGGCGCCGCCGCCGCGACCGTCTTCTCGTCGACGATGCGGTCCGCGGGCTCGTCGACGTCCAGCGCGAGCGAGTCGACCGTCGCCCGCCACGTCGTGCGCTCGACGTCGCGGTCCCACTCGA
>DYDD01000061.1:0-5363 GCA_020718045.1 Fibrobacter sp. | reverse complement strand
AACCCGAGGACCCAGCCGCGCGGCGCCTGCAGCGCCAGCCCGGCGTCCACCGCGTAGCCGGTCCCGCCGCGCGACGTCAGGTAGGAGGCGGCCGCCTCCCCGCGCACCTCGGTCATCGTCGCGACGATCGCCCCGCCCGCCGATTCCACGCGCAGGTCGTAGAGGCCGTGCAGGTAGCGGGCGTTGACGCCGGCCGACAGGCGCACGGCGCGGGTGGTCAGCAGCGGCGCCGCGAACGACAGGGTGCCGGAGGCCAGCGCGAAGCCCTCGCCGTCGGTGTCCTCGAAGCTGAAGCTCTCGTCGATTTCGTTGCCCATCAGGATCAGGTCGAAGAAGTCCTTGTCCAGGGTGCCGGTCCCCCCGGCGAGCCCCTGCACGCTCAGGGCCACCGGCCCCACGCACACGCCCAGCGCCGAGGCCCGCACGTCCGCGTTCAGCATGAACCCCTCGTCGGGGATGTCGTCGAGCAGGCGCTGCTTGTCGGCGGCGTTCAGCGTCGCGCCGGAGATCTCGTTGTAGCGCTCCAGGGAGAAGGCGTTGTTGTTGAGATCCATCGCGACCGAAGCCAGGCCGACCTCCACGCCGTGGGGGCGGCGCAGCGCGAGGTTCGCCGGGTTCCAGCCGACGGCGTCGAGGCCGCGCGCCGCGGCCGTGTAGGCCCCGGCCAGGCCCATGGCCCGCACCTGGCCCTGGGCGGCGGCCGGCGCCGCGGGCAACGCGAGCAGCAGCGCCGGCAGCAGCGCGAGCAGCGACGCGGCGCGAAGAGCGGCACGCAAGGGGACGGGACGGGTCGGACGTCGGGCGGTCATGGGTCGCCTCCGGGGCGCTCGGGTCGTCATTCGTCGTCGTCGACGACGGTGATCTCGGCGGTGAGCGCGCCGCTCACCGTCAGGCGGTCCACGCTGCGCAGGGTCACGGCGAGGCCGCCGGTGCCGGGCAGGGTCGCCACCGCCGCGACGAAGGCGCCCGGCCTGGTCAGCGCCCGCACCTGGTCGCGGTCCAGGGCGACGACCTGCCGGCTGTCGGTCGTCGCGGTCACGTAGCCGCCGACGTCGTCGACCAGCCCCGCGGCCACCGACAGCGGGCCGATCACCAGCTCCGGGTCGTCCAGCGCCGACAGGCTGTCGGGCCCGACCTGCAGGCGCACGTCCACGCCGAAGGGGAGGTGGTTGCCGATCACGGCGGTGATCGCCGCCGATTCGAGGTGACGGTCGAGGTCCCGGCGCAGGTCGTCGTCCAGGTCCAGCGGCTCGGGGTCGAACGCGGTCTCGGACGGCAGCAGCTCGAGCCGCAGCGGCGCGTCCACGCGCCAGCAGGCGCGGGCCCGGTCGCCGGGGCGCACGGTGCCCACCCAGCCGTCGCCGCCGACGCTGACCGCGCCGGCGAAGGTCAGCTCCTCCGGCAGGAGGCTCAGCAGCTCCGCGATGTTGCTGTTGTGCTCGTCCAGCACGATGCTCGTGCGGGACTCGCCGCCGGCACGGGCGGGCGCGACCTCGGCCACGACGCTCAGCTCGGCCTCGTCGCCGGCGGCGTTGCGGCCCACGAGGCTCAGCTCGACCTCGCCGCCGAGGCCGGTGCCGTTGAACACGTCCACCACCAGCGTCGCCGACGCCAGGCGCACGCCGTCGAGCTCGTCGGGGATGTCGATCGTCTCGGTGCGCGGCGCGAAGGCGAAGACCTCGCGGGGGAAGACCCCCTGCACCTCGGCGAAGGCCAGCGTCAGCGGCGCGATGGTCGCCGACAGTCCGGCGTCGGCGGACAGCGTGACCACGCCCTCGCCGCTGCCGGGCGAAGCGATCGCCACGTCGTAGGTCAGCCGGGTCAGCGGGTCGCCGCCGCCGGCGGTGATCGTGCAGCCGGCGAGGTCGACGACCGTCCGCCGTTCGCCGCCCGACGGCAGGTCCAGGCGCACGACCAGCGTGTCGCCGCCGAGGTCCCGCAGCTGCGGGAACGTCACGCGCGCCGCGCAGGGCAGGTCGATGCCGCTGGACAGCGCGAGGTCCAGCACGCCGCTGCCGATCGTCGCCGCCAGCACGCCCAGCGAGTCCGGCAGGTCGGCGCCGCCCGACTCGTCGAACGCGAGCGCCTCGACGCGGGCCGTGGCCTCGTCGACGACCAGGCCGGTCAGCAGCATCGTCACCGACAGCGAGGCGTCGGGGGTCACGACGGCGGCGGCGGCACCCGGCGAACCGCCCCGCAGGCGCACGGCCAACCCGCCCGACAGCACGGCGCCGGCGAGGTCGGTCTGCACCGCGGCGCTGTCGCCCGGCGCGATCTCGCCGTCGAAGACCACCGTCGTCACCACCGTGCCCGCGCCGTCCAGGACGTCGGCGACGATCCGCTCCGGCGGCGCCGCGCCCGAGACCGGCACCGGCAGCCCGTTGCGCAGCCGCACCTCCAGAAGACCGGCGGCGATGCGCGCGGAGTCGAGCCGGTCCAGGGGCGCGGGGTCGCTCTGCAGGTCGATCGTGAACGCCGGTATCGGCAGGGGCACCGGCGGCAGGGCCGCCAGCTCGGGCGCGATCTCGGCCAGCGTGAAGCCGGCGGTCCGGGGCGGCTGGTCCGGCAGCGCGAAGGCGCCGAGCTCGGCCGCCACGTCGAGGCCGTCCAGCTCGGCGACGAGGTCGAGATCCAGCTCGACGCTCGTCGTGTCGCCCTCGGCCCCGAACACCAGCACGGAGTCCGCGCCCACGACGACGGCGTCCAGGTCCTCGAGCGCTTCGAGCACCGTGAGCTCGTGCGTGCCGATGGGCAGCGAGACGCGGGTCGTGAAGACCGGCAGGGCGGGTTCGGCGATCTCGCAGCCGACGGCGGCGAGGCAGGCGGTCAGCAGGCCCGCGGCGGCGAACCGGCGCTGGGCGGCGACGATGTGCATGGTGCTCTCCCGGTTGTCGTTCCCTCGTCGCCGCCGGCCATGGAAGTCCCGTGCCGCGGCGCGGCGCGACCTCGGTCCGGGCCTGGGGGCGCGACGGGAAACGATCGGGAACGGCGGGGCAGGACACGCCGCCGCGGCCTGTCCCCGTCAGCGCGGAGGCATCCCGCGCCCCGACGCGGGCGCCGCAGCCTGCACGGGGGACCGTGCTAAGTGCGTCCGGGCCCAGGGCCGACCTTGACCGCGCGCGGGGGCCGTCCCTAGACTGACCCGGGCCGACCAACCGGGAGCACCGATGATCCGCGACCTGCTGACGCGACTGGCGACCGCCCTGCTGCTGGTGCTGGCCGCGCTCAGCCTGGTCTTCCTGATGGCGCGCCTGGCGCCGGGCGACCCGGTGGAGATGCTGCGCGACCCCGACCTCGACGCCGCGGGACAGGCGCTGCTGCGGCAGCAGCACGGTCTCGACCGCCCGCTCGCCGAGCAGTACGTCCGCTGGCTGGGAGGCGTGGTGCTGCACGGCGACCTCGGCCGCAGCCTGCGCCTGCACCGCGAGGTGTCGATCATCCTCGCCGAGGCCGTGCCGCGCACGTTGCTGCTGACCGTCACCGCCTACCTGGTCCACCTCGCGACGGCGATCCCGCTGGGCGTGTGGATGGCGCGCCGCCGCGGCTCGGCCGCGGAGCGGGCCGTCGGCGCCCTGGGCCTCGCGGTGAACTCCCTGCCGGCCTTCTGGCTCGGGCTCATGCTCGTGCTGATCTTCGCCCGCGGGCTGGGCTGGTTGCCCGCCTCGGGGATGCACGCCCCCGACCACGCGGCGCTGTCCTGGTCCGCCCGCCTGCTGGACACCCTGCGCCACCTCGTGCTGCCGGTGATGGTGCTCGGCCTGGCCACCGCCGTCGGCACGGCCCGCTACGTGCGCCAGTCGGTGCTCGAGGTCCTGGAATCCGAGTTCGTGACGGCCGCCCGGGCCCGCGGCCTGTCGGAACGCGCCGTGGTCTGGCGCCACGCCCTGCGCAACGCCCTGCTGCCGGTGGTCACGCTGGTGGGCCTGAACCTGCCGGCGCTGCTCGGCGGCGCGGTGGTGACCGAGACCGTGTTCGCCTGGCCGGGCCTGGGTCGCGTCGCGGTGGAGGCGCTGTGGGCACGCGACTACCCGGTGATCCTCGGCGCGACGGGACTTTCGGCCGTGATGGTGGTGGTCGGCAACCTGCTGGCCGACCTGTTCTACCGCGTGGTCGACCCGCGCGCGCGGACGGGCGGGGAGGGGCGGACGTGAGCGTCGCGGGCCGCACCTTGCTGCGCGACGCCGGCGGGCGCGCGGGCCTGATCCTGATCCTGCTGCCGCTGCTGGCGTCGGTCCTGGCCGGACCGCTGGCGCCCGGCGATCCGCTGCGGGTGGGGAGCGCCGCCGAGCGGCTGCTGGCCCCGTCGCCGTCGCACCCGCTGGGGACCGACGCGCTGGGCCGCGACGTCCTGGGACGCCTGATGCTGGGCGGCCGCGCTTCGTTGGCCGTGGGCTGGTCCGGCGTGCTGGGCGCGGTGCTCCTGGGCACGCTGGTGGGACTCGCCGCGGGTCTGGGCCACGCGCGCCTCGACCGCGCGCTCATGGGGCTGACCGACCTGTTCCTCGCCTTCCCCCGCGTGTTCCTGGTGCTGCTGCTCGCGGCCGTCGCGGCGCCTTCGCTGGCGCTGGTGGCGGCGGTGATCGCGGCGACGGGGTGGATGGGCGTGGCCCGTCTGGTGCGGGCCGAGACGCTCGCCTTGCGCGACCGGCCCTTCGTCGTCGCGGCGCGCAGTCTCGAACTGCCGGCGTGGCGGCTCGCCGCCCGCCACGTCCTGCCGCACGTGCTGCCCCTGGTGGTCCTCGCGGCCGCGCTGCGCGTGGGCGGCGCGATCCTGCTGGAGTCCTTCCTCAGCTACCTCGGGCTGGGCGCCCAGGACCCGACCGTGACCTGGGGAGCCATGATCGAACACGGCCACCGCCACCTGGCCGACGCCTGGTGGCTGGCCGCGTTTCCCGGCCTCGCGATCGCGCTGACCGCGGTCGGCCACAACCTGCTCGGGGACGCCCTGCGCGACGCGCTCGACCCGCGCGCCGGCGGCCGTTGCGACGCGCCCGGGGAGGGCGGCCCATGAGCGCCCGCCCTCTGCTGAGCTGCGAGTCCCTGCGGGTGGTGTACCCGGGTCCGGACGGCGGCCGCGAAGCCCTGGGCGGCGTGGACCTGGCGCTCGACGCCGGGGAGGTCGTGGCGGTGGTCGGACCGTCGGGCGCCGGCAAGTCGTCGCTGGCCTTGGCCGTGCTGGGCCTGCTGCCGCTACGGGCGCGCGTGTCGGGCGTCCTGAGCTGGCGGGGGGAACCGGTGACGCCCGGCCCGGCTCACCGACGGCTGCTGGGCCGCGGCATCGGGATGCTCTTCCAGGACCCGCTGGCGAGCCTGGACCCGGTCGTGCGCGTGGGCGACCAGCTGGTCGAGACGCTGCGCGCCCT
>DYDD01000343.1 GCA_020718045.1 Fibrobacter sp. | reverse complement strand
CCCCGACGAGGTCGCGGCCCGGTGCCGCACGCTCGGCCCCGCGCTGCTCGGCCCGCTCCTGCTCGACGAGGCGTTCGCCGAAGCTCGCACCGCCCTGCGCCGCGTCGCCGACGCCGCCCAGCGCCTGGGCGCGAACCTGTCGCGCGACCTGGCCACGGCCGACGGCGGCGAGGCCGTGCGGCACGCCGCCGAGACCCTCGCCATCCACCTGCACGCCGTGCGGCGCGGCGCCGCCGAGCTTGATCTGCCCGATGCCGCAGGGAAGGCGTGCCGCATCGTCCTGGACCCGACCCTGAGCCCGGCCGAGAACCTCGACCGCCTGTTCCAGCGGGCGCGCAAGGCCGTGCGGGGACGCGAACACATCGCGCGGCGCCTCGCCGAGGCCGAAGCCAAGCAGCAGAGGTGCCGTGAGCTGCTGCTCGAGTTGGACGGGTTGGCCGATGCCGTGGACCCGCTCACCGCCGTGCTGGCGTGGCGCGCGGAGCAGGCCCCCTTGCTGGGTGCGGGCAAGCGCGTGGTCGCCGGTCGCCGCGAGGCGCCGCCCGAGGCGGCGCCGTACCGCCGCTTCCTGGTCGACGAGCGCTGGGAAGTCTGGATCGGCCGCAACGACCGCGAGAACGACGAGCTGACCCACAAGACCGCCGCGCCCGACGACTGGTGGCTGCACGCCCAGGGCGTGCCCGGCAGCCACGTCGTGCTGCGCGCCGGCGGTCGCCCGGAGCAGGTGCCCCGGCAGGTCCTGGAGAAGGCCGCCTCGCTGGCCGCCCAGTACTGCCGCGCCCGCAATTCCGGCCTGGTCCCGGTCGTCTACACGCTGCGCAAGCACGTGCGCAAGCCGCGCCGCTCGCCGCCGGGCCTGGCCGCCTGCACGCACGAGAAGAGCCTGCTGGTGCCGCCCGGCGTGATGCCCGGCGTCGTGCCGCTGAACGCCGCGGAGGCGGGCGATCCCCGCTCGTGAACCGTTCACGGGCCGGCGCCGGGGCGCGGCGGGTCGCCGGCGGAGTTCCTCCAGCGCCGCCGTGGTTCCGAGCGGCGGTCCCCGGCGGGATCAGCGCAGCCGCTCGATCTCCTCGAGCAGGACCCGCTCGAGGTCGTTCTTCCCGATGTTGCGGTGCAGGACGCCCTTGCGGTAGATCGCGACCTTGGTCTTCCCGGCCGCGATCCCCAGGTCGGCCGCCTTGGCCTCCCCGGGCCCGTTGACGATGCAGCCCATCACCGCGATGACGCGGTCCGGCGGCAGGTCCTTGGCCAGCTCCTCGACGCGGCGCGCCAGCGCCACGACGTCGACCTCGACGCGGCCGCAGGTCGGGCAGGCCACCACGCGCGCGAAGCCCTCGCGCAGGCCCAGGGCCTGCAGCATGTGGAAGGCGGCGGTCACCTCCTCCACCGGGTCGGCCGCCAGCGAGATGCGCACCGTGTCGCCGATCCCCTCGGACAGCAGCACGCTCATCGCGGCGACCGAGCGCGAGATACCGGCCTGCAGCGTGCCGGCTTCGGTGACGCCCAGGTGCAGGGGCACGTCGCTCTGGCGCGAGAAGCGCCGGCAGGCCTCGATCACTTCGCGCGGCTCGCTGCTCTTGAGCGAGACGATGACGTTTGTGAAGCCGACGGCTGCGAGCACCTCCAGCTCGTCCAGCGCCGACTGCACCATGGCGCCGGCCGGATCACCGGCGGCCATTTCCTCGTAGCGCCGGTGCAGGCTGCCCTTGTTGACGCCGATGCGGATGGGGATGCCGCGGTCCTGGGCCGCGCGCGCCACCTCGCGCACCTTGTCGGACGAGCCGATGTTGCCGGGGTTGAGGCGCAGCTTGGCCACGCCGGCCGCGATGGCCTTGAGCGCCAGCTCGTGCTGGAAGTGGATGTCGGCGACCAGGGGCACCGTCGAGCTGCGCACCAGGCGCGGCAGCGTCTCCGCCGCGGCGGCGTCGTTCACCGTCACGCGCACGATCTCCGCGCCGGCGGTCGCCAGCTCGAGGATCTGCTGCAGGGTGGCGTCGTAGTCGCCGGTCTTGGTGGTCGTCATCGACTGCACGCGGACGGGCTCGCCGCCGCCGACGCCGACCGGTCCGACCATCACTCGCCGCGTGGCGCGGCGCTGGGCGGTGGTGGGATAATCGCTCATGCATCCTTCTTCAGGACAGGGCCGATGGTCCGCAGGTCCCCCACGCGACGCGTGACGCCCGCGGCGTCGAGGTGCTCGAGCAGGGGGATGCCCAGCTTGCGGCTCAGGCCGGTCAGCTCGCGGAACGTGGCGAAGTTCAGGCTGCCCTCGGCGGCGAAATGGGCGCGCAGCCGCCCGCACAGGTCGTCCAGCGCGGCGGCGTGCACAGGATAGTCGTCGGCGACCATCACGGCACGCCCCCGCGCCGCGAGGTAGCGCAGGTGCTCCTCGAGGTCGTGGCCGGCGGGCAGG
>DYDD01000342.1 GCA_020718045.1 Fibrobacter sp. | reverse complement strand
GCGACCGACCTGGTGCGCGGCGACGGCGCCGCTACGCCCCACCTGCGGCGTCTGCTGTCGCGGGTCTGGGCCTTCGAGACGGACGAGGCCGCGCTCGAAGCGGCGGCCCGCCACGGCGCCGGCGACCCCGTCACCTGCCTGTCCCGCACCGGCCTGCTGATCACCAGCGACGGCCTGGTGCGCGGCGGTCGCGGCAAGAGCGAGGAGGTGAGCCTGCTCGGCCGCGGCGAGAAGCTGGAGCGGCTGCAGGAGGACCTCGCCAAGCTTGCGCAGGAGATCGCGGAGCACACCGCGCGCGTCGCGGACGCCGTGCAGGCCGAGCAGACGGAGAGGGCCCGGATCCAGGCGGGACGCGGACAGATGGAGGACCTGGACCGGCGCCTCGGGCGCGTCCACGTCGACGAGGCGGAGGCGCGCTCGCGCATCGACGGCGCGCAGCAGCGCCTGGCCGCCATCGCGCGCGACGCCGAGCTCGCCCAGGACGGCCTGCGCGAGCTGGCGCACCAGGAGGCCGGCCTGCGCGGCAACCTGGACGAGAGCGGGCGCCTGCGCAGCGACAGCGGCGTGCGCGTCGACGAGCTGCGGGCGGCCGTGAAGCAGAGCGAGCAGGCGCGGGAGACGGCGCGGGCCGAGGCCGGCGAGAAGAGGCTGCTGCAGTCGCGCCACCAGGGGGAGCTGCGCGAGCTGGAGGCGGCGCTGGCCCACCGTCGCGAGTCGGTGGCCGAGATGACGTCGGCCGAGGAGCGCCTGCGCCAGGAGATCGTCTCGCTGCGCGAGGAGCTGGCCGGGATGGAGGAGGAGATCGTCAGCCGCCGCGCCCAGCTGGAAGCCGGGCTCGACGAGCGCGAGCGGCGCCGCCTGCTGGTCCAGGCCAGCGCCGAGGCGATCTCGGGCCTGCACCAGGAGACCGCCGCGTGGCACGACCGCGTGCAGGCGATCGAATCCCAGCGCACCGCCTGCCGCGACGAGGCCCACGGGCTGGAGACCGAGCAGGCGACGATGGAGGTCCGCCGCGCCAACCTCGTCGAGCGGATCGAGGAGCAGTACAAGGGGCGCTTCCGCGAGCTGGTGCGCGCGGTCGACCCCGAGGCCCTCCCGCCGGAGCTGGAGCGCGACGGCGACGTCTTCCAGGAGGAGCAGGCGCGGGCCCTGCTCGAGGACTCGCGCGCGAAGCTCGAGGAGCTCGGCGCGGTCAACCACCTGGCAGTGGAGGAGTACGAGCAGAAACACGAGCGGCTGACCTTCCTGGAGGAGCAGGTCGCCGACGTGGAGGCCGCCCGCAAGGACCTCGCGCAGACCATCGACAAGATCAACCGCACGGCGCGCAAGCTTTTCCAGGAGACCTTCGAGGAGATCCGCCGCAACTACGTGGCCGTGTTCCAGACCCTGTTCGAGGGCGGCCGCGCCGACCTCGAACTGGAGCAGACGGACGACCCCCTGGAGTCGAACATCAACATCGTGGCCCAGCCGCGCGGCAAGCGCGTCGACCACATCCGGCTGCTGTCGGGCGGAGAGCGCTGCCTGACCGCGCTGTCGCTGCTGTTCGCGGTCTACCTGGTGAAGCCGTCACCCTTCTGCCTGCTGGACGAGGCCGATGCGCCGCTGGACGACGCGAACGTGCAGCGCTTCGTGCGCCTGCTGCGCGAGTTCGCCGCGAAGACCCAGTTCCTGGTCGTCACCCACAACAAGCTGACCATGGAGACCGCCAACCATCTCTACGGCGTGACGATGATGGAGGAGGGCGTCAGCAGCCTCGTCTCGGTCAGCTTCCGCGACGTCGCCGAGGCCGGCAGCGACGCCGACCTGGGCCAGGCGATCGCGGCGCGGCGCCGGCAGATCGACGAGTCCGCCGAGGAGTTCGCGGTGCTGGCGGCGCCGCCCGGCGCCGACGTCTCCCCGAGCCGGTTCGTGCTCGACGCCGGGGACGACGCCGACGAGTTCGACGATGCGGACGAGACCGACGAGGACCTCGAAGCCACCGACGCCGCCGCGACCCCTGCCGGCGCGACCTCCCCGCTCGCCATGGAGGCGGAGTAGATGTTCGGCGCCATCGACCGTCTGCGGCAGGGGCTGCGCAAGACCCGCGACAGCATCGTCGGCCGGCTCGGGGAGCTGTTCGCCGGCAAGGTGCGCCTCGACGCCGCGACCCTCGACGAGATCGAGGCGCTGCTGATTTCGGCGGACCTCGGGGTCAAGGCCAGCACGCGCATCGTCCAGTCCATCGAGAAGCGCCTGAAGGAGACCGGCGGCGAGGCCACGCTCGAGGGCGTCACCCAGGTGATCCGCGCGGACATCACGGCGATCCTGCGCGAGGCGAAGCCCCGCGTGATGGTGCGCAGCTGGGACGAGGCCGGCGAGGCGCCGGCGCGCGGGCGC
>DYDD01000341.1 GCA_020718045.1 Fibrobacter sp. | reverse complement strand
CACGACGGGGTCGTCCGGCCGTCCCCGGGCGCATCGTCGGGCGGGTCGCCGGCGTCGGCGTCCGGTGTCCCGGCGCCGGGTTCGTCGTGTTCGCCGGTATCGCCGGTGCCGTCGGCCGGCGCCGCCGACTCGTCGTACAGCACGGGTTCCAGCCGCGGCGGCGGCAGGGGGCGACCCTGCATGATCATCTGGACCTCGTCGCGCGTCAGCGTCTCGCGGTCCAGCAGGGCGGCGGCCATGACCTCGACCTTGTCGGTGTTCTCGCGCAGCAGCAGGCGCGTGCGCTCGAGCTGCTCGGAGACGATGCGCGAGATCTCGTCGTCGATCACCTGCAGCGTGCGCTCGCTGACGGTCTTGCGGCGGGCGAAGTCGCGCCCGAGGAAGACCTGCTCCTCGCCCTCCTCGAAGCAGATCGGGCCCAGGACGTCGCTCATGCCGACGCGGGTCACCATCTCGCGGGCCAGGCTGCTGACGGTGCGGATGTCGGCGTAGGCGCCGCTGGTGATCGAGCCGATGAAGGTCTCCTCGGCCACGCGCCCGCCCAGCGACACGCAGATGAAGTCGAGGTACTTGGCGCGGCTCATGTGGACGTCGTCCTTCTCGGGCAGCATCCAGGTGACGCCCAGGGTCCGGCCGCGCGGGATGATCGTGACCTTCTCGGTCTTCTGGGCGTGCTCGCAGAGCTCGGCGATGACGGCGTGGCCCGACTCGTGGTAGGCCGTGATCCGCTTGTCCTCGTCGGTGAGCACGCGGCTGCGGCGCTCCGGCCCGAGCATGACCTTCTCGCGGGCGTCCCAGAAGTCGTCCATCGTCACTTCCAGGTGGTTCTTGCGCGCGGCCAGCAGCGCGGCCTCGTTGACCAGGTTCGCGAGGTCGGCGCCGGCGAGCCCGGGCGAGCCGGCGGCGATCTTGCGCGGCGAGACGTCGTCCGCGGCCTTGATCTTCTTCATGTGGACCTTGAGGATCGCCTCGCGGCCCTGCAGGTCGGGCATGTCCACCACGATCTGGCGGTCGAAGCGGCCGGGCCGCATCAGGGCGGGGTCGAGCACGTCGGGGCGGTTGGTCGCGGCGACCAGGATCACGCCGTCGTTGCTCTCGAACCCGTCCATCTCCACCAGCAGCTGGTTGAGGGTCTGCTCGCGCTCGTCGTGACCGCCGCCGAGGCCGGCGCCGCGGTGGCGCCCCACGGCGTCGATCTCGTCGATGAAGATGATGCACGGCGCGTTCTTCTTGCCCTGCTCGAAGAGGTCGCGGACGCGCGAGGCGCCGACGCCCACGAACATCTCCACGAAGTCCGAGCCGCTCATGCTGAAGAACGGGACGCCCGCCTCGCCGGCCACGGCGCGCGCCAGCAGGGTCTTGCCGGTGCCCGGCGCGCCGACCAGCAGCGCGCCCTTGGGGATGCGGCCGCCGAGGCGCTGGAACTTCTTGGGCGTGCGCAGGAACTCGATGATCTCCTCCAGCTCGACCTTGGCCTCGTCGCAGCCGGCCACGTCGGCGAAGGTGACCGTCGGCTTGTCCATGCTGATGAGCTTGGCCTTGCTCTTGCCGAAGCTGAAGGCCTTGTTGCTGCCGCCCTGCATCTGGCGGATGAAGAACAGCCAGAGCACCAGGATCACGATGAACGGCAGGTAGTAGGTGACGATGATCGTCAGCCAGCTGGTCTTGACCGTGTCGCCCTTGAGGTAGGCGCCGGGGTTGCGCTCGCGCACCCACTCCGGGAAAGCCGGGTCCTCGGCCAGCAGGACCAGCCGGAAGCGCTGCACCTCGGGCTCCGCGCCCGTCTGCAGCGCGATCTTGGTCTTCTGCACGAGGTCGCCCGTGACCGTCAGCTCGGTCTTGGTCAGCGAGCGGATGTTGCCCGCCTCGACCTGTTCCTTGAACGCGTTGTAGCTGATCTCGTAGATCTGCTCGCGGTCCAGGGACATCATCTGGAACGCCAGGAACACCAGCAGCAGCAGGAGCATCCAGAAGCCCACGGCCCGTCCCGGCATGGGGGGGCGTTTGACGCCGCCGGGACCGTCCAGGGGCGACTTGCTCTCCTTCTTCTGGTTCGCCATGGGTCTCCATTCGCGCAACGTGCGCCGGTGGGCGTGCGCCCGCCGGCGGTCATGGGAGGGCCGTGCTGCCCGTCTCTTCTCCGGCGTATCGGACCAGGAGTGTAACCGCGTCGGCGGTGGTCGGCAACAGCCGGGTCCGCTCGTCCCGGACCAGTCCGACGATCCAGAACGGACCCGCGTCGTCCTCGACGACCAGCACCCGCGACCGCTCCGGCAGCGGCACGCGCAGCTGCTGCAGCAGGTCGCCGACCTTGCGCCGGCCGGTCATCCCGAACGGGGCTAGCCGGTCGCCGGGCCGCCACCGACGGACGCGGGGCTCGCCCGACAGGGCGGAGCCCGGGCAGGTCAGCCGCCA
>DYDD01000060.1:5190-13360 GCA_020718045.1 Fibrobacter sp. | reverse complement strand
GGCGGGGAAGCCCACTTCGCGGGCGGCGTCGGCGACCTCGCCGGCCGAGCGCACGAAGCGGCTCACCGGCACCGGCAGGCCGGCGGCGATCATGGCGGCCTTGAACCGGGAGCGGTCCTCGGCGGTGCGGATCGCCTCGAGGCGGGCGCCGATCAGCTCCACGCCGAACCGTTCCAGCGTGCCGCGCTCGGCCAGCTCCACGGCCAGGTTCAGCGCCGTCTGGCCGCCGACGGTCGGCAGCAGGGCGTCGGGCCGCTCGCGCTCGATGATGCGCTCCAGGAAGCCGTCGGTCAGCGGCTCGACGTAGGTCGCGTCCGCCAGCTGCGGGTCGGTCATGATCGTCGCGGGGTTCGAGTTCGCCAGCACGACGCGGTAGCCCTCGGCGCGCAGGGCCTTGCAGGCCTGCACGCCCGAGTAGTCGAACTCGCAGCCCTGGCCGATGGCGATCGGCCCGGCGCCCACGATCAGGATGGTCCGCAGATCGTCACGCCTGGGCATCGGTCGCCTCCCCGCGTGCGGCCGCCATCAGGGCGACGAACTCGTCGAAGTGCCGCAGCGAGTCGCGCGGCCCCGGCGCGCTCTCGGGGTGGTACTGCACCGCGAAGGCCCGCAGCGCCGGCGCCGCCAGCCCTTCGCAGCAGCCGTCGTTCAGGTTGACCAGGGTGACCGCGGCGCCGTCGGGCAGCGTGGCGGGGTCGACGGCGAAGCCGTGGTTGTGCGCCGAGATCTCCACGCGGCCGCCCTGCGGCGCGCGCACGGGCTGGTTGCCGCCGCGGTGACCGAACTTCAGCTTGTAGGTGCGCGCGCCCAGGGCCAGCGCCAGGATCTGGTGGCCGAGGCAGATGCCGAACAGCGGCACGCGCCCCAAAAGCTCCCGCACCGCGGCGATGGCCGCCGTCACCGCGGCCGGGTCGCCCGGCCCGTTGGACAGGAAGATCCCGTCCGGCTTCAGCGCCAGCGCGGCTGCGGCCGTCGTGTCTGCCGGCACCACGGTGACGCGGCAGCCGCGCGCCGCCAGCTGCCGCAGGATGCTGCGCTTGATCCCGAAGTCGTAGGCGACCACGTGGCGGCGGCCTTCGTCGTTCCAGGCGTAGGGCCGCGCGCAGGTGACTTCGCGGGCCAGGTCCAGACCGCTCATGTCGCGCGTTGCGCGGGTCAGGGCCACCAGGCGCGCGGGGTCGGGGTCGGCGGTCGACAACGCGGCGCGCATCGCGCCCTGTTCCCGGATGTGCCGCACCAGCGCGCGCGTCTCCACGCCGGTGATCGCGGGCCGGCCGTGCCCGCGCAGCCAGTCGTCGAGACGGCCCGTGGCGCGCCAGCTGCTGACCACCGGGCTGAGGTCGCGCACGACCAGGCCGGCGGCCCACACGCGGCCGCTCTCGTCGTCCCGGTCGTTGACGCCCGTGTTGCCGATGTGGGTGCACGTCAGGGTCACCAGCTGCCCGTGGTAGGAAGGATCGGTGAGGATCTCCTGGTAGCCGGCGAGGCTGGTGTTGAAGACGATCTCGCCGGCGGCGTCGGCGCGGGCGCCGAAGCCGAGCCCGGGCCAAGTCGAGCCGTCCTCGAGGGCGAGCAGGGCAGGGGAGGAACTGGTCATGGATCGTCCCGTCGCGCTGGGTCGCGCGCTGGTCCGCACGGCGGGGGGCAGGAACCCACGCGACCCGTCCGGGTCAAGACGGATACCCTGCCCCCCGGGTAAATGCCAGGGGAGATTGCGCCGCGGCGCGAATCTCCCCCCAACCGACTGCTAGAGCTTGAACTGGTACTGCAGGCGGACGACCGTCTGGCCCGCCGCGGACCCCGCGAGCAGCCCGGAACCGGTGTTGGCGACCGGGATGCGGTCCAGGGCGCGGACCAGGTCCAGGGTCCAGCGGGAGGATTGGCCGTCGCGGTACCAGTTGACGCCCAGGGTGGCGATGTCCAGGGCCTCGTCGTCGATCGTGGCGGTAGCGCCCGAGACGCCGGCGCCCTTGTTGCGATGGTAGACGCCGTCGAAGTCCAGGTGCTCCCAGCGGCCGAACGCGTCCCAGGATCCGGGCACGAGGCACACCGAGCCCTGGGCCACCAGGGCCGTCTGGTCGGCGATCGCCGCGCCGTGGGAGCCGTCGAGGCTCTGCACGATCACGGCGGCGAAGAGGCTGTAGCCGGGGCCGCCGACCGCCACGTCGGCGCTGGCCTTCAGGACGTCGGGATCGATGCCCTGCTCGAAGTCGGCGGCCACGCCGAGCAGGACGGCCGTGCCCTCGTCCGGCAGGGCGCGGAAGTCGGCGCAGCGCTTGCGGTCTCCGCGCAGGGCGAACTCGCCGCGCGCGGCCAGCGCGATGTCGGTGCGGTCGCCGCCGAGGTCGGTGCCGGCCGAATAGGAGCCGTCGTGCAGGGCCACGGCCACCCGCGAGCGGGCGAAGTCGCGCATCAGCGCCGCGCCCTCGGCGTAGTCCACGGTGAAGTAGTCGGCGGTGTAGGAGCGCTCGGCGGCCAGCTGGTCGGTGCTGCCGACGTTCTCTTCGCGCAGGAACTCGGGCTTGAACTGGCCGACCCGCAGGCGCCACAGCTGCGGCAGCGCGAGGTCGGCGTAGGCGTACTCGATCTCGATCCCGCCCGAGGCCCGGTCGGCGCCCACCAGGAAGCGGCCGCTCATGCGCCCGTCTTCGGACTTGGCGCGCACGTCCAGGCGCGCGGTCCGCACCTGCATGCCGCCCTCGTTCCCGGGGTTGCCGCCGGGCTCGTCGAGATGGGACAGCATGGCGCGCAGCTGCGTCTCGAGCCCGTACTTGAGCGTCGGCCCCTCGCCGGCGACCGCCGGCAGCGCGATCGCGGCGACCAGCGCCAGGGTCATGATCGGTCCGAGAATCCGCCGCAGATCCATGGTCTCGTCTTTCCGTCCGGGATGGGGTCGGCGCCATAGTGCGCCATCGTTCTCAGGCTCCTTGTCACAGAGACAAGCATGTGATATTCCCGTGAAAATGATATTCACAACTTGTTAATATTCAATGAAACGGAGTTCATGGCCACCACATCACAATCAAATACGCCGGGCTACCCGTTATATATGATGGATATTCCGTCTCTTATCACAGATCACTTGATGCCAGCCGAGGGGCGATGAAGGAAATGCTCAATCAACGTGCCGGAGAGCCGAATCCGAACCACTGACAGAAGTCCGACCCGATCGAGGAGGTTGACCCGGATGGATCAAGTCAAGTGGAGCGCCACCTTGAGCATCGGGGTCGAAGCGGTGGACGGCCAGCACAAGCAGCTGTTCGCCATCGTCGGGGAACTGCAGGACGCCATCGCGCTCTGCAAGGGTCAGTAGCGGATGCACCAGATCCTGGAGAAGCTCATCGCTTACACCGAGACTCATTTCCGGGACGAGGAAGCCTTCATGCAGGAAATCTGCTATCCAGCTCTGGACAATCACGGGCACGAGCACGAGCAGCTCGTGCAGAAGGTCCGCCGCTTCCAGCGTCGGCTCGAGATGGAACGCATCAGCATGCCGGTGCTCGAATTCCTGGTCAACTGGGTCGGGCACCACATCATGACGTCGGACCAGGAGATCGGCCGCTACGCCAGGGGCCGCTCCGGAGCCGAGGTCGAAGCGGAAGCGACCAGCCCGGCCGGATCCAGCCTGTAGAGCCCCTGCAGCTGCGCGTAGAGGTGGGCGTGCCGGCGGCGCAGCGCGACGGGATCCTCGAAGAAGCTCTCGGTCGCCACCGCGAAGAACTCCGACGGGTCCTCGGCGCCGTAGGTGTCCAGCACCGTGGGCCGACGCTTGTCCGCGTCCGACTGCAGCTTCGCGTAGGCCTCGGCGAGCACCCGCGCCCACTCCTCGTGTCCCGACGCCAGGCGGGGCGTGCCGTCGGCCTCCCCGGTCTCCTGGTCCAGCTGGTGGGCGAACTCGTGCAGCACGACGTGGCGCCCGTCGCGCCCGTGGCGGGCGTCGTGGAGCACCTCGTCCCAGGCCAGGACGACCGCGCCGATGTCCCAGGCCTCGCCGTCCATCTCGTCGTCGTACTCGTCGACCAGCCCCGTCTCGTCCTCCTCCGCGATCTGCGCGACGAAGGTCGTCGGGTAGAGCAGCACCGACTGCAACCGCGGGTAGACGCCGGTTTCGCGCCCCAGCAGCAGCAGGCAGGCGTTGGCGGCCACCGTCACGCGCATCTCGTCGGTCAGCTCCAGCCCGCCGCAGCCTTCGAAGTTCTTCTCGGCCAGGAAGACCTGGGCCAGGCCCAGCAGCTCGGCGCGCGCGTCGGCGGGCAGGTGGCGCCAGAAGGGGACGTTCCGCTCCACGACGGCGAGCCGCTCGGCGGGGAAGGGCCGGGCCCTCAGCTTGGCGTGGCGACGGCGCCTGAAGAAGTCCAGCATGCGGTGCCTCCGGAATGGGGAACGGGTCCGGCCATTGTCGGCCGGACCCGTTCTCCAGTCAATCGGGGGCCGGGGTCACTTCACGCCGTAGCAGATGATCTCCATGGGCGCGGGCTCTTCGCCCTCCTCGGTCCCGCCGGCGGCCCCCTGCGTCTGCAGGGTGACCATGGCGTCGGTGAAGCCCTTGACCACCACGAAGCGTCCCTTGCCGCCCTCCATCAGGGCGTCCTTGCTGCCGTCGCCGGGGCAGGCCACGCGGACCTGCTCCAGGAACTCGCCCGCGGGGGAGAAGACGTCGTAGGTGGCCAGGATGCCCGCCGGCTGCTCGTGCCAGCCGCGGCTGCCCAGGACCCACAGGTTGCCGTCCTCGCCCAGCATCATGCCGTTGATGGTCTCCTCGGTCTTGGAGACCGAGTGCTCGACGGGGAACGGGATGTTGCGCAGCTGGGCCGACATGATCGACTCGACCAGCGCGTGCTCCTCGGGCGTGCGGGTCCAGTTCACGTACTGGCGCTCGATCACGCGCTCGAGCTTGCCGTCGGGCGCGTAGACGTCGATGGCGTAGGCGTTGCGCTGCGAGGCGACGTAGACGCGGCCGTCGTTGCCGAGCACCCACTTGCGGAACTGCGGGAAGAACTCGGCCTCCTCGTCGATGGACAGCTTGCTGAACTCGTACTTGCGCGATTTGTGCGTGTAGGTCACCAGCGGTTTGCCGTCGGCCGCGTAGCTGCGGATGAAGTTGTCGCGGACCTGGAAGCCCTCGGTCTGGTTGATCGTGCTCTCGACGCCGCCCAGTACGAGGCGCCCGCCCCGGCCCTGCACATCGGACAGCGTCAGGAAGCCGCCCTCGGCGGGGGCGTCGCCGCCGGGCACGAAGGTCTTGGCCGGCGTGTCGTTCAGGTCGACGCAGACGATGCGGCCGGGGAAGGTCTGCACCAGGCCCAGCGTGCCGTCGGGCATGAAGAGCATGTCGACGGGGTAGCGCACCTCGCCGGGGCCCTCGCCCTCGCGGCTGAGGGTGCGCGTGAACGCGCCCTCGCTGTCGTAGACGTGGACCTGGTGGAGCTGCGTGTCCAGCAGGTAGACGTTGCCGGCGGCGTCGGCGACGACGCGGGTGATCAGGCCGAAGATGCTCTCCTCGTCGTCCGCCCCGCCGGCGCGCCAGATCTCCTGCAGGGTCAGGGTCCGCACCCCGCCCACGGGCTTGGCGCCATTGCGCACGTGCAGCACGCCGTCGACGATGGCCTGTTCGGCGGCGGCGAAGGCTGCGCCGGCTGCGGCGGCGAGGAGCAGGGCGACGGCAAGCGGCACGAAGACATTCGAGCATGGACGCGAGCGTGCGAGCATCTGGACGACCTCCCGGGTTGGTGTTGCCGGGGCTTTCGTACGAGCCCGACGACTCCAGGTTGCTCCAAGGACGCGGCGCCGTCAACCGGCGACGGGATGAACGGCTCGAACCCTGCCGAGTATTGAAATCGGCGTTCAACAACCCGATCCGAACGTCGACCACCGGCAGAATATTTGACACTCCGGTATCGTTTACGGTATGATGCGCAACGCGAGGTCAGGAACCGCCCGCCTTCCCTCTCGCCCAAACACCGTGGTCGTTGTCCGGTGGCCGTCGTGCGACCGGCATCTTCGTTGTCGCCATCCTGGGGGGTATCACCATGAGATCCATGCGCCTGTCGACCGTCCCGATCCTGCTGCTGCTCGCGATCGTCGCGGCTTCCACGCTTGCGCTCGCCGATCCGATCCAGGGCATGTACACCTCCACCGACCTCGGCGGCCAGCTCCTGACGGGCCGCGCCGCGACGTGGCGGTCGGGCATCAACTCCGGCTTCCCCCACGTCCTGCACGCCCAGTCCTGGGACGGCGCCGCACTCGGCGCGCAGTGGGAGATCAGCTGCCCCATCTCCTCCAGCATGACCGTCCAGGACAACCGCGTCGGCGGCGTGGGCACGATCGTCTACACCTCGACCTTCAACGGCGGCACGTTCGCCTTCTTCGCCGGCGGCTGGCCGTGGGGCGATGGGACCGGCACGCTGGGCGCCATGACCGTCATCACGACCGTCCAGTACGTGCTGATCGGCGGCGTCAGCACGCCGGTGGCCGCGGTTGTCAACGGCAACACCAGCGGCACCTTCGCGAACGGCTGCACGCTGGTCTTCGCGATCGGCAACGGCGTCGGCGCGGGCGAGACCACCAGCCTCAACCCGGCGATCACAAAGCCGGCCGGCTACCCGACGTTCCTGGACGGCACCTGCGGCCCGGCGCCCGCCGGCCAGCAGTACGGCTCGTGGGGCTCGGTCATCACGATCACGATGCAGATCGACTGTGCGGTCCCGAACGAGGACTTGAGCTGGAGCGGCGTGAAGGCCGCCTACCGCTAGTTCCGCAGCGCCACCCGGGGCCGCCTTTCTCCGGAAGGGCGGCCCTTCGTCCGCCCCGCCCCTCCCCGATGCAACCGCCGCCCGGCGCGGTGCGTATCCTGGTCGCCGCGCGACCGGGAGACCTCCCGGACCGCAACCCTGTTCGTGCCGAGGAGGCCCACCATGCGCCGAACCGCCGCCCCCGCCCTGCTCGTCCTGCTGCTGGCCGGACCGCTGGCCGCCCAGGAGTTCACCGAGAGCTTCACCTTCGACTTCGCGTCGCTCCACGTGACCGACCTGATCGGCGAGGTTCGCGTCCTGCCCGCCGCCGGCGACGTCTTCGAGGTCGAGGTCGCCGTGCGGGGCGAGGACGCCCGGCGCGACCGCCTGGCCCTCGTCGTGGACGAGGACGAGCGCACGCTGCGGATCGACTTCCCGCTCGACAAGGAGCGCGACTACGTCTACCCGCCGCTGAAGAACGGCAAGGCGTCCATCCGGTTCGACCAGCGCGACGAGGGGTGCCGCGACTTCTGGGCGGCCGTGTCGTCGCTGCTCGGCAGCGATCGCGTGACCGTGCGCGGCAAGGGCCGCGGCCTGCACCTCTGGGCCGACGTGACGGTGCGCGTGCCCGCGGGCCGCGAAGCCGACATCCGCCTCGGCGTCGGCCGCATCGAGGCCGAGGGCGTGCGCGGCGACCTCGTGCTGGACATCGGCTCCGGGTCGGTGACGGCCCGCGGCATCGAGGGCTCGGTCCTGGCCGACACGGGCAGCGGCTCGGTGGAGTTCCTGGACATCGCCGGCGACGCCACCGCCGACACCGGCAGCGGCGAGGTCGTCATGCGGCGCTGCCGCGGGGACGAGATCAAGGCCGACACCGGCAGCGGCGGCGTGACGCTCGAGGACGTGGTCTGCAAGCGGCTCGTGGCCGACACCGGCAGCGGCGGCGTGCAGGCCGAGGCCGTCGACGCCGGGTCCGCGTTGATCGACACCGGCAGCGGCTCCGTCCTGCTGCAGCTGGTGCGCATGGGGGACGGCCGGTTCGTCGTCGACACCGGCAGCGGCGGGGTGGAACTGGTCCTGCCGCGCGACGCTTCCTGCCGCGTGACGGCCGAGACCGGCAGCGGCGACGTGCACGTCGACGTGCCTGGCGTCGCGACCCCGGGACACCGCGCCGACGAGCTCGCGTTCACGGTGGGCGCCGGGGCGGCCCAGGTGACACTGGACACCGGCAGCGGCGGGATCAGGGTCCGCATGCAGTAGGACCGTGGTATCATCCCCCGGCCGGCCTGGCGGAAGCCGAGGCCCTGCTGGGCCTGGAGTTCACGCCGCGCGAGCGGGCGTTGATGCGCGAGGACCTCGCCGAGCAGCGCGCCGCCTTCCTCGCCCTGCGGGCCCGCACCCCCGCCAACGACGTGGCGCCGCCGCTGGTGTTCGACCCG
>DYDD01000060.1:5087-5180 GCA_020718045.1 Fibrobacter sp. | reverse complement strand
GTTTCCGCCCGACGGTCCCCGACCGTCCGCCGCGCTGGCGCGAGATCGCGACGCCGCCGCGGCCGGCCGATCTCGAAGACCTCGCCTTCGCCA
>DYDD01000060.1:4947-5055 GCA_020718045.1 Fibrobacter sp. | reverse complement strand
CGGCGGGTCACTTCCCTCGAACTCACCGAGATGTTCCTCGGCCGTCTCGACCGGTTCGGGCCGGAACTGGCGTGCGTCGTCTCGCTGACGCCGCAGATCGCGCGCGAG
>DYDD01000060.1:4594-4930 GCA_020718045.1 Fibrobacter sp. | reverse complement strand
CCGCGAGCTCGCCGCCGGGCGCTGGCGCGGGCCGCTGCACGGCGTGCCCTACGGCGTGAAGGACCTGCTGGCGGTGCGCGGCACGCGCACGACCTGGGGCGCGGAGCCCTACCGGGACCAGACGCTCGACGAGACGGCCACGGTCGTCGCGAAGCTGGAGGCGGCGGGCGCGGTGCTCTGCGCCAAGCTGACCCTGGGCGCCCTGGCCATGGGCGACCAGTGGTTCGGCGGCCAGACCCGCAACCCGTGGGACCTGGAACAGGGCAACAGCGGCTCCTCTGCCGGCCCGGCCTCGGCGGTGGCGGCGGGTCTGCTGCCCTTCGCCATCGGCTCGGA
>DYDD01000060.1:0-4587 GCA_020718045.1 Fibrobacter sp. | reverse complement strand
GGTTCGATCGTCTCGCCGTCGATGCGCTGCGGCACGACCGGCTTGCGGCCGACCTTCGGCCGTGTCAGCCGCGCCGAGGCGATGGCCCTGAGCTGGTCGAGGGACAAGCTCGGGCCGATGGCCCGCGGTGCCGAGGACTGCGCGCTGGTCTTCGAGACGATCCGCGGCGCCGACGGGCGGGACCCTTCGGTGATCGAGGCGCCGTTCCCGTACGCGCCGCGCGCCTGATCCCCGCGGTGGAGTACCTCCAGGCCAACCGCCTGCGGGCGCAGCTCATGGCGGAGGTCGACCGGCTGTTCGCGGGGATCGACCTGTACGTGGGCCCGTCGTTCGCGGGGCAGGACCTGCTGGTCTTCAACCTCACCGGGCACCACAGCGTCGTCGTGCCCGACGAGTTCGACGGCGAGGAGCGCCCGCGCGCGTGGTGCTTCGTGGGCCGCCTCTTCGACGAGGCGACCGTGCTCGCGGCGGCGGGCGCCTGGCAGGAGGCGACAGGCTGGCACCGGACCCACCCGCCGCGCTACTCGGCGTCCCCGGCGGGAGGCGCCGCGGCGCGGTAGTGCAGCAGCCGCGGGCGGATGCGGAAGACGGCGAGGCGCAGCAGGGAGGGGACGGGTCCCCGCCCGAACGCCACGACGCGCACGTTGGGCCGGTCCTCGGGGCGGAAGCGGGACTTCATGTACGAGGCGCCCCGCAGGAAGTCGAAGCCGCGCAGACCGTCCTCGCTGCACGCCTGCACCGTGCGGTGCATGACCCACTTCCCCGGCGAGCCCTTCTCGTAGCCCGGCAGGTGGGCCGTGTTGTAGGCGTGGTAGACGTCGTCGTGGACGAAACCCAGCAGGTAGGCCACCAGGGTGCCCCGGACCTCGAGCACCGAGAGCAGGGGCTCGAGCGGTCCCGGCTCAGCCAGCAGGCGCCGCATGAAGTCCAGGTTGCGCGGATCGCCGTAGAAGGTGCGGCCCTCGGATGTCTTGTGGCTGGCGCGCTCGACGGCGACCGTCTCGTCCAGCCGGACGTGGACCTCGTCCCCGCGGAACCGGCGGAAAGACCAGTCGCCCCACGTATCGAAGACCTTAGGGCGCGTGCGCATTTCGGAGCGGTACTTGCGGGGCAGGCCGGCCTCGATCGCCGCCCAGCCGGGCGTCAGGTCTAGGTAGGGCAGCAGCGAGGAGCGCTCGCTCTCCAGGGCGGGCCAGACCCCGCGCCCCCGCGGGACCGCGGGTTCGTCCGCGCGCATCTCCTCGAGCCTGACGACGGCGCTGCCGCGGGGCGCCTCGCGCAGCCGCCGCCAGATCGCGTCCAGCGCCGCCTCGTGCTCCGGCAGGACCGGGAAGCCCTGGCGGTCGGATGTCCCGTCGCCCACGAAGCAGGTCTCGCGCAGAGGCACTCCGTAGTAGCGGCCCAGGCCGCGGTAAAGGGGGGCGCCGGCCACCAGGCGTTCCTGTGCGAAGGCGACGAGGATGCGCAGCGACCGGCCCTGACCGTGGGCACGCCACCAGGCGGCGAGCCAGGCCGCGGTCAGGAACGGCGAACCGCGGCCCGACGCGGCCAAGCAGGCGTCCCACGCCGGGGCCAGCGCCAGGAAGTCGTCCAGGTTCTCGATCTCGCGGATCTCGTAGGACAAGGCGGCCGCGTCCTTTCGGGGGGTGTCGGGCGAGCGGGACAATCTTGGGCCAAACCCGGGATCCGTCAAGCGGGGAGCCCCGTCCCGCGCCCCGCGGTTCCGGCCCGCCGCCGCTTGACTCCCGCTGCCGGCGCGATAACGTAGTCCGCAGGCACGGACCGGCGTCATCGACGTCGACACTTCCGTGCGAGGGATATGTGGAAGGGGACAGAGATGACGGTCGTGCTGAACGGCTCCGGCCTGACCATCGAGAAGCTGGCGCGCGTGGCGCGCCACGGCGAGCAGGTGGAACTGGCGCCCGAGGCGCTGGCGCGCATCGGGGTCTGCCGGGCGATGCTCGAGGAGAAGATCCAGGCGCACGAGATCATGTATGGGGTCAACACGGGCATCGGGGAGTTCTCCGAGATCGTGCTGAACGACGACCAGGTCAAGGAATTCCAGAAGTACCTCATCTACAACCACTCCGCCGGCATCGGCGACCCCGCACCCGCCGAGTATGTGCGCGGCGCCATGGTCGGCCGGATCAACGTCCACGCCCACGGCAACAGCGGCTGCCGGCCCGTGATCACGCAGACGCTCGTGGCCATGCTCAACCAGGGCGTCACGCCCTTCGTCTGCCAGAAGGGATCGGTCGGCGCCTGCGGCGACCTGGCGCCGATGAGCCAGATCGCGCAGTTGCTGATGGGTGAAGGTCGCGCCTGGTACAAAGGGGAGCTGTTGCCGGGCAAGGAGGCCCTCGCCCGCGCCGGCATCCCGGTGCCCGGCCTGGAGGCCCGCGACGGCCTGGCCGCGATCAACGGCAGCAACCTGCTGACCGCCATGAGCGCGCTGCACCTGCATGACATGGACCGGTTGTTGAAGCAGGCCGAGATCGCCTGCTCCATGACGCTCGAGGCGCTGCTGGCGAACCTGAAGCCCTACACCTCCCAGCTGCACGAGATGCGCGGTTTCCCCGGGGCGGTGCGCAGCGCCGGCGCCATCCGCCGCTGCATCGAGGGCTCGGACCTGCAGACCGGCAGGATCAAGACCAAGGTGCAGGACGCCTACTCCATGCGCTCCAGCCCGCAGGTCATCGGCGCCGCGCACGACGCCGTGCGCTGGGCGCGCGAGCAGGTCGAGATCGAGCTGAACGGAGTCGGCGACAACCCGATCTTCGTGCCCGAGAAGAAGCTGACCCTGACCGGGGCCAACTTCCAGGGTTCGCCGGTGTCGCTGCCCATGGACATGGCCGGCGCGGCCATGACGATGGTCTGCGTGCTGAGCGAGCGGCGCCTGAACCGCCTGCTCAACCCGGCCCTGAGCGTGGGCCTGCCGGCCTTCCTGACCAGGGGGGCGGGCATGTTCTCGGGGCTGATGCTCAGCCAGTACACCGCCGATTCGCTGATCGTCGAGCAGCGCATCCTCAGCGCGCCGGCGTCGGTCCAGTCCATCCCGGCCGCGGCGGACCAGGAGGACTTCGTCTCGATGGGCATGAACACGGCCCTGAAGAACAAGCAGATCGTCGAGAACGCCTGCGGCGTGCTGGGCATCGAGTTCATGGCCGCGGCGCAGGCTCTGGACTTCCGCGACTTCAAGAAGGGGGCGGGCGTCGCCGCCGGCCACGCCGCGGTGCGCGAGCACGTGGCGTTCCTGGAAGTCGACCGTCCCCTGCACGACGACCACACCGCGATGATGGAGTTGGTGAGGTCGTGCGGGATCCTGGAGAAGGTCGAGGCGGTCGTGGGTAATCTGGCCGGCTGACCGCACCATCGATGATGAAGCGAAGGCCGCCCCGCGAACGGGGCGGCCTTCTGCTTTGGGCCGGCCGGAGGGGGAGACGACCGCTTTAGGCGCGGCCGTCATCCGGCCGGGAATCAGTCGAGCCGGGTGAAGAAGCGGCCCAGCCGGGGGCGCCAGCCGCGGTCCCGATCGACCGAGGCCACGACGGCGAAGGCCCGACCCTGCAGCGCGTCGCGGCTCACGAACCCGAAGTAGCGCGAATCGAAGCTGTGGTCGCGGTTGTCGCCCATGACCAGGTAGGAGTCGGCGGGCACCGTGACCGGTTCGAAGTCCCTCCGCGCGCGGGCGTCAGGTGACAGCATCACCGCGTGGGGGCGGCCGTCGATCAGCAGGTCGCCGGCGTTCATCGCCACCGTGTCGCCGGGCAGACCGACCACGCGCTTGACCAGGCGGGTCCCGTCGTGGGGGGAGGTCAGCGCAACGATGTCGCCGCGCCGCGGCTCGCCGGTCCGCGCCACCTCGCAGCCCAGCAGCGGGATGCGCAGCGAGAAGGCGGTGCGGTCCACCAGGATGCGGTCGCCCTCGTAGATCGTCGGCTGCATCGAGCCCGTCGGCACGTCGTACCAGTTGGCGACGGCGGAGCGGAAGCTCAGCGCGCTCGCCACGACCACCAGCAGGGGCAGCCAGGAGCGCAGGCGGCGGGCGAGGGGGCGGGTCGGCGTCATGTCGGGCCTCCGGCGGGGAGCGGCGCGCAACGGCGAGGATCTCAGCCTATACGTCCCCGCGACGGCAGCGGTTCCCGCCCGGTTGCGCTCCCGGCCGCCCGGCTGTCTCCTGGGCCCATGTTCCGCCCCGCGACACCGGCATCCCGCGCTTCCGCGTCCAGGGTCCTGACGGCCCTGCTCCTACTGGCGAGCCTCGGCGCGTTCCAGGCCTCGCACCTCAAGCACCACTACGACCACGCGGACTCCCACGCCGGCCACGATGGGCACGCCGCAGCGGTCTGCATCGTTTTCCATACCGGCACGCTGGCCGAAGGCGCGTTCGAGACGCCCCGGGCCAACGCCGCCACGGTCGCGCGGGTCCCGGTCGCCGAAGTCCGCGCGCTGGGCCTGCTGATCCTGCCCGTGCGCGAGGCGCGCGCCCCTCCCGTTTCCGCCTGATCACCGCGACGCTCCGCAGTCCGTGAAGATCCAGGTTCGGCGCGCCCGGCGACCGCCGTCCGCGGTATTCCGCGCGCGCCC
>DYDD01000059.1 GCA_020718045.1 Fibrobacter sp. | reverse complement strand
TGGCTGAAATGAGGGGTTTGTACGGAGGAATCAATCTTGTGCGGTACCCAACCCGCGGATATCAGTCTGATCGACCGTCGACGAAGCCTCTTCCCTCCGATCACAAGAGAAGGCCCCGGCCGTTGCCGGCCGGGGCCCAGGGACAGGCACGTTCTCAGTTGACTAGCCGCTCCATATCACTTGATGAGCGCAGCCGTGTGCGACACGACCGTGGTCCCGGTACGAACCTGCACCAGATAGGAACCCGATGCAACTCGTAATCCGGACCCGTTGCGGCCGTCCCACGCCATGGCCTGGCGCCCGGCGGACAATTCGCCTTCAGCCAGGACCCGTACCAGGCGTCCCCGCATGTCGAACACCGCGACCCGGACCGGCTGACGTGCGCCCAGTTCGAAGGAGACGACCGTGCTGGGGTTGAACGGGTTGGGATGGACCCGCAGATCCTGGAGCGCCACCGGCCTGACCTCGCCGGCGGCCGTGGTCCCGGGCATCCAGATCAGATCCCCGTCCACGTCCACTGCATGCGAGCGTTCACGATAATAGGCGACGGCATCGCCGAGCGTCATGATCTTGCCGTTGTTCGCGCGAACCAGATCGATCAGCCAGGCCAGATCCCGCTTGGTGATCCCCCCGGATGCATAGTTGATATCGCCGTAGGTGTCGTTGTCGTTGCCGAGATGGTGGGTGTAGATGATGCAGATGCCCTCGTTGGCGCGGAAGTCGTCGATCACCGGCTGGGCGATCGCCAGGAACGACGCGTAGGAATTGTGGTTCGGCGGCGTGGCGCTGTGGTTGCCGAAGAAGTGGGAATCCGTGTCGGCCGTCGGGATCCGGTACAGGCTGATGCCGCCATCCCAGCTGTTGCTGGACATGAACGTGAAATCGCCGTAGCTGTAGCCGGAGGGATCCCATTTACCGCCGGTGCGCGCACCGACGAATCCCTCGGCGATCAGCGTGTCGATCAGCGCCTTGCCGTGCAGGTGCTGCGGGTAAGCGCACACCCTGATGCCGGAGACGGGGATATCGCATATCGTGGCGATGGTGTCGCGTTCGATATCGGCCTTCAGGGCGGCCATCCGCGCCGACTCGTCCGGCTCGCTGCAGCGGAAGTAGCCCATCCAGGAGCCGCGAGGCGGGCTGGAGCAGGCCAAGGGAAGTCCGTTCTGGCCATGGGATGCGCCGTGCTGGGCGATCTCGAAGCCGTCTTCGGCGAGGTCGTGGATCTGCTGAACCGTCAACTTGTTGGGCGATAGGACGCCGCTGCGGGCATTCACCGCGATGGTGAAACGGAAATCCATCACCCTGGCCGTATCCGCCCAAGCCAGGTTGCATTGGGTCCCATCGTCGGTGACGTAGCAGAAGGCGAAATCGCTGCCGTCCCATTTCCCCTGGGCGAACGCCGTCGTCACCAGGATGAGGGCTGCGAGCACGCCCCACAACAGAACCGCCGACAACACACGCCTCATGGCATCCTCCTGCAACGTGGCACGACCAGAAATCATATTATCATATATCCGCACATTTCGTCAACCATCTTCAGGCCTGCATCAGGCAGAACGTATCATCCCCCTGATCAGCGATACATAGCGCTCCTCCATCACGTGCCAGGCCAATCCCGCGTATTCCTGGTCCGCGTGCCGACTGAGTACCGCCCGCTCCCGCGGCGCCTCGCACAGCCGACGGATCTGGTCGGCGAGATCGACCGCGTCGTCCGGTTCGCTGTACTGCAGGCTCCGGTCGGAGAACAGCGCCATCATCGAATCCACCCGCGAAGCCACCACGGGCAGACCGACGGCGATGTACTCGAACGACTTGGTGGATAGCGCCAGGTCCATGAAGGAGTCCCGCAGGTAGGGAACCACGCCGATGTCCATGCGGTAGAGCAGTTCCCGGATCTGCTCGTGGGATAGGTAGTCGCCCAGCAGGACGGAGCCGACCAACCCGCGCTCGGCGACCAGACGCTCCAGGACCAGCCGGTAGTTCGCGTCGTACTTGCCGTGGATCCTCAGCACGGGACGCAGACCGCCGTTCCGCAGCAAGGCGACCGCTTCGATCAGCACGTGGATGCCGAAACGGTGCGCGACGGTGCCGTGGTAGACCAGTTGCGGCTCCGTCAGCCGTTCACCGCCCCGGGCCTGGCGCTCCATGATGCCGTCCGCCGGACGGTAGAAGATGTGGTTGTCGGCGGAGTTGAGCACGAGAGTCACCTTCTCAGCGGGGATCCCTCGCGACAGCAACCGCCTGCGGAACCCCTCGCTGGTGGTGATCAGCTGATCGGCGAAGCGGCAGGACAGGCCTTCGGCGAGTTTCACCACGGGCAACAGCAGGCGCGCCCGTACCCCGTGCCACTTGGACTCGAAGAGCTCCACCATCAGGTCGTGCAGGTCCAGGACCACCGGTACGCCCCGCAGGCGCTGCAGCACGGCCGCGAATACGAGCTGATCGGGCAGGTTGTGGATCTGCACGAGGTCGTAGCGGCGACGGCGCGCCAGGGACTCCAGCTTGAGGAAGGCGACCAGGCCGAAACCCAGGGAAAAAACCAGATAACGCAGGATGCTGGTCTTGTCGCGGACGGTCATGATCCGGTGGGCGGTCACCTGACCGTACGACTCGACCGCCATCTGATCCGGATTCCGGTAGCAGATGACGTCGACACCGATACCGCGACGCGCCAAGGCTTCGGCTTCACGCCGGACACGCGGGTCGCCGGGATACTGGGATAGGACGATCATGGCTACCCTGGTCACGCTCCGACCTCCATACACGGGAAGAGCGGAGTATGCGGACTGCCCTGGGCTGCGTCAAGCGGCGCTGGAGCGCAAGTTTGCCGGTTCATGGATGTTGCGAGGCCGGCCACCCCCTGCTATCGTTCGTCTCGCTCCAGGAGTCGCCGAGGAAACCGGCTCCGTCGATGGCACATCAGCCGCCGGGCAAGGTCCTGGGACTATGAAACACGTAGAGAGTGTCAGCATGCGTTTTCGGGCCTGTCGCCGCCGCTTTCCGACATGCGATTGAGCCTGGTGATATCCTCGCTGAACGCTGGCGGCGCGGAGCACGTGATGAGCACGCTGGCCAACGCCTGGTCCGCGCGGAACCACCATGTCGACCTGATCACGACCCATGACGACGGCAGCACACCCCATTACAAGCTCTCGGAGCACGTCCGCCTGCTGTCGGTCGATCCGCGGTTCTCGGGTGCGTTCAAACAGGTGTCCATCATCCGCTCCCTGCGTCGGGCGATCACCGCCGCCGATCCCGATGCGGTCGTCAGCTTCCTGAATTACACCAACATCCTGACGCTTCTGGCCTGCCGCGGCCTGGCATGTCCCGTGGTCATCTCCGAGCGCGCGGACCCGCGACTCATGAGCATCGGCCCCGCCTGGTCGTTGCTGCGCCGCGTCACCTACCGACGCGCGGCATGCCTGATCGCACAGACCCCGACAGCCGCCAAACTGTACGAGCACTTGGCGCCGGGAAGAGTCCGCGTGATCCCCAACCCGGTATCGATGGGATCCGGCGGATGCACCACAACGCATACGCCGCCGATCCCGGACCGGCCGACGATCCTCGCCGTGGGTCGCCTGCACCACCAGAAGGGCTTCGACCTGGCCCTCAGGGCCATGGCCTTGCTGCCGCCGTCATGCGCCGACTGGCGGCTGGTGGTCCTGGGCGAGGGGATCCTGCGGAGCGAGCTCGAATCACTGCGAGACGAACTCGGCCTCGGCGACCGCGTCCTGCTGCCGGGACAGGTGGCCAACCCTCGGCCTTGGCTCGAGCGGGCTCAGATCTTCCTGCTGTCTTCGCGCAGCGAAGGCTTTCCCAACGCGCTCTGCGAGGCGATGGCCGCCGGCCTCCCCGTCATCTCGACGGACTGCCCCAGCGGACCTGCGAACATCATCACCTCGGAAACCGACGGGATCCTGATCCCCACCGAGGACCCGCGCGCCATGTCGGCGGCCCTGGCGCGCCTCATCACGTCCGAGGAACTCAGGGCTCGTCTGGCGCGAGCCGCTCCCGGCGTCGCCGATCGCTTTTCACTCGATTCGGTGCTGGCGGCCTGGGACGCGGTGCTGGCCCGGGCCACTGGCAACAAGCGCCCGCCTTACAGCCGCGGCAGCGATCGTAGCCCGAACTGAGGAGACCGCTTTGCGAGTCCTGGTCCTGACATCGATGTACCCAACGCCCGAGAAGCCCGCCGCGGGCACCTTCGTGCAGGAACAGGTGGTTTCCCTGATCAAGGCGGGGGTGGACGTGGAGGTTTTGGCCTTCGACGGCGCACGCTCGGTCATGAATTACCTCCGCGCCGGGTTCACGCTGAGGAACCGACTCAAGACCGAGTCCTACGACCTAGTCCACGCGCATTACGGCCTGGTCGGCCTGCCCGCCCGCATGCAGTTCCGCTGCCCGATCGTCCTGACGTACCACGGCAGCGACATCCTCGGCGAAGTCGGACCGGATGGGCGGTACACTTTCGGAGGCAAGCTCAAGGTCGTGCTCAGCAAAGCGCTCGGCTTCCTGGTCTCGGAGCGCATCATCGTCGCCGAGGTGCTCAGGTCGCGCCTCTGGAACGCGACCCTGATTCCGATGGGTGTGGATCTGGATCTGTTCCAGCCGCGGCCGCGTCTGGAAGCCCGCCGTACGCTGGGCCTGGATCCGGAGCGTAGGTATGCCCTGTTCGTCGCCAACCCGGACAACCGCTGCAAGCGGTACGACATCGCCAAGGCAGCGGCGGAGATCGTCGTCACCGACGATCCCCGCGCGGAATTGCTGCCCGTCTACAAGGTCCCCCACGATCGGGTGCCCCTGTACATGAACGCCGCCGATGTCCTGGTGCTGACTTCCGACCACGAGGCCTCGCCCTGCGTGATCAAGGAAGCCCTCGCCAGCAACCTGCCCATCGTTTCCGTGGATGTCGGCGACGTGGCTGAGAGGATCTCGGGGGTCGACGGCTGCTACCTCTGTGAACGCACTGCGGAGGATGTAGCGGCGAAGTTGAAGACGGCTCTCGCTTTCGCTGGTCCGAGCACAGGACGCGACAAGGTCCGGGCACTCAGCATGGAAAGCACGGCTCGGCAGACCATCGCCGTGTTCGAAGCGGTTCTAAGGCGCCGATCCCACAAGTAGCCGGCCCCCGCCTTCAGTCGCAGGATCCCACGCGTCAGCCGTTCGATCGGGTGCGCCTGGCTATGTCGATCATCTTGCGCAGCCGCACCCGGGCGCGGGCCCCAATCCTGCCGAGTTCGGCGTCGCAGCCGGCGATCAGCAGCCCGGCGTCGTCCGTGCCGTGGGAGCGGCCGAACAGGGTGAACTGCTTGTGGTCCGAGATCCGGCGAACGAGCCGCGGGTCGGATCCGTTCCACCTTTCCAGATCGTTCCGCTTGACCGTGAATGTTCGGTAGTCCGCCTGTTCGACCAGTCGCCAGGATTCGTCGCAATAGGCGCCGCCGGGCCAGCAGAAGTGATGCACCCGTCGCCCGAGTCGCGCTTCGAAGGTGCCCGCGGCCTCGTCGATCTCGAACGCGAATCGCTCGAGCATTTCCCGGTCCGTCTCCAGCCGGCCCCCGCCTCGATCGGCCTCGCGAGCCACCGCCTGCAGTTCGCCGAGCCAGCCGGCGGTGTCGAAACAGGTGGCGCCGCCGCGAGCGGCGACATGGGCGATGGTCGCGACCGCCACGTCGGGATCCGGCAGGTAACGCCGCACGCCCAGGGACCGGCCGTTCTTGTAGACCGGCACGCCCCAGGGGACGAACCCCGACTGGTCTTCGTTGAGGTAGAAGGGCTTGCGCTCCGGGCGCGCATTCCAGGCCAGCCAGGGCGTCGCCCGGCCCGGCCGATGGAAATCCACGATCTCCGGTCCCGTGGGATACCAGGTGTGCGACATCGAATGGCTCCCGATCTCGAGCACTCCGCTGCGGTCGAGCATCTCGATCTCGGTCCAGTTCAGGAACCCCCGGGTCTGCAGGTCCCGTTGCGCACAGCGGCCGGCCCAGACGTCTTCCAGCGTGGGCCGCGGCTGCTCCCCGGGATCGACGAAGTCCGGGTTGATGTAGACGATGCCCCGCCAACTCCACTTCTTCAGGAGCGGATAGACATGCACCCAGTTGTCCAGATAGCCGTCATCGAAACTCAACACCACCCTGCGCTTCCGCGATGATACGTTCGCCGCCTGCTCTTCGTGGACGTCATCGAGCGTGGCGGGGGCATAGCCGCCGGCGACGAACCGCTCGATCTGCCTCGTGAACAACGGGAGCGGACAGGTCAGCTCGCCCCAGATCCAGTCGGGGTCCGGCCTGCCTACGGAATGGTACATGACCACAGGGATGCGGGACCTGCTCATGACCGGGTGCGTCCTTTCCTCGTCGCCGAGCGAAGCTCGTGCCGGTAGACATCTTCGATGCGTCGCGCCACCGATCCGATGCTGTACTCGGCGGCGGCGCGCCGATGCGCCGAGGCGGCCAGCTCGGCTGCGCGCGCCGAGTCCCTCAACAGAGCCGCGACGGCTGCGGCCAACGCCACGGGGTCCGCCGGCGCCACCAGCAGTCCATCGACGCCGTCACGGACGGCGTCGGGAATCCCCCCGACGCGTGTGGCCACGATCGGCCGGCCTGCCGCCATCGCCTCCAGCAGGGCCACCGGCAATCCCTCACGGATGCTGCTCATGACCCAGATGTCCATGGCGGCCAGCAACTCGCTCACATCCGTGCGACGACCCGCCCAGATCACGGCATCGCCAAGGCCCGACGCGCCGGCCAGCACAGCCAACTCCGCGCGCAGGACGCCGTCCCCGACCGCGAGCCACCGCAGTCCTGGATGTTCGACCCTCAACAACCCGATCGCCGCCAACAGATGCTGGTAGCCCTTGGCTTCGACGATGCGCCCCACCGACCCGAGCAACGGCGCGTCGGGGGCGATCCCGAACTCGGCGCGTACGTGTCGCCGCCCCTCGTCATCGCCAGCGGCCGCCGGAACGGGCACCCCGTTGGGGATCAGGACCAGCTTGCGTGGATCGATCCGCTCCCGCCGTATCCGGATCGCCATGCCGTCGCTGGATACCGCGATATGACGGGCCGTCCATCGGCTCAAGTGATGGTCGACCGCGACCCGCAGCGGCCCTTTCCAGAGCTCCTTGCCGTGCTCGGTGGTCATCAGGACCGGAACGCCAGCAAGGCGGCCTGCCGTGCGGCCCCACATCGCGGAGTCATGCATGTGCGCATGCAGCACATCCACGCCTTCCACCTTCAACCAGCGGACGAGGCGCCGAAGGCAGGCGGCTGCATAACGCCAGCGGACCGGGACATGCATGACAGGAATGCCGGCGGCCTCCACCGTTGTCGCCAGTTCGCCCCGCCCCTCGAGGCAGATCACGGTATGACGGAAATCGGTCCGGTCGGCCGCCAGAAGGTAGTTCACCAGCTGTCGTTCGGCACCGCCGGTCTGCAGGGAGCCGATGACATGCGCCACGTGCCAGGGCCGATCCGATCCGCTGCGTTTCACCACGACCGATCCCCTCTCCCGCGTCTACCGGGCATGATTCCGTCCGGACACGAGCAGATTGCGGCCCTTGTCCCACGCGTCTCGGTAGAATGACGCCAGATCCCGAATCCCGACCGTGTAGGGCAGGTATACGGCCGAGAGCCGGTTCATCATGATCGTGGTCGCGATCCTGCTGCCGATCATCAGCACCGCCTGCGCGGCGATGATCCCGACCAGTCCGCCCAGCTTCATGCCCGCGTACAACAGCAGGGGAGCGACGGCCAGCGTGGCGACGTTGACCCAGATGGAAACGTCGTTCCGGTTCATGGCCCTCAGGACCAGGGAGGCGTTGAAGATGAAATGGAGCTTGAGCAGCGTGTTGACCTGGAAGATCGGCACCGCGGCCGTATAGCCGTCAGTGAACATGAAGATGATCAGGGGCTTCGCCACCAGAACGAGGATGAGTGTGGCGGGGATCGTCACGGCATAGGTACTCGTCAGCACCCGCTTCCACAGCGCACGGACGCCCTCCCAATCCTTCTGCTGATCAAGCATCGCGAATTGGCCGAGGACCACAACCGCCAGCGACTGCGTGAAGATCTGGATGATGGGAATTTCCGTACAGCCGACCGAATAGAGGGCATAGGTTTCGGTCCCGTAGTAGCGGCTGACGAAGAACTCGTGCATCCGCATCAGCATCGTCCACAGCATGCCGGCCACGCCCAGCACCACTCCGTAGCGGATCTGCTCGGCGATCCCGAAAAAAAAACGATCCGCCTTGAATCCGCGCAGCTTGAAGTGAATGAACACGAGCATGGCGAGCAGGTGGAAGACCCTGGCGGCGACCAGACCGAAGAGCACCGCGTCCAGCCTTCGCGTGGCGTAGGCCGCAACGATCGTCGCCGCGCTGACCGCGATCTGCCCGGCGATCTCGAAGGCCGCCGAGGCCTTGACCATCTGTCGGGCGGTCAAGTAGCAGTCACAGGCGGACACCAGCATCAGCAGCACAGTGTAGACGGCCAGCAACCAGAACGCATCCTTCAGGATCGCCATGTTCAGCCAGACGCTCAACGGCGTCATGAACGCGGCGATCGCGGCGAATGCCGCCGTGAAGACGACGATGTTCATCAGCACGCTGTTGAGAAGGTACGCACCGGCATTCCGGAGGTCCCTGGGGATGAAATAGAAAAGCGCTTGGTTGAGCCCGAGCTGGAAGAGCGACGCGATGTAGACCTCAAGCAGGAAGAACTGCCGGTACGCGCCGAAATCCGCCACGGTCAGCAGGCGCACCAGGAAGTACGGCAGGATCAACCGCACGCCGTAACCCAGCAGCTTGGACGACATGAGGTAGAGCGAGCGGTTCAACATGTGGTACGGTACCCGTGTCTGGTGTGGGCGATGACCGGAAACGGCACAGCAGTGTACCCGAAAGGACCGGCGACCGCCAGACGCGAATACCCGGAACCCAGGCATTTTCACGGGGTTCCATCGGTCCCTCGTCTCGGAGGCGATCATTGCCGAGCGCAACGAACACGATTAGCAAGACCTGCGCCGCCTTGGCCTTGTGCCTGGCGGCCACGGCCACGGCCGCCCACCCGCCCTTCCGGGCGCCCCGGACCGCCGACCGCCCCGACACGTCCCCATCCGCCCTGCTGCGAGGCGGCGATCCCGGCTGCGCCGGCGCGCCCGTCCTGAGCGTCGCCCCGGGCCTGGACACGGTCCTGACCGGGGACACCACCGGCGGCGTCTCGGCGGTCGACGGTTACGGCTGCGTCGGCTGGAACGAGAGCGGCCCCGAGGCCGTGCTGCTGCTGGATGTGCCGGCCTCGGCGACCCTTCACCTGATCCTGGAATCGGCCGCCGACCTGGACCTGTTCCTGCTTTCCGGCTGCGACAGCGACCTGTGCGTGGCCCACCACACCCGCGAATTCGTGGTCGATGTCGCGGGCGGGCCGGATCCCTGGGTCCTGGTGATCGACGGCTACTTCGGCGCCGCCGGCCCCTGGAGCCTGACCGTGCGGGCCTTCGCCGCCGGGGTGCCGCCGGAGGTCTGCGCGACCGCCACGCCCCTGCTCTGCCGGACCGCGACCACCGACGCCGAAGGCAGCCTCTACGGCCTGCCCAACCAGCTCTTCGCGGACGACTGCGCGGAGTACCTCGAAGCCGGCGGCGAACGGTGGTACGCGGTGAGCCTGGCCGACAGCGCCCTGGCCACGCTCACCCTGAGCGACCAGATCTTCGACGCCGCGCTCTGGCTCTTCGACGGCTGCGAGCCGACGGCCGCCTGCGTCGCCTTCGCCGACGACGGCATCTCCGGGGCCCAGGAGGTCCTGACCTACCGCAACCTGACCGGCGCGCGGCGAGCCTACTACCTGGCCGTGGACGCCGCCCAGCCCCCGCCGGGCGAGTTCGACGGGGATTATTTCCTGCAGTCGATCTGCACGGGCGGGATCGTCCCCAACGAGACGACGGCCTGGGGCGCCATCAAGTCCTTCTATCGCTAGGAATTGCACCCCGCCGCCGGCCGCCGCCTGTTTGCATTCTTGATCTCCCGGACGGCTGCCGCTAGTCTTGCGGGATTCGACGGACCGCGCCCTCCGGGAGACCAGGAAGGACCCCCATGCCCGCTGCCGCGAAACCCTCCCGGCGCCCGCCCCGCGTCGCCGCCACCGCCCAGAGCATGGCCGACAAGCAGCGCGAGATCTCCATCAGCGAGTTCTTCACCAAGAACCGCCACCTGCTGGGCTTCGATTCGCCGGCCAAGGCGCTGATGACGACCATCAAGGAAGCTGTCGACAACTCCCTGGACGCCTGCGAGGAGGCCGGCATCCTGCCCGAGGTGCTGGTCGAGATCCAGCCCGTGGGCAACGGCAAGCGCAACGGGGCCGAGGTCGAAGCGATCCTGGAGCTGGAAGCCGAGCCGGAGAAGCTGTCCCGGCGCAAGGGCGCCGTCGCTCCGGTCAAGGAGGAGCGCTACCGGGTCATCGTGGAGGACAACGGGCCGGGCATCGTGCGCCAGCAGGTGCCGCGCATCTTCGGCAAGCTGCTCTACGGATCGAAGTTCCACAGCCTGCGCCAGAGCCGCGGCCAGCAGGGCATCGGCATCTCGGCCGCCGGCATGTACGGGCAGCTCACCACCGGCAAGCCGGTGGTGATCGTCAGCCGCACCGCCCAGCAGGACCGCGGCCACCGCTTCGAGCTGATGCTGGACATGAAGAAGAACGAACCGGTCGTCCAGAAGGACGAGGAGTGCGACTGGGAGCGCCCCCACGGCACCCGTGTCGAGATCGAGCTGACCGGCTCCTACAAGCGCGGCCAGCACTCGGTCGACGTCTACCTCCAGCAGACCGCCGTCGCGAACCCGCACGTGCGGCTGGTCTACCGCTCGCCGCGCGGCGACGAAATGATCTACCCGCGGGCCGCCGCCGAGCTGCCCGTCGCGGCCCACGAGATCCAGCCCCACCCCTACGGCGTGGAGCTGGGCATGCTGCTGCGGATGCTCAAGGAGACCAAGCAGCGCAACCTGACGGGCTTCTTGCGCCACGAGTTCTGCCGTGTCGGCCCCAAGACCGCCGACCAGATCCTCGAGACCGCCGGCCTGGCGCCGACCAAGTCGCCGCGCCACACCGACCAGGACGAGGTCCAGCGGCTGATGGACGCCATCGCCGCCACGAAGATCCCCAGCCCGCCCACCGATTGCCTGTCCCCCATCGGTGAGGCGCTGGTCCTGGCCGGGCTGAAGCAGCGGCTCGAAGCCGAGTTCACCACGGCCGTCACGCGCCCGCCGTCGGTCTACCGCGGCAACCCCTTCCAGGTGGAGGTGGGCCTGGCCTACGGCGGCGGCCTGCCCGCCGACGATCTGGCCCAGGTGCTGCGCTTCGCCAACCGCGTGCCCCTGCTCTACCAGGCCTCGGCCTGCGCCATCCACAAGGCCGTGTTGACCAACAACTGGCGCAGCTACGGCCTGCAGCAGTCCCGCGGCGCGCTGCCGTCGGGACCGCTGGTGATCTTCGTGCACATAGCGTCGGTCTGGGTGCCGTTCACCTCGGAAAGCAAGGAGGCGGTGGCCCACTACCCGGAGATCGTCAAGGAGATCAGGTTGGCCCTGCAGGAGGCGGGCCGCCAGCTGCAGATCCACATCCGCCGCCGCGTGCGCGAGCGCGAGGCGCTGAAGAAGCAGGGTTATATCCAGAAGTACATCCCCCACATCGGCGACGCGTTGCGCGACATGCTGCACCTGGACGAGGGCGAGCGGACGGAGATCATCGCCACGCTCACCGACACCCTGGAACGCAGCCGCAAGATCTGACGGCGTCCGTCGCCACGACCACGGGAGCGACCATGACCGAAGCCTATGCCCGGTACCGTGAACGCATGTCGGAGATCCAGGCCCTGAACTCGGCCCTGTCGCTGCTGTCCTGGGACCAGGAGACGCTGATGCCGCCGCGCGGCCTCGCCTCGCGCTCCACCACGCGCGCGGCGCTGGCCGGGCTGGTGCACGACCGCGCCACCGACCCCGCCCTGGGCGCCCTGCTGGAGGGCCTCGCCGGCGCCGGCCCGGACGCCGCCGCCGCGGCCAACGTGCGCGAATCCCTGCGGGACTACCGGCGCGCGGTGCGCGTGCCGCGCGACCTGGTCACCGAGCTGGCCGAGACCACCACGCTGGCGCAGCAGGCCTGGGCCGAAGCGCGCGCCCGCAACGAATGGCCCCGGTTCGCGCCGCTGCTGGGCCGCATCGTGGACCTCAAGCGCCGCGAGGCCGAGGCCCTGGGCTACCGGGACGAGCCCTACGATGCGCTGCTGGACGAGTACGAGCCGGACGCCCGCGCCGCCGACCTGGCGCGGATCTTCGCCGAGGTGCGCACCGCGCTGGTGCCGCTGGTCGAGGCTGCGCGCCGCGATCCCGCCGATCGCGGCGAGGACCTGCTGCGCGGCGGCCTGCCGGTCGCGGGCCAGGACGCGCTGGGCCGCCACATCCTGAAGGACCTGGGGTTCGACCTCGAGGGAGGGCGGCTCGACCTCTCGGCCCACCCCTTCTCCACGCAGATCGCGCCGGGCGACGTGCGCCTGACGACCCACTACGACGCCGACGACCTGCAGAAATCCCTCTACTCCACGATCCACGAGGCCGGCCACGGCATGTACGAGCAGGGGCTGACCGCCGACCAGACCGGGCTGCCCCTGGGCGAAGCCGTGAGCCTGGGCGTCCACGAGTCGCAGTCGCGGCTGTGGGAGAACCAGATCGGGCGCTCGCGCGCGTTCATGAGCTACCTGCTGCCGCTGCTGCGCCGGCACTTCCCGGGGCGCTTCGACGGCGTCGCGCCCGAGCAGCTCGACCGCGCCGTGAACGTGGTGCGCCCCTCGGCGATCCGCATCGAGGCCGACGAAGTGACCTACACCCTGCACATCGTGCTGCGCATGGAGCTGGAGCGGGCGCTGCTGCGCGGGGAGATCGACGTCGCCGACCTGCCCTCGCTGTGGAACGAGCGGATGCGCACGGACCTGGGCGTGATCCCGGCCGACGACGCCGAGGGCGTCCTGCAGGACATCCACTGGTCGTTCGGGCTGTTCGGGTACTTCCCGACCTACGCCCTGGGCAACCTCTACGCGGCCGAGCTGCACCTCGCCGCGACGCGGGACCTGCCGGGCCTGGACGACAATATCGCGCGCGGCGACTTCCTGCCGCTGCTGACCTGGCTGCGCGAGCGCATCCACCGGCACGGCCGGGAGCTCGCGCCGCGGGAGCTGGTGCGCGCGGCGACGGGGCGCGAGCCCGGCGCCGGACCCTACCTCGACTACCTGCGCGCCAAGTTCGGCGCGCTGTACGCCGTCTGACCCGCCCGGCGGGAGACTGGGAGAACGACGTGTCCGAGAAGAAGCCCGACCGCGAACAGCCCGAACTGGCCTTCGGCTCCGCCCGGCCGCCGCTGCC
>DYDD01000340.1 GCA_020718045.1 Fibrobacter sp. | reverse complement strand
CTCCGGCGACAACGTGTCGGTCAACAAGATGGCGCTCGTGAAGTAACCAGCAGAGGAGGAACCGACGATGCCAGCCGACAGGAACACGGACCTGCTGACCGCCGGCGCGATCGCCAAGGAGCTCGGCCTGCCCGACGCCAAGGTCAAGAAGGCGATCAAGGACCTGGCGCTGTCCCCCAAGGCGAAGAAAGGCGTGTGCAACCTCTACGGCCGCGACGTGCTGCCGAAGGTGAAGGCCGCCGCGTCAAAGTAAGCGGCCGGTTCGCGAACGTGAAGGGCCGCCTTCCCCGGGGAGGCGGCCCTCGTCATTTGACCAGGGTCACGGTCCGCGAGCTGGCGCCCGCCGCGGTGTCCAGGCGGATCACGTAGATCCCGGCCGCCACCGTCCGGCCCTGTCCATCGACGCCGTCCCATGGCGCCCGGTGCGTGCCGGCCGGCAGGTCGCCGAGGCGCAGGTCGCGCACGTGGCGGCCGTCGAGGGCGTAGACGCGCAGCGCGACGGCGCCCGCGGCCTCCAGCTCGAACGCGATCTCGGTGCGGGGGTTGAACGGGTTGGGGTACGCCGCCAGTAGGCGTGGTCCGGGTGCGGCGATGTCGTTCCCCACCCCGACGCTCAGGTCCGGCTGGACGCGTACGATGCCGGTCATGCCCATCAACAGATGGGGGCGGCAGAAGTAGGGCACGTCGCCGGCGACGGTGAAGACGTACTGGAACGTCGGCGTGGTGGCGTTGAGCGGCGCGTCGAAGAGCGCGCCCACGTTCGGGTCGGACGTGCCGGTGCCGTTGGTCACGGTGTGGGACAGGCTGGTGCGCACCCAGCGGACCGTGTCGCCGGCGGTGATCGTGATGTCGTTGGGGGAGAAGGTCAGGCTCGTCTGCTGGACGACGACGAGGCCCGCCGTCGCGGGCGCGGCGGCGGCGAGGGCGAGGGCCGCGGCGGCGGCCAGGACCAGGTTCCGGGTGTTCATGAGGCACTCCTTCGTGGCCCGGGGGGCGATGGCGGCGCCGGCGGGGCGCGATCGCGGCACCCCCACAATGTAGCACCATTGCGGATGATATTCGTATTCATTCACGAATCGTCATTACGCATTGAATTTCAAATAGTTACAAGAGAAGGGGCGCCGGATCATGCCGCGGCGTCCCTTCTGTGTGCCGCTGTGCTGGCAAAGCTCAGCGCTTGACGAGTTTCACGTCGCTGCTGAACACCGAGATGTCGATGTGGGCGCCGCCCTTGCCCTCGGTGAAGCGCAGCTCGCGGCCGGGCGCGTGCTTGCTGGTGCGCTCGGCCTTGTGGCCGTAGCCGTCCTCGATGTCGCCGCTGAACGTGGAGATGTCGAAGGTGGCGTCGACCTTCGCGGGCAGGCGCAGCACGACGTTGCCGCTGTGGGCGTCGATCATCCAACTCGCCCCGTCCGTCGGGTCGGCGGTGAGGATGAGCTGGCCCGAGACCGCGTTGAACTCGAAGTCGCGCAGGGCGCCGGTCTCGACGTGCATGTCGCCGCTGACGGTGGCGATCTCGAGGTCCTCGAGCCTGCCGCGGGCGCGGATGCTGCCGCTGACGGTGTCGATCCCCAGGCGGGCGGTGGCGACCTCGGCGTCCACGTCGCCGCTGACGGTGGCGAGGGAGACCGACGCCGGCTCGCCGCGTAGGACCAGCTCGCCGCTCACGGTCGAGATCGCGACGGAGCCCAGCAGGTCGCCCGCCGTCACGTCGCAGCTGACGCCCTCGGCGTCCAGCGCGCAGCGCCGCGGGACGCGCAAGGTGAGGCGGGTGGCGTCGGCCGAGCCCTTGAGGTTGCGCTTGTACTTCACCTCGATGGACAGCGCCTGGCGGTCGCCCTCGATCTCGACCTTCTCGACCTTGGCGTCCAGGACGCCCTCGAGGCGGACCTCGTCGCGGTCCCAGCCGACGATCTCGAGGGTCCCGGCCAGGTTGCTGATCGAGACCGATGCGGCGGGATCGACGGGTCGCGACTCGTCGACCTTCCTGGTCTGGGCGCCGGCCGTGGTCGCGGCGAACGCGAGGGCCAGGCCGAGCAGGGCGGCGGTCGCGGTGCGGGTCTTCATATCCTTCTCCTTCTCTACGATTGAGCCACGCGGCTCACGAGCCGCTGCATCAGGTCGAGCTTGCGGTGGTAGCCGGCCGCGAGGCCGGGGGTCAGGGACGGGTCGCGCCGGGCCTGGCGCAGCGCGCGCCGGGTCTCGCCGATGGCCGCCTCGATCGCCGCGAAGCCGTCGTCCAGCTCGTCGCGATCCGCGGCGGTGAAGTCCTTACCGCTCTTCTCCAGGGCGGACTTCGAAGCCGCGTGCAGCAGGGCGTAGCCGTCGCCCAGCTCTTCGCCGGGGTCCACGGTCCCGCCGGCGCGGTCCATGAGCCGGGGCAGCGCGATGGCCACCGCGAGCACGGCCGCCAGG
>DYDD01000058.1:7197-13519 GCA_020718045.1 Fibrobacter sp. | reverse complement strand
GGGCACATCCTGTGCCCGACTCGCTTGGCCTTCCGGCCCTTTCGCCATCCTGGCTCCAGGGCCTTCAGGACACCCCTGTCACCACAGGATGTGTGGATCCAAGTCGAACAGCAGCATGGACCTGGGCAGGGACAATTTCGTGGCCAGGATCGAAGGATTAGGCATCCGTCTCCCCGGACCTCATTGCGAATACGGAACAGAGTCACGATGCATCCGAGGCCGGCCCCGACGATCTCCCTGGCTTTCGCCGCCTTCGCCTGCGCCGCCCTGGCCGGCTGCGCTTCGGCCTACCGACCGGTCCCCTACACGCGGGAAACGGGGGCCGCGCCGGACTCCGCGAAGGTCGAAGCCGGCCTGATCGGTGCCTCGGTCCGGATCCTGCTCGTCGATGGGGAGTCGTGCCGCGGGACGGTCGTGCGCATTTCGCCGTCGTGCCTGGTGATCGGCCAGACCGGATCCGCAGGCGAGGCGGAGCGGGCGATCGCCCGGTCGGACATCGCGCGGATCGAGGTCAGGTATTTTCCGCTCAACTCGATGGGCTACATGATGGCGTTGACGATCTCGCTCATCTTGTGGTTGATGGCACTGAATCCAATCGATATCCCTTCAACGTGAACGCGCGCCGGCTGCCCGGACGTTCCCCTCATCCAGCCACCCGACCGGAAACCCCTCCGGCAACGCCACCATGTCCGGGATCGCGGCGATCAGCTCCCCGTGCTCGCCCGCGCGCTGTTCGTTGCGGTATTCCCAAACGATGACGCCGTCCGGCGTCACCTCCAGCGCGCGCCCGTTGTCGGACTCCACGATCAGGGTGTTGCCGCCGGACAGGCGCTGGGCGGAACCGCAGGTGGCGGAGAACAGGCGGCGGTCGGGACCGTCCGCGTAGGACCAGGCGATCTCCCGCGTGAGCGGGTCCACCTCCAGGACCTGCGAGCGGCCGCCGCGTCCCAGGTTGTCGAACAGCAGGAGGCGTCCCGTCGGCAGCAGGGTCGGCTGGTGCTGCTTGACCCACGGGCCGGTCAGGGCCCAGACGATCGTCCCGCGCCGGGGGTCGAGGATGGCCAAGGCGTTCAGCTCGCGGATCGAGGTCAGGATGTTCCCCTGTTCGAAGATCGGGGAGAGGCGGGAGAGGGAGCCGTCCAGCAGCTCCAGGGTGTTGGTGTGGAAGACGTCGCCGCCGGGCGGCGCCGCGTCCAGCAACGAGGCGAAGGGCGACGACTCCAGGGCGGCGAGCAAGGAGATCCGTCGCTCGAACTTCCCCTCGGGGCTCAACACCGTGAAGTAGTCCAGCAGCGCGGGCTCGTCGCCGCCGAACCGCGGCGCGAGCTCCGCCTCGCGCGTCAGCACCCAGATGCGGCCGTCGCCGTCCACGTGCAGGTCGTGGTGGCAGTGGCCGGGGTAGGCCCAGAGCAGGCGCGAGTCCCGGTCCAGCCTGACCAGCCCGTGCCCCTCGTAGATCGCGAGGATGCCGCCGTCGGGGAGCAGGTGCGCGCGCCGCCAGCAGCCGGCGGCGTTGTTCCTGCCCGGCGGCAGGAAGGCGTCCGGGTCGGTGGCCGCCGCGTCGCGGTAGTCGCAGCGCCAGCGGTGCCGCACCTCGCCTGCGCGCGTGATCAGCAGCGCTTCGGGCGCGTGGCCGGACGCGAAGAACATGAGCTCGCGGCCGCTGCGGGCGGGGTCGTGCTGCGTCACGCCGGAGCGCGCCGGCGGCGGACGGGAGCCGGCCGCGTAGCCGAGGCTCAGGAGTTTGCGGGCCGCGGCGCGCTGGACCCGGCTCAGCGCGTGGCCGGTGCCGCCGCCGTCGTCGTCCATGACGGACCACTGGCCCGGCAGGTCGGGTTCGGGTGGCTGGTGGTGCAGGCGTCGCGCGGCGGCGTCGGCGAGGCGCACGGGAAGGGAGTCGCGGCCGCCGACCAGGACGGCGGCGCCGGCGGCGACGGCCAGGACCGCGGCCGCCCACAGCAGGACGGCCGTCCGGCGTGCGTGGCGCCTGTCTGTCGTGCGAAGCCGATCGTGTCGGATCATGGGCGATCATCCGATCACTGACGTTGGCGACGATTCGCGCAGCAGCATAGCACAGATGCCGGGAGCGGTCGCGGGGCGGATCGGGTTTCCGGTCGCGCCCGGCCCGGTTGACGCCCTCCGGTTCTCTTGACGCCCCGGTTCTCTTGACGCCCCGGTCCTCTTGACGACCCGGTCCTCTTGACGACCCCCGCCCCCGCCCTTATCGTGCGCGGACACCCGCTCCGAAAGGACGCCCCGGCGCCATGCCCCGCACCATCGCCGTCACGACGGCGCTGCTGGTCTGCAGCAACGTCTTCATGACCTTCGCCTGGTACGCGCACCTGAAGAACCTGTCGCACCGGCACTGGCTCGTCGCCGCGCTGGTCAGCTGGGGGATCGCGCTGTTCGAATACCTGCTGCAGGTGCCGGCCAACCGCATCGGTCACGCCGAGTTGAACCTGGGGCAGCTCAAGATCCTGCAGGAGGTCGTCACCCTGGCGGTCTTCGTGCCGTTCTCGGTCCTGTACATGAAGGAGCCGCTGCACCGGGACTACCTGTGGGCGGCACTCTGCATCCTGGGCGCGGTCTTCTTCGTCTTCCGGCGCCGCTTCGCGGCCTGAACCCGCGCCACGATCGAATCCAACGGGAGGTCCCATGTCCGACAAGCAGTGGCCCGCGCCGCCCGAGATGCGCATCGACACCGACAAGACCTACCACGCCGTCATCGCCACCGAGCGCGGCGAGATCGAGCTGGAGCTGCACGCCGAGCACGCGCCGCGCACGGTCAACAACTTCGTGTTCCTGACCCGCGAGGGCTTCTACGACGGCGTGGTGTTCCACCGCGTCATCGACGACTTCATGATCCAGGGCGGCGACCCCACCGGCACCGGCCGCGGCGGCCCCGGTTACAAGTTCGGCGACGAGTGCCGCGGCAACCCCCTGCGCCACGGCGCCAAGGTGCTCTCGATGGCCAACTCCGGGCCCGACACCAACGGCAGCCAGTTCTTCATCACCCACTGTCCGCAGCCCCACCTCGACGGCCGCCACACGGTCTTCGGCACGGTGGTGCGCGGCCAGGACGTCGTGGACGCCGTCCGCCAGGGCGACGCCATGACCCGGGTCGAGATCCGCGAGCAGCTCAAGGAGGGCGTCGAATGAAGGAGACGCGCGCCCGCCTCCTGTGCCTGGCCGTCGCGATCGCCGCGGTCGCCGCCGTCGCGGGCGGCTGCGCCACCGTCGGCCACGAGTTCCCCTCGTCCGGCGTCGCGCAGATCCGCATGGGCCAGACCACGCAGCAGCAGGTGAAGGAGCTGTTCGGCGAACCCTGGCGCACGGGCGTCGAGGACGGCCGGCCGACCTGGACCTACGGCCGCTACCGCTACCGGCTCTTCGGCGAGACGCAGACCAAGGACCTGATCGTGCGCTTCGACGCGCAGAACCGGGTCCACTCGTACACGTTCAGCACGACCGAGCCCGAGTAGACCCGTCGGGCGTGAGCAAAAGGAACCCGGGCCGCCGCCGGCCCGGGTTCCGTCGTTCCGCGCGGGATCCGCGCTCAGCCCAGCTGCTTGAAGACCTTCGCGATGCGCTTGACGGCCCAGTTGACGTCCTTGCGGGTGATCGTCAGCGGCGGCGCGATGCGGATGACCTTCTCGTGCGTCTCCTTGCAGAGCAGCCCCTCGGCCATCAGCGCCTCGCAGTAGGGCCGCGCGGGCCGGTCCAGCACGACGCCGATCCACAGGCCCGTGCCGCGCACGGTCTTGATGCTCTTGGCGTCGATCTTCTTCAGCTCGGCCATGAAGTGCTCGCCCTGATGGAGCGAGTTCTCGACGAGCTTCTCCTCGACGATGACCTTGAGCGCCTCGCGCGCGACGGCGCAGCCCAGCGGGTTGCCGCCGAAGGTCGAGCCGTGGTCGCCGGGATGGAAGACGCCCATGACCTCGTCGTCGGCCAGGAAGGCGCTGACGGGGTAGAAGCCGCCGCTGAGCGCCTTGCCGACGATCAGGCCGTCGGGCTTCACGCCCTCCCACTCGTGGGCGAACATCTTGCCGGTGCGGCCCAGGCCGCTCTGGATCTCGTCGACGATCAGCAGCACGTTGTTCGCACGGCAGATCTCCTCGGCCTGCTTCAGGAAGCCCCGCGGCGGCATCACGATGCCGGCCTCGCCCTGGATGGGTTCCACCAGGAACGCGCAGGTGTCGGGCGTGATGGCCGCGGCCAGCGCGGCCGCGTCGCCGAAGGGGACGACCTTGAAGCCGGGCGTGAAGGGCCCGAACCCGTCGCGGTACTGCGGCTCGGTGCTGAAGCCGACGATGGTCGTGGTGCGGCCGTGGAAGTTGTCGGCGCAGACGATGATCTCGGCCCGGTCGGCGGGGATGCCCTTGACCTTGTAGCCCCACTTGCGGGCGGCCTTGACCGCCGTCTCGACGGCCTCGGCGCCCGTGTTCATCGGCAGCGCGCGCGCGAAGCCCGTCAGTTCGGTCAGCTCGCGGGTGAAGTGGGGGAGCTGGTCGTTGCGGAAGGCGCGGCTGGTGAGGGTCACGCGCGCGGCCTGGCGCCGGAAGGCCTTCAGCAGGCGCGGGTGGCAGTGGCCCTGGTTCACCGCGCTGTAGGCGGCCAGGCAGTCTAGGTAGCGCTTCCCCTCCACGTCCTCCACCCAGATGCCGTCGGCCCGCGCGATCACGAGATCCAGCGGATGGTAGTTGTGCGCCCCGTACCGGTCCTCCAACTCGATGTACTTGCGGGTCTTCATCGCGGCCTCCAGGCAGGTGATGGGTTCGCGCCCTGTGCGGGCCATGTATGAACAGCGGCGGCGCCGCGTCGCGCCCAAGATACAAGGCGCCCCGACGCCTCTCAAACCCGGGGTCGATAATTTCGGCGCCGGGCGATTATTGTGCTTGAAATATCAAAGAACTTGGATTATTAAAGTATCTGCGCCGCGGGATCCATGGATGGAACCGACGGGCGCGGTCGGCTCAGCCGACGCAGACAGCCAGGTCGATGGCGTGAGAGATCGCCGGGTCCGGACGGAGCGCCGGTGAAGGCCGCGGACCCTGTTCGCAGGGCGGGGAAGGATCCCCGACCGGCACCCTCTCGGGGGACCGCGCAGGCAGGATGCCGGCGCGGTCCTCCTGACGCCGCGATCCCGAGCACGAGGCGGACCACGGAGGCAAGGAGGCCCCAGCGTGCGCCGCGACCCGCCGTCCCCGCCGCCCGGCGGTGACAGCCAGCCCACCTTGCCGCCGACGCCCCTGGCCCCGTTGATCCACGGCCGGGCGCGGTTGCTCGTCATGTCCCACCTGATGCGGTCCGGCGCGACTTCGTTCACCGAACTGCGGGCCCGGCTGGGCCTGACCGACGGCACGCTGTCGGTCCACCTCGCCACCCTCGAACAGGGGGGGGCCGTGGAGATCGTCAAGGAGTTCGTGGGGAAGAAGCCGCGGACCGTGGTGCGGCCGACGCCGGCCGGGCGCGAGATGTTCGTGCGCTACGTTGCCGAACTGAAAAAGATCGTCCCCGGGCTCTCGCCCGGGGACGCATGACGCGATCGCGGCCGCGCGGCCTCAGTCGTCCATCGCGCAGGGCAGGTAGAAGCGGCCGGCGTATTCGTCGACCATCCGCTCGGTGCTGAAGCGCGGGGCCACCGAACTCATGGCGTGCCCCATGCGCTCGATCCAGGCGCGGGGCAGGCCGTCGGGGCCGCGGTCGTAGAACATCGGCACCACGACCTTCTCGAGCAACTCGAACAGCTCGTCGGCGTCGCGGGCGTCCTGCGTGGCCTCGTCCACGCCGTGGTCGTCGCCGAAGGCCCAGCCGTTGCGCCCGTCGTACCCCTCGCACCACCAGCCGTCGAGCACCGAGAGGTTCAGGGCGCCGTTCGCGGCCGCCTTCATGCCCGAGGTGCCGCTGGCCTCCAGCGGGCGGCGCGGCGTGTTCAGCCAGATGTCCGCGCCCTGCACCATGCGGCGCGCCAGGGCGATGTCGTACCCCTCCAGCACCACCAGCCGGCCGCGCAGCGCCGGGATGCGCGACAGCTCCCAGACGCGCTGGATCAGCAGCTTGCCGGGCTCGCTGCGCGGGTGGGCCTTGCCGGCCATCAGCATCTGCACGGGCCGGTCGGCGTTCGTGAGCAGGCGCACGAAGCGGTCGGGATCGCTCATCAGCAGCGTGGCCCGCTTGTACTCGGCGAAGCGGCGGGCGAAGCCGATGGTCAGCGTGTGCGGGTCGAACACGCCGGCGACGCCGGCGATCTCCGCCGCCGGCGCGCCGTTGCGCTCCAACTGGCGCTGCAGCCGCCGGCGGACGCCACCGATCAGCTCGG
>DYDD01000058.1:4865-7157 GCA_020718045.1 Fibrobacter sp. | reverse complement strand
CGGGGCGCCGGCGCCCGCCTCGCGCCGCAGGGTCTCGATCTCCGGCGCCGTCCAGCTGGGCAGATGCACGCCGTTGGTCACGCTCGTGATGGGCACCTGGGCGGCCGTCCGGTCGGGCCACAGGTGCTGCCACATCCCGCGCGACACCTCGCCGTGCAGGGCGCTGACGCCGTTGGCGAAGCGCGACAGGCGCAGGGCCAGCACCGTCATCTCGAAGCGCCCGTGGGGATCGCCGGGATCGGTCAGGCCCAGGCCGATCAGCTTTTCGACCGGCTCGTCCATGCCCGCGGCCAGGGGGCGCAGGTACTGCATGACGTGGGCGACCTCGAAGTTGTCGTTGCCCGCTGGCACCGGCGTGTGGGTCGTGAAGACGCAGCCCGCGCGCACCGACGCTACGGCCCGCTCGAAGGTCTGGCTCCCGTCGACGATGTGCCGTCGCAGCTGCTCGAGGCAGAGGAACGAGGAGTGGCCCTCGTTCAGGTGGCAGACCGCCGGCGCGATGCCCATGGCCCGCAGGGCGCGCAGGCCGCCGACGCCCAGCAGGAACTCCTGGCGGACGCGCGTGTCCTCGTTGCCGCCGTACAGGTGCCCGGTGATGATGCGGTCCTCGGCGATGTTGCCGGGCACGTCGGTGTCCAGCAGGTACAGGGGGATGCGCCCCACGCTCACCTTCCAGACGTGGGCCAGCACCTTGCGGCCGGGGTAGGGCAGCGACAGCGTCAGGGGTTCGCCGTGCCTGTCGTGCACCAGGGCCATGGGCAGCTGCTTGAACTCGTTCGCCAGGTAGACCTCGTGCTGGCGGCCGGCCAGGTCCACTTCCTGGTGGAAGTAGCCGTAGCGGTAGGCCAGCCCGACGGCGACCAGCGGCAGGTCGCGATCGCTCGCGGCTTTCAGGTGGTCGCCGGCGAGGATGCCCAGGCCCCCGGAGTAGATGGGCAGGGACTCGTGGATGCCGAACTCGGCGCAGAAGTAGCCGATCAGGCGCCCGCCGAAGTCCAGGTCGATCGGCGGCTCGCCGCTGCCCAGGTAGGCCCGCTGGCGGTCGCGCACCGCCGCAAGCCGCGCCGTGAAGTCCGCGTCGGCGGCCAGGGCCGCCAGCCGCGTCGCGTCGAGGGCCTCGATCACCGCGAGGGGGTTGTGCCGGCCGCTCTTCCAGAGGACGGGGTCCAGCTCGATCATCAGGCGCGTCGCCTCGGCGTCCCAGGTCCACCAGAGGTTGTGCGCGATCTCGTACAGCGGCGCCAACGGCGCCGGCAGGGAGCGTTCGGGCCCGAAGCGCTCGGTCACGGACATGGGGGCTCCTCGTCGATCGGCAGTCTGGGCCGTCCACCCCCGTGCGGGGCGGTGCGGCCGGGGAAGATAACCCGGGGATGACGCGTCGCGCCAGCCCGGAGACGAGCTTGTCATCGGCCCGTGATCAGAAGAGTTGAGGCGGTTCCAGGCGGGGGGCGTCGCCGAGGGTGTGGCCTTCCAGGCGCAGCAGCTGGGCCATGACCGACAGGCCGCCGGTGAAGCCGACCAGCGCGCCGTCCGAGCCGACCACGCGGTGGCAGGGGATCAGGATGGGCAGGGGGTTCTTGCCGATGGCCTGTCCGACGGCCCGCACCGCGCCGGGCCGCCGGATCTCGGCGGCCACCTGCTTGTAGGTGCGCAATTTCCCGCAGGGGATCGCCTGTAGCCGGCGCCACACCGCTGCCTGGAACGGCGTGCCGTGCGGGTCGAGTTCCAGGTCGAAGGTGTCGCGGCGCCCGGTGAAGTACTCGGCGAGCTGGGAACGCAGGAGCTCGAACGACGCGTCGTCCTCCAGCAGGCCCGGTTCGTCGCCGAGCGACCGCGCGACGGCGTGGGCGTGGATGTGGTATTGGTAGGCGCGCGGCAGGAATTCCAGGCGCACGAGCCCTGCGTCGCCGGCGACTGCCAGCAAGGGATTCAGGACGGTCCGCAACAAGGCGTAACGCAGCATGGTCCACCCGCCGTTGGTGACCCCGGCCGCGGTTCGGGACCGGGGCCGGCGTCGGCGTCGGCGCGGATCATAGCAGACCCGCGGCAGGCGGGGAAGGGGTCACCGCTTGAAACTGCTGTCCTGGCACGACGTTGGCGCCCATCCCGCTTGGCGGTCCAGCGACGTGGCCGACCTGCGGCCGGCGGCGGCCCACCGCGACGGTCACCCGCGCGGGGCGGTGTCGTTGCCGGTCGCGTCCGCGGCCCTCGCTGCCGACCTCGCCGCCGCGTTGCCCTCCGCGCTGCTGCCCCCGCGCCCCCTGCCTCTGCTGCTGGTCGGCGACGAACCCG
>DYDD01000058.1:0-4845 GCA_020718045.1 Fibrobacter sp. | reverse complement strand
CGTTGGCTGCGCGATCGCGGCCGCGAGCAGGTCGACGGGGCGGTGCTGCACGGAGGGGACGCGCCGCCGGGCGAGTGGGAAGCCGGAGCGGGCGATCGTGCCCTCTGGCGACCGAACGCCTTCCTGGCCGCCCACGCCGACCTGCTGCCCGGACCCGACGCGGGGCCGGCGATCGATTTCGGCTGCGGCGGCGGCCGCGAAGCGGTGTGGCTCGCGGGGCGTGGCCACGAGGTGACGGTCGTGGATCATCTGCCGGACGCGCTCGCCCTCTGCGAGCGGCTCGCCCGCGGCAGGGGCGTCGCGGTGCGCACGTTGCGCCGGGACCTCACCGCCCCCGGCGCGGCGCCCACCGGGCCGTGGGCGCTGGCGCTGGCGCTGCGCTTCCTGCACCGCCCCCTGCTGGCGGCGTTGCCGGAGCTGCTGGCGCCCGGCGGCGTGGCGGTGGTGCGGACCTTCCGTTTCGCGCCCGACGCCGCGCGGCTGCCGAAACGGCGCTATTGCCTGGAGGCGGGGGAGCTCCTCGAGCTCTTCCCCGCCTCCAGGTTCGACATCCTGGCGCATGTGGAGGACTGCGACCCCGATGGTCGGCCCGCGGCGGGCGTGGTCGCCCGCCTGCGGGTCAATCGAGGTAGCTGACGTAGGCCGGGTTGTACATGGCGTCCTTCATGGCCTGCAGCAGGTCGTCCGGACGCGGCTTCAGCGCGAGGCCCTCGTCGTAGGCGACTTCGGCGACCGCGACCGCGATGTGCGCCGACACCTTGCGGATCTGCTGCAGCGGCGGGTACAGGCAGCCGGTCTCCAGGTCGCCCTCGGTCACCTGCTCGGCCAGCGCGTGGGCCGCCCGCGAGAACATCTCGTCGGTGATCCGCGTCGCCTCGCAGACGATCGCGCCCAGGCCGACGCCCGGGAAGATGTAGGCGTTGTTGCCCTGTCCCGACACGTGGCGCTTGCCGTTCAGCACCACCGGGTCGAAGGGGCTGCCGCTGGCGAACAGGGCGCGGCCCTCGGTCCAGGCGTAGCACTGCTCGGCCGTGCACTCGGCCTTCGAGGTCGGGTTGGACAGCGCGAAGATCACCGGCCGCTCGTTGATGCGGGCCATCGCCTCGACCAGCGGCTTGGTGAAGGTCTGCGGCGTGCCCGAGACGCCGATCAGGCAGGTGGGCTCCAGTTTGTCCACGGCCTCGGCGAGGCTGCCGATGAACGGGTGGTCGTGGGCGAAGGGCTTCTTGTGCGCCGCCAGGTCGGTGCGCGTCTTGCACACCAGGCCGGTGGAGTCCACGTACCAGATCCGTCCCATCGCCGCCTGGCGGTCCATGCCGTCGGCGACCATCGCCGAGACGATCAGCTCGCCGATGCCGATGCCGGCTTCGCCAGCGCCGAAGAACAGGATCTTCTGCTGCGACAGCGGCACGCCGGTGACCCGCAGCGACGAGAACAAGCCGGCCAGGGCGACCGAGGCCGTGCCCTGGATGTCGTCGTTGAAGCTGCAGACGCGGTCGCGGTACTTGGCGAGCAGGCGGAAGGCGTTGCGGTTGGCGAAGTCCTCGAACTGGATGATCGCCTTGGGGTAGACCTTCTGCACGGCGACCACGAATTCCTCGATGAATTCGTCGTAGGCGGGGCCGCGCAGGCGCTTGTGGGGCATGCCGATGTACAGGGGGTCGTTGAGCAGCTCCTCGCGGTCGGTGCCCACGTCCAGCGTGATGGGCAGCGTGTGCACGGGGTGCACGCCCGCGCAGGCCGTGTAGAGCGTCAGCTTGCCGACCGGGATGCCCATGCCGTTGGCGCCCTGGTCGCCCAGGCCGAGGATGCGCTCGCCGTCGGTGACGACGATGATGCGCACGTCCTCCTCAGGCCAGTTCCAGATGATGTCCTCGATGCGGCCGCGGTCCTCGGCCGTGATGAACAGGCCGCGCGGCTTGCGGAAGATGTGGCCGTACTCGACGCAGGCCTGGCCGACGGTCGGCGTGTAGACGATGGGCATCATCTCGTCGAGGTTGTTCAGGATCACCTGGAAGAACAGGGCCTCGTTGCGCGACTGCAGGCCGATCAGGAAGATGTACTTGGCCAGGTCCGTCGGCTGCTTGCGGAAGTTCTCCAGGACCCGGTCGACCTGGTCCGCGATGGTGTGGACCCGCGGCGGCAGCAGGCCGCGCAGGCCCAGCGCATCGCGCTCCTTGTCGGTGAAGGCGGAGCCCTTGTTCAGGGCGGGGTCATGCAGCAGTTCCATGCGCGTGGGGAAACCGGAGGCGTGGGAGTGCTTCTTGCGGAACATGGCCTCTGTCCTTGCTGGGGGTGGAAGTGCTGTTAACCAATTCACATCGATGGTAGGTCGCGGCCGTCCGAATCTCAAGGAAATGCGCGGAGATTTTCGACAGGCATGCGGTCCCGGCGCCGGCAGCCCCGGATTGCAGATCCCGGGCTGCGGGACTATCATCGGGCCGCTCCCACCCCCCGACCCCGAGGAGATCCGCGTGCAGATCGGCATCCTGGGCTTCAAGTTCACCGGCAAGACCACCCTGTTCAACGCCGTCACCGGCGCCTCCCTGCCCACCGGCCAGGGGGGCGTGGAGCCCCACCTCGCCGTCGGCAGGATCCCCGACCCGCGCCTCGAGAAACTGACCGCCATGTTCAAGCCGAAGCGCGAGGTCCACGCCACGGTGGAATGGGTCGACGTGCCCGGCTTCGAGCCCTCGGGCGCCGCCGGTCCGGGCGAGGGCACGCGCTTCCTGGAGCACGCGCGGCGGGTCGACGCCCTGGCGCAGGTCGTGCGCTGCTTCGACAACGACTTCGAGACGCCGGATCCCCGGTCGGAGATCGAGTCGCTGGCCCTGGAACTGGTCCTGGCCGACCTGCAGGTCGTCGAGAACCGGATCGACAAGCTGGCCAAGGAGAAGCAGCGCAAGGGCAAGAACGACCAGCCGCTGGAGCCGCCGCTGATGGAGCGTTTCCAGGCGACGCTGAGCGACGGCAAGCCCCTGCGCGATCTCGAGCTGAACGCCGACGAGCGCAAGCTGACCAGCGGCTTCTCCCTGCTCACGCTCAAGCCGCTGATCCTGGTGCTGAACGGCGACGAGGGCGGCGTGCCGCCGGACGTGCTCGCGGCCGCGGCGGCGACCGGGGCGGAGGTCGTCGACCTCTGCGCCAAGGTCGAGGCCGAACTGGCCGAGCTGTCGCCGCAGGAGCGCAGCGAGTTCCTCGCCGACCTGGGCATCGCCGAGCCCGCCGCCCACCGCATGGTGCGCTCGGCCTACCGCGCCCTGGGCCTGCACAGCTTCTTCACCGTGGGCGAGGACGAGTGCCGCGCGTGGACGCTGCGCCGCGGCGCGCTGGCGCCGGAGGCGGCGGGCGTGATCCACTCCGACCTCGAACGCGGCTTCATCCGCGCCGAGACCGTCGCCTACGAGGACCTCATCGCCGCCGGCGGCCTGGCCGAGGCCAAGAAGCTGAACAAGCTCCGCCTGGAGGGGAAGTCCTACGAGGTCCGCGACGGCGATGTGCTGAACATCCGCTTCAGCGTGTGACGCGGGGAGTTCGATGATCCGCTCCGTCACCGGGAATCGCTGGGGACGGCTCGCGGCCGCGGCCGCGGCGCTGGTCGTGGCCGCGGCGTGGGGCGCGGCGTGGCGCGACCTCGACCGCACCCCCCTGTCCCGCGTCCCGGTGCTCGACGAGGCGCACTACCTGCGCGAGGGGGCCGCCATCGCCGTCGGGCGCCTGGTCCCCGAACGGCCCGCGGTCATGTCCCCCCTCTACCCCTACCTCGTGGCGGCGACCGGCGGCGGGCGCGTGCTGGACGCCCATCGCGTGCGGTCGGGGCCGCCGCCGTGGGGTCTGCGCGCGGCCCAGTTCGCGATGTGGCTGGGGACGGCCTGGCTGCTGCTGCGCGAGGGCCGGCGACTGCTGCCGCCGTGGGCGTGCTGGCTGCCCGCGCTGCTGTGGCTGCTCTACCGGCCGGGAGCGGTGCTCGCGGGGTCCGCCCTGATGGAGGTGCCGCTGACCTTCCTGGCCACGCTCGGCATGTCGCTCGCGATCGCGACGGGCGGGAACGGCGCCGGCAGTTCCCGCCGGAAGGCCGCCGCGGCTGGCGTGTGCCTCGGACTCGCCGCGTTGCTGCGCGGCACCGCCCTGCTGCTGCTCGTGCCGGCGCTGCTGGCGGCCGGGCACGCCGATCGCCGCGGCCGGCAGGTGGCGATCCTCGCCGCGGCGCTGCTGGCGCTGTCGCCCTTCGTCCTGTCCAACACCGCGCGGCTGGGCCGGCCGGCCGGGCCGAGCCTCAACGCCGGCATCAACCTCTACATCGGCAACGGCGGCGAGGCCAACGGGATGTACCAGTCCTTCCGGGGGCTGGACGTCGGAGAGGACCCGTCAGGGCGCCGCTTCCTGTCGGAGCGGCTCGGCCGGGAGCTGGCCGACGAGGGGGCCGCCGATCGCGCCTGGGCCGCCGAGGCGTGGCGCGCCGTGAAGGAGCAGCCCCTGCACGCGGCCGGCCTGTGGCTGCGCAAGGTCCGCCTGCACCTGGTGGCGGCCGAGATCCCGCAGATCTCGCCCCACGCCGCCTGGGCGCGCGAAGCGCCGGTGCTGCGGCTGTTCTGCGTCCCCTACGGGCTGCTCGCGGCGGGCGGGTTGGCGGGTGTCGCGCTGGCGCTGCGTCGCGACCCGCGGCTGCGGCCGTGGGCGCTGGGCCTGCTGCTGATCGTCGTCGTGCAGAGCCTGTTCTTCGTCGTCTCGCGCTATCGGCTGGTGCTGGTGCCGGGCCTGGCCCTGCTGACCGGCGCCGCCGTCGCATCGTTGCCGCGGCGGCGTGGGCGCTCGCTGGCCGTCGCCGGCGCCGTGGTCGTCGCG
>DYDD01000057.1 GCA_020718045.1 Fibrobacter sp. | reverse complement strand
TCTGGCACGGCGGGGCAGAATAAACTGGCAGGCTACACCAGCAGGGCGCAGGCGCCCGAGCCACCGCCATGCCAGTCATTTGTACATCGACTTAATGGCCCCAAAGCTTTCGTTGCTAGTCGGCACGACGGGAATATTGTACTCGACAAAGAACCCGGCCGAGATGTGGTAGTTATTGACGTCATTCCAGTCATTGCTGAAATCTCTCCAAATCGTCTGCAACAGCCATTCGTCGCCGAGATTATTAGGTTCACACTCGCCGGGCGCAGCACAATACCAATTTGTATAATCCCAAGGTTCTCCAGTTACCCACTCCCAGCCATCTGCTGGTTCAGCCGAACCCGCCTGTTGGCACCCGCCGAGCCAATAGTACTGAAAGCCGCCAACGTTTTGCAGGAACCACTCATGCTCTTCGGCTGAAGTTACGGTCATCAACTCACCCGTACATCCTTGCCATGATCTGCCATGGGCCATATTTCGTGCATGGTGCCATGAGCAATCGTCACACGATACGGCCTCGTAGAAATGCCCGTTACCACCCGCCGCTAAAGGCCATTCCACGGGATCACCGACCGCGTGAGAAGAAATCAGGGTCGCGCATGCAGCGACAATCAAGGCCAGGTAACGGTTGCGCATCATGGGAACACCTCCGATGTCCGGGTTTGAGAATAACGAATTACGGGCGATTCAATCATTGGAGCACCACTTTGCTGCGGAATCCCCGATCCAGTAGCCGGCCGACACTGCGGTACACCGGTCTCCGCCTGCCGGACACTCACCTGACGAGACTCATCCTCACCGTCTCGACCTTCCCCCCGGCCTCCAGCCGCGCGAAGTAACTCCCCGACGCCATCCCCCGGCCAGACGCGTCGCGACCGTCCCAGAATGATTGGTGGGTGCCGCGAGGGAGGTCGGCGTCGATCAGCGAGCAGACTAGGGCGCCCCTGACATCGTAGACCCGCAGCGTCACCCGACAGTTTGTTGGGACATCGTACTTGATGGACGTCAGCGGATTGAACGGATTGGGGCTGTTCTGATTCAGTCGCAACAAGCCACTCGTCTCGGACTCGATACCCGTCGTCGTCATCGCTCCCCAATAGAGCCCGTCCGGACCGAGGTAGGCGAGAAGCTGGCCGTTCTCGGATACACGAACGGCCCCGATACCGGCCGTGACCAACACGGGTTGCAGCCGGCAGCCGGGCACAACCTGGCCGCGCCACATCGTGAGGGTCTTGGCCTGCCAATCGATGCTGGTGACATAGGCGATGTTGCCAGCGTCCGCCAGGTACGGATAGCAGTAATCGCCGGCGCCCAGCACGCAGCTCTCGCCGCTGAGCGCATCAAACACACGCACTTCGGGCACTGCCTGATCGACGGTCTTGCGGAAGTACAGCACCCGGTCGCCGCTGCCGGCGAGCCCGTGGGGCAGGACGTTGTCGTCGGCGACGGTGACCACCCCCTCGCGGGAAACAACCAGAAGGGAGCCGCCGGATTCCGTCCTGACGACGAAATGGTAGAATTCCGGTCCTACCGCTATCTCGCCAACGACAACGCCCAGGTGTTCGACTCCCGCCAGGACGTTCTCGTGGTTCGCGACCTCCACGAGCGACGGAGCGCCCATCGCGTCCGTGTACATCATGATGGCTTCGTGCTGGCTGGCCAGTTCCGCGTTGTGGAACCAGCCCGAGAAGCACGCGCCCTGGGGACTCCAGAACGCACGTCCGCTGAAACGCAGACCGGCCTCGCCGACATGGTGCGCGTGGACCCGCGCGAGAGCTCCGGACGCCAAGTCCAACTGCAGCAGACTGCCACCGTTATCGGTGACCAGGAATGCGGTCCCCTCGTCTGCGAAGACAAACTGCATGATGTCCGTAGCCGGCACGGGGACGATGCGCGGAACGATGTTGCCCGTTGTTCTCGGCCTCGGCAGGATCCAGAGCCGCCGCACCAACCCCGCGGCGACTCCGGCCGGATCGGGCGTGCGGTCCTGCACGACCAGCCAGTTCCCATCCGGCGACAACCCGACCAGCCGCACCGATGGAAAGTCGACCCCGGCGGCCGCCAGGGCGGCGGCGTCGATCCAGAAGTCAGGGCCGATGGGCAGGGACTCACCGAGGTATGCGAGGTCCGGCAGGGGCAAGTCGATCAGCGGTACCACCGACGGAGGTTCAGTCGAGCCCACGCTCCAAAGCCGGTAGCCTTGCAGGTAGGACGGCCACCAGTCCCACATGAAACCCTGCCCCGATGCGTGATCGAAAGCTCCGATGCAGGATCCGGCATCCGGTAGACGTAACGCGGCGACGGACAGATCGTGGGGGTGATCGAGTTCGCCCGGTTGGATGGCCGCGTCCTGATTCAGATCCCGCCAAACGTACAAACCCGCGAACTCCGATCCGGACACGATCCTGTCCTGATTCAGGTCGTAAAGCTGGGCGAGTTTCTCGAAGCCGTCGAGGAAACCGCCAGCCGATCCCAGAAGGTCGCGCCCGCACAGAGGACCCGTCCAGGTCAGATCCCCTTCCTCGTTCGACCCGACCGACAACGCGTTCTCGGGACCGATCAGCAGCCCATCGGCTGGACCCACCCATTCGGTCAGGTCCTGGTAGCCATCGCCGTCGATATCGAACAGCACCCAACTGCCGTTCAAGTCCAGCCCCACGTGAGGCTCCCAGGTGCCCCCGGACACGCTCGGCTCGCTGTCGCCGTCGAGATCCAGGATCAAAGGGCTGGTAAAACACAGCCCCGAAGTGCGGAAGCTGGAACGCCCCACGGCTACCGTGACCGGGTTCGCATACGTATAACCCCACTGGCGGGAGTTGTAGGTGGAGTACTCGGAATGGGCGTACGGCAAGCCGCCGAGCCCGGGATCGGCAGTGCCCGCGGACAGATATCCCCAGCTCATGAGAGCCGACAGGAACGTTTCACCGGCTCCCGGCATCCGCACCAGGGTCGATTCGACCGCGGCCTCACGCACGTCCTGCTCTTCCTGGGGCAAGGCGGCGAGCATGACGCGGGCATTCGAGAGTTCCGGGTTCTGGCGGCACGGCGAGCACCAGGCAGCGCCGGCGACGACCAGGGTGGCGAGGGTGTAGGCTGCGGCATGCAGGCAGCGGAGGTCCGCGTTGTTAGCCTTGAACGACATCATCATCCTCCTTGGTCGAGTCACGAACACCTTGATCACAGGACATGGGCCGTCGACCGACCGTCGTCATGCGGGGAATGACCAAACATCGGCCCGTTCTGGCGTATGGCAGTGTGAGATCGGCATTCCCACAGCATTGTATGCCAACCGAACAATAGTTTTCAATTCAATTCTAGCAGCTTATCTCAACCAATTTCGGCAACCGCCGCAATATCAACCAGTTATAGCTCTTCAGCTCGTAAGACCCCACCGGCAACATCAGAACCGAGTGCAGGTGGCGCATGTCGTCCATCACGGCCGCCGCCGTGCGCGGACCATCCGCCGACGCCGACGACGGCTGCGGCCTGATCGGGGCGCTGCCCGCGGGCTGCGGGCGCTGACGGCCCGCGCTCAGCGCCTCGGCACCGTCGCGATCAGCGCCGTCGCCGCCAGCAGGGCGCAGGCGCCCGAGCCGGCGAACGCCGCGACGCTGCCGAACCGATCCCAGACCGCGCCGAACAGCGTGCTCGCCGCCAGGGCCCCGAACCCGATGAGCAGGTGGTAGGTCCCGAACGCCCGGCCCCGGCCGCCGCCGCCCGCCAGCTCGGCGATCAGCGCCTTCTCCGCCCCCTCGACCAGCCCGTGCGACGTCCCGTACACGGCGGCCAGCACGAACAGCAGCGGCAAGGTGTCCGCGAAGCCGACGGCCGCCCAGGTGACCGCGTAGACGGCCCAGCCCAGCGCCAGCGCGTCGCGCTTGCCGTGGCGGTCGGCGAGGCGGCCGCCGGCGGTGGCGGTCGCGGCCTTCACGAGGTGCAGGGCCAGCCAGAGCAGCGGCGCCGCGATCGCCGGCGCGCCCAGCCGCGCCGCCTTGACCAGGATGAAGGCGTCGGTGGCGTTGGCGAAGGCGAACAGCACGAACGGCGGCAGCGCCCGCTTCAGGGCCGGCGGCAGCGCGCGCGGGGCCACGGGCGCGGGCACCGTGCGGACCGGTTCGCGCGTCAGGGCGAGCGCGACCATCGCCAGCACCCCCGGCACGGCGGCCACCAGGAAGACGATGCGCATCTGGTCGGCGCTCGCCGCTCCTTCCTCGCCCGCGCCCAAATACCAGAGCAGGCCCGCGCCGAGCAGAGTGCCGGCGGCGGCGCCCGCGTGGTCCATGGCGCGGTGGAAGCCGTAGGCCCGTGCCCGCAGCGACGGGTCCGTGGCGGCGGCGATCAGGGCGTCGCGCGGGCTGGTGCGCACGCCCTTGCCCACCCGGTCACCGACCCGCACCGCGAGCACGTGCCAGGGCGCCTGCGCGAAGGCGACCAGCGGCCGCGCCAGCGTCGAGATCCCGTAGCCGGCCAGGATCAGCGGCTTGAGGCGCCGGCGCCGGTCCGCGGCGAGGCCGGTGAGGTATTTCAGGAGGTTGGCGACGAGTTCGGCCGAACCCTCGATCAGGCCGATGAAGGCGTTCGAGGCGCCGAGGGAGGCCAGGAACGCGGGCAGTAGGGGGAAGATCGCCTCGCTCGAGATGTCGGTCAGCAGGCTGACGAGCCCCAGGCCGACCACGGTCCTGGGCAGCTTCGCCCGCGGCGGCGGCGGCGCGGGCGCCTCGCTGCGGGGCGATGTCGTCATGGGGCCGTTCCCTTCCCTGGTCGTCATCCCGCAACCCTAGCCGCTCGAGGTCGACCTGGCAACCGGCGGCCAAGCCGGCCCACGCGCAAATCGGACTGGACGCCGGGTGGGCGTTCCGGCGTACACTCCCAGCCACTTCGAACCGGAGGCGCGCATGGGACTGCCGAACCTGGTCTCGCTCTTGGGCGTGTTCGTGCTGATGGGGCTGGGGCTGGTCTTCAGCAACGGTCGCCGTCGCGTGCGCTGGCGCATCGTGGGCTGGGGGCTGGCCCTGCAGTTCGCCTTCGCCCTGCTGCTGCTGCGCACCCCATGGGGCGGCGCGATCTTCGAGGGCGCGCGCATCGGCATCACCCGCGTGCTGGGCTTCACCGACGCCGGCGCCGCCTTCCTGTTCGGCAACCTCTTCCGCAGCAACGCCGAAGTGGTGCAGTTCCTGCAGCCGGGGCCCGAGGGCGGCTTCGTCCAGGTCACCAACTCCGCCACCGGCGAGCTGGTGCCCCTGGGCATCATCTTCGCGATCCACGTCCTGCCGACGGTGATCTTCTTCTCCAGCCTGATGGCCGTGCTGTATCACCTCGGGATCATGCAGCGCGTGATCGCCGGGGTCTCCTGGGTCATGCGCCGCACGATGCAGACCAGCGGCGCGGAGACCCTGTCGGCCGCCGCCAACATCTTCGTGGGCCAGACCGAGGCCCCGCTGGTCATCCGCCCCTACGTCAAGACCATGACCAACTCCGAGCTGATGGCCGTGATGACCGCCGGCTTCGCGACCGTCGCCGGCGGCGTCATGGCGGCCTACGTGCGCCTGGGCATCGACGCCGGCCACCTGCTGGCCGCCAGCGTCATGTCGGCGCCAGCGGCCCTGGTCATGGCCAAGATCATGTACCCCGAGACGCAGAAGTCCCTGACCGCGGACGGGGCGAAGCTGGACATCCCGCGCGAGTACTCCGGGGTCATCGACGCCGCCGCCGGCGGCGCGGGCATCGGCCTGAAGCTGGCGGCCAACATCGGCGCGATGCTGCTGGCCTTCGTGGCCCTGGTGGCGATGGTCGACGCCGGCCTGGGCCTAGTCGGGCTCTCCCTGCAGCAGATCTTCGGCTGGGTCTTCGCCCCCATCGCCTGGACGATGGGCGTGCCCTGGAGCGAGGCGGCGACCTTCGGCAACCTGCTGGGCACCAAGATCACGGTCAACGAGTTCCTGGGCTACATCCAGCTCGAGCGCGCCATCACCGACGGCACGCTCTCGCCGCGCAGCATCGTGATCGCCACCTACGCGCTGTGCGGGTTCGCCAACTTCTCGAGCATCGCCATCCAGATCGGCGGCATCGGCAGCCTGGCCCCCGAACGCCGCGGCGACGTGGCGCGCCTGGGCATGCGGGCGATGTTCGCCGGCGCGTTCGCCAGCTGGATGACCGCCGCCATCGCGGGCATCCTGACCACCTGACCGCCGCCCCGGGAGTGACGCCGTGCCCCGCGCCCAGCTGACGCCGCTGCCGAGCTACCCGTTCGCCTGCGAACTGGCCGTGCGCATCACCGACGTGAACTACGGCGGCCACCTGGCCCACGACCGCCTGCTGTCCCTCTTGCACGAGGCCCGCGTCGCCTTCCTGGCCGCGCACCGCTGGAGCGAGCCGGACTGCGGCGGGATCTCCCTGATCCTGGGCGACGCCGTGATCGTCTACCAGGGCGAAGCCTTCGCCGGCGACGTCCTGCGGTTCGAGGTGGGCGTGGCCGAGACCGGCCGCGCCGGCTTCCGCCTGGCCTACCGCGTGACGCGCGCCGGCGCGCCGATCGCCCTGGCCGAGACCGGACTCGTCGGCTTCGACTACGCGGCCCGGCGCGTGGCGCCCCTGCCGGCGGCCGTGCGCGACACCCTGGAAGGGATGCGGGATGTCTGAACCCATCACCAGCCCCGGCAACGAGCGGATCAAGCGGCTGGTCCGCCTGCGCGAGCGCCGCGACCGGCAGCGTGAGGGCGTCATCCTCCTGGACGAGCTGCGCGTGGTCCGCCGCGCGCTCGAGGCCGGACTCGTCCTGGAGGAGGCCTACGCCTGCCCCGAGGTCCTGGCGGAGCACGGCGGCGGGGATCTGCTGGAGGACCTGCGGCGCTCGGGGATCGAGATCGTCGTGGTGAGCGCGCGCGTGTTGGAGAAGGCGTCCTACCGCGCGAAGCCCGAGGGGCTGATCGTCGTCGCGCGGCCGCCGGAGTGGTCCTTGGACACGCTCGCCCTGCCGCCCGAGCCCCTGGTGCTGGTCCTGGAAGGCGTGGAGAAGCCGGGCAACCTGGGCGCGGTCGTGCGCACCGCCAGCGGCGCCGGCGTCGCCGCGGTGCTGGCCTGCGGCGCGGGCGCCGACCCCTGGAACCCCAACGCCCTGCGCGCCTCGACCGGCGCGGTGTTCACCGTGCCGACGGTCAGCGCCGGCGCCGCGGAGATCCTGGACTTCCTGCGCGCGCGCGGCATCCCGCTCTTGGCGACCACGCCGGCGGCGCCGGACCTGCACACCGCCTGCGACCTGACCGGCCCGGTGGCGGTGCTGCTGGGCGCCGAGGACACGGGGCTGTCGAACGAGATGCTCGCGGCGGCCGACCGCCGCTGCCGCATCCCCATGCTGGGGACGGCCGACTCCCTGAACGTCAGCGTGGCGGCGGCGCTGCTCGCCTACGAGGCGCTCCGCCAGAGGAGCGCGCGGCGATGAAACCGTACCTGTTCGCCCTGCTGACCGCCGCGGCCTGGGGCTTCGGCGGCTACTTCGAGAAGCGCGGCCTGCACCTGGGCCACCTGCCGCCGCAGCTGGGCATCACGATCCGCACGGCCGTGGCGCTGGTGATCCTGGGCGCGGTGAGCGCGCCCCACTGGAAGGCGCTGGCGACCGCGGGGCCGCGGTCGCTGCTCTACATGGTCGTCGGGGGCGGCGTGGTGGCGGGCTCGATCGGCATGCTCTGCTTCTACACGGCCATCAAGGGCGCGCCGCTGACGCGCGTCATGCCCATCGCCTTCACCTCGCCCCTGTTCGGGGCGCTGCTGGCGCTGACGCTGGGCGGCGAACCCGTCACGCTCAAGACGCTGCTCGGCATGGCGCTGACCGTGGGCGGGATCGTGCTGCTGACCATCGGTTGAAATCGGCGGCGGATCGTACCATGTTTCGGAAAGCCGATCCCGACCAACCCGAGGAGGCTCCATGCGCGCGATGACCGAGCACAATCTGAAGGACGCGTTCGCCGGCGAGAGCCAGGCGCACGTGAAGTACCTGGCCTTCGCCGACAAGGCCGCCCAGGACGGGTTCCCCCAGGTGGCCCTGCTGTTCAAGGCCATCAGCTACGCCGAGCAGGTGCACGCCGTGAACCACCTGAAGGAGCTCGCCGGCGTGGGCGACACCGCGGCGAACCTGCAGGGCGCCCTCGGCGGCGAGACCTTCGAGGTGGACGAGATGTACCCCGCCTACATGGCGGTGGCCCAGCTGCAGCAGGAGAAGGGCGCCCAGCGCAGCATCCGCTTCGCCGTCGAGGCCGAGAAGATCCACGCCGACATGTACCGCGCGGCGCTCGAGGCGGTCAAGGCGGGCAAGGACATCGATGTGACGAAGGTGTCGATCTGCCCCGTCTGCGGCCACACCGTCTTCGGCGACGCGCACGAGCGCTGCCCGGTCTGCAACGTGCCGGCCGACAAGTACGTCGCGTTCGCGGCCTAGCGCCGCGACGGCGGTCCTGCTACCATGCGGCGGCCGGGTTCGCGCCCGGCCGCTGTTCTTGTCCGCAGGGGAACATGATGATCGAGGTCACGCCGGACATCCGCATCGCCGACGACGAGCTGTCGTTCAGCTTCGTGCGCGCGTCCGGTCCCGGCGGCCAGAACGTCAACAAGGTCTCCACCGCGGTCCAGCTGCGCTTCGACGCCGCGAACTCCCCGAACCTGCCCGACGCGGTGCGGGCGCGCGCCCTGCGCCTGGCCGGCCGCCGCGCCACCACCGAGGGCGTCATCGTGCTGGACGCCCGTCGCCACCGCACCCAGGAGCGCAACCGCCAGGACGCGATCGACCGCCTCGTCGCCCTGCTGCAGCGCGCCGCCGAACTCCCGAAGCCCCGCACTTCGACCAAGCCGACCCGGGCCTCCCGTCTCAAGCGCTTGGACGACAAACGCCGTCGGGCTGCTGTAAAACGTGCGCGCATCCAGCGCGACGAAGACTAGCCGGCGGGATTACTTCTTGCTCAAGCCGAGGATGATCCCCAGCACCAGCCCCCACAGCGCGGCCAGCCCGATCTGGTAGTCGGCCGGCAGGCTGAAGGTGACGGTGTGGGCCGGGATCCAGAACCAGACCAGCGACCACCAAGCGGTCGTGATCCCGGCGTAGCCGCGGCGGCGCAGGATGAGGTTGTCCTCCCAGCGGTGGAAGGCCATCATCTGCGGCCCGAAGAAGGCGTTGGTCAGGACCGAGACGGCCAGCGCGCGCCCGACGCCCTCGCCGCACCAGGCGGGTAGCAGCCCGTGTTCGAGCAGCCCCGCGACGAAGCCCTTCATGCCGGTGAAGCCGAACTTGATCAGCAGGCCCAGCACGGCCCAGGCCGCGGTCTTGGCCGCCAGCTGCGCGGGCGTGCAGGGCAGCGCGGCCCGGCGCGCGCGCAGGCTCGCGGCCACGATCTCCCCCAGCGTGCCGAGCACGGCGAACTGCAGGGCGGCCGAGAGCAGCGGTTGGGCGCGCACCCAGTCGGCGTAGAAGGTCACGGGTTCCTCCGGGAAACGGCGGGAAGGTCAGTGGCGCAGCCAGCGCCCGGCCACCGCCGCGACGCCGCGCACCGCGGGCGGCGGCCCGGCCTGCAACGGCAGCCGCACCAGCAGCGGGACGCAGGTCGCCGAGCCGTGGGCGTGGCCGGCCCGGATGGTGATCGGCCCGGTGGCCGAATTCAGGAACGTGTTGGCCCCGGCGTCGAGCGGCACGCGCACCCCATCGTCGAGGACCTCGCGGATCGTCCCGTCCGCCAGCTCCAGGCGGAACCTCAGCGCGCCGGGTCCGAGCAGGCGCACGTCCTGGTTCTCGTGGAGCTCCACCTGGACCCAGAGCCAGGAGCGGGTGGTGTCGTCGCGCGCGGAGGCGATCATGTGGGCGGCGACGGGCAGCCTGGCGGGCCCGCCCGGGTCGTCGTCGAGCCAGGCGACGATCTCGACCGGTCCGGCCGTCGCCGCGGTCGCCGCGGCCGTCATCGAGTCGGCGGCGACCGGCGCCCGCGCGCAGCCGGCGGCCAGCGGCAGCGCCAGCAGCCAGACGAAGGGGCGCGGATCGCAGCGGGCGGGATGTCGTCGCGGCGGCGTCAAGGAAGCCTCCCCGGTTCACGGCAGCCGGACCCCGTCAGCATGCGCCTGCAGGGATGCGGCGTCCAGCACGCAATGCTGCATCGGCGGCCGGGCGCGGTCCTGGAGCGGGGATGTCGGCGGTCAGCCGGCGGGGTGGTGGACCGGGATTTCCAGGCGGAAGATGCTGCCGCGGCCCGGCGCGTCATCCAACACCACGCGGCCGGCCAGCAACCCCTCGACCAGGCGGCCGGTGATGAACAGGCCCAAACCAGTGCCGTGGGCGCGCTGCGTGGCGGGCGTGTCGAGGCGACTGTAGGGCCGGAACAGGAGTTCGCGCTCGGCGGACCGGATGCCTGGACCGGTGTCGCGGACCTCGAGCCTGAGGGTGCCCCCCTCGACCGCAGCCCGCAGCGCGACCTCCCCCTCGTCGGTGAACTTCACGGCGTTGGACAGCAGGTTCAGCAGGCACTGCAGCAGGCGGCGCCGGTCCTGGCGCAGGACGAGGCCCGGCACGCCGGCGACGGACAGGGCGAGGCCCTTGGCCGACGCCTGCTCCCTCACGTTGGCGGCCGCCTGCTCCAGCAGGGCGTCGAGCGGGAAGTCGTCGATCGCGGGCGCGACGCGGCCGTCGTCCAGGCGCGCCAGGTCGGTGATGTCGCTGGTGAGGGCCTGCAGGTGCCGGGCGGCGTCGCGCACGTGGCCCAGCTGCTCGCGCTGGTCCTGATTCAAAGGGCCCGGCTTCTCCTGCAGCAGGAAGCTGGAGAAACCCATGATCGCGCCCAGCGGCGTGCGCAGCTCGTGCGACGTCGAGGCCACGAACTGCACGGTCTCGCGGGAGTGCGCCCGCGCGGCCGCCAACTCGTCCAGCGTGCGCTGCAGGTGCAGCTCGCGGCGGCGCAGGGCGCCGTACAGCAGCAGCGTGGTCATGGAGACGAAGAACCAGCCCTTGTAGGTCTGCAGCCTCGAGAGGGCCTCGGGCGCGGCCAGGTCCAGGAACCGGTCCGACAGCAGGATCCACAGGACGCCCGCGGCCAGGTAGGTGAGCGAGATGCGGTGGTACGATCTCATGCGGGGAGCCGACCTCTCCGGTGGGGAGCCGCGGTCAGCAGGCGGGTCCGCTCAGGCCCGCGCGGACTTGATCCGGTTCAGGGCCGAACCGGCCCGGAACCACGCGATCTGCTCCGCGGTGAAGGTGTGCCGGACCTCGAAGGACTCGGTGGCCCCGCCGTCGTGCGTCAGGGTGACGCGCAGGGGCCGGCCCGGCGCCAGCTCGGCCAGCGGGCCGATGGCGACGCGGTCGTCCTGCTGCACCCGGTCGTAGTCGGCCGGGTCGGCGAAGGTCAGCGGCAGGATGCCCTGCTTCTTGAGGTTGGTCTCGTGGATGCGGGCGAAGCTGCGCACCAGGACCGCGGCGCAGCCTAGGTGGCGCGGCTCCATGGCCGCGTGCTCGCGGCTCGAGCCCTCGCCGTAGTTCTCGTCGCCGACGACGAGCCAGCGCCGACCCGCCGCCTTGTAGGCGCGCGCCACCTGCGGCACCTCGCCCAGGCTGCCGTCGAGCTGGTTCTTCACGTGGTTGATCTCGCCGCTGAAGGCGTTCACCGCGCCGATGAGCATGTTGTTGCTGATGTTGTCGAGGTGGCCGCGGTACTTGAGCCAGGGCCCGGCCATCGAGATGTGGTCGGTCGTGCACTTGCCCTGCGCCTTGATCAGGACCGGCAGGTCCGCGAAGTCGCCGCCGTGCCACGGCGCGAAGGGCTCCAGCAGGGCCAGGCGGTCGCTCTTCGGGTCGACCAGCACCTCGACGCCGCGCACGTCGGTGGGCGGCGCCTGGTAGCCGCCGGTGGCGACCACGAAGCCGCGGGGCGGCAGCTCGTCGGCGACCGCGGGCGCGTCGAGGCGGACCGCGTCGCCCTTCGCATCGGTCAGCGCGTCGCGGCGCGGGTCGAAACTCAGGGTGCCGGCCAGGCCGTAGGCCATGACGATCTCGGGGCTGCCGATGAAGGCGCAGGTCTCCGGGTTGCCGTCGTTGCGCTTGCGGAAGTTGCGGTTGAACGAGGTGACGATGGAGTTCGGCTCGCCCGACGCCATGTCGTCGCGCTGCCACTGCCCGATGCAGGGCCCGCAGGCGTTGGTCAGCACCGTGGCGCCCACCGCCTCGAGCGCGGCCAGCTGCCCGTCGCGCTTGATGGTCTCGTAGATCTGGTCCGAGCCGGGCGACACCCACAGCGTCGTCTTCATCTTCAGGCCCTTGGCGACCGCCTGCCGCGCCACGTCCGCCGCGCGGCAGATGTCCTCGTAGGAGGAGTTGGTGCAGCTGCCGATCAGGGCCGCGGAGATTGTCGCGGGGTAGCCCTCGCGCGCCGTATCCGCGGCCAGGTCGCCGACGGGCCGCGCCAGGTCGGGCGAGTGCGGTCCCACCATGTGGGGCTCGAGGGTCGAGAGGTCGATCTCCACGATCTGGTCGTAGTAGTCGGCCGGCGAGGCGGCGACCTCGGGGTCGGCCGTCAGCAGGTCGAGGTTCCCATCGGCCAGGGCGGCCAGCTCCGCGCGGCCGGTGGCCGCGAGGTAGGAGGCCATGCGCGCGTCGTAGGGGAAGATGCTGGTGGTGGCGCCCAGCTCGGCGCCCATGTTCGTGATCGTGGCCTTGCCGGTGCAGCTGAGCGCCGCGCAGCCCGGCCCGAAGTACTCGATGACGGCGTTGGTGCCGCCCTTGACGGTCAGGATGCCGCAGAGCTTCAGGATGACGTCCTTCGGGGAGGTCCAGCCGTCGGGCGCGCCGGTCAGCTTCACGCCGATGATCTTCGGGTGCTTGACCTCCCAGGGCATGCCCACCATGACGTCGACGGCGTCGGCCCCGCCCACGCCGCAGGCCGCCATCGCCAGGCCGCCGCCGTTGGGCGTGTGGCTGTCGGTGCCGATGATCAGCCCGCCCGGGAACGCGTAGTTCTCCAGCACGATCTGGTGGATGATGCCCGAGCCCGGCCTCCAGAAGCCCATGCCGTAGCGCGCGGCCGACGAGCTGAGGAAGTCGTAGACCTCGCGGTTGCTGTCCAGGGCCTGGGCCTTGTCCGCCACGGCGCCCTTGTAGGCCAGCAGCAGGTGGTCGCAGTGGATGGTCGTGGGCACGGCCGCCTCGTCGCGGCCGGCCTGCATGAACTGCAGGATGGCCATCTGGGCCGTGGCGTCCTGCATGGCCACGCGGTCGGGTCGCAGGGCCAGGGTGGCCTCGCCGCGGGCCAGCTCCTGCCCCGCCGGGTCGTCCAGGTGCCCGAGGAACACCTTTTCGGCCAGGGTCAGCGGGCGTCCCAGCCGCTTGCGCACGACCGCGAGCCGCTCGCGGCTCGCCTCGTAGACTGCCTGCACCATCCGCGGGGTGGTCTCGATCGCCATGGCCTGCATCCTTCCGGGGGCGTGCGTGGGCACCGTCGTCCGGACGGCCGGGGTTGACCGGCGCGCCGGGAAATCGCATTCTTGGGGGACCGGAA
>DYDD01000339.1 GCA_020718045.1 Fibrobacter sp. | reverse complement strand
TGACGCCGGAGACGAGGCAGCGGCGGCTGGTGTTGATGTAGAGGGTCTGATTCACGGGAGGAAGGCTTATTTGAGATTGGAGATTTCGGATTTCATTGAACGCGGTAGAGGTCGCTGTAGATCACGGTGCCGCCGGGCAAGGTCTCGCGCCGCTGCCGGATGTCCACGCCGTCGGGATGCGGCCAGCTCGTTCGCACGAGCCAGCGGCCGGCGACCATGTAGAAGAAGTCCTCGCCGTTGTTCACCAGGACGTGGCCGCAGTAGGGATTCTCGTCGTAGAGGGGTGGCTTCGGCACGTAGTTGGATTGCATCGGCGAGAACACCGGGCCGTAGATGTAGCCGCCTTCAAAATCGTGCAGCGGTGGGTTGCCGCTCGCCTCGTATTTGAACTCCTCCGAGAGGAACTCGGCATACTCAAACGCGCGGTCGGCATCGAGCGGCGACTCGACCCACCCGTTGCGCACGTCCTCGCTCTGCTCGAAGTCGTAATCCTCCGGCGGCCTGATCGCATTGCCCTCCTCGTCTTTCAACACCCAGCCGCCGCCGTCGGCAGCCGCGCGCGCCCTGGCGTAGCCCGGATTGTTGAAGAAGTCCTCCGCGAAGGCGCGCGGCGAGACCGGTTTCTGCCACGCCTCGGCGTCCTCGATGCTCTCCCAATCCATCCACGCGGCGTCGGCCTCGTAATACTTCGCCCCGCCGGGCGCGATGCACCGGAGGTGCGTGACGTCGAGTTCCTCGTAGTGGTCGTTGAAGCCCCACGGGTCTTTGAGGTAGCGGTCGGGTGTCTGCCAGGTCGTGCGCTTCGGACGCGCGGTGTCCTCGATGAACTCGCCGACGCCGAGCGGATTCTCCGGCGTGGGAGGCACGGACCCGCGCCGGTTGGCGCGAACGAGGAACCGCTCGGCGGCCGAGTCCTCACCATAGACCTGGGCGGCGAACGTCTGGCTGCTGTTGTCGAGGGTGAACTTGACGCTGCAAAAGTTGCGGCGCTGGTAGTGGTAGCAGCCCGCGACTCGGAGGAAATTCCCCGGCTCAGTCCAGACGAACTCGCGCGCCGGATGGCCGTCGGCATTGCCGCCGTGGCCGGAGACCGCGTCGAGGGTCAGGTGCGAGCGGACGTTCTGGAAGATCGTGACCTTGTGGAAATCGGGCGAGGCGGGGTTGTCGCTGCCAACGTCCACCCAGCCGATGACCACGCGCGCGGTCGTGTTGCCGATGACCGACGACAGCGCCTTCGGTGTCTTCAACTGGCCGTTGACCCAAGGCCCCCAGCCGGCGGTGAGCAACACTTCATTGTCCGGCGCCGGCTCGCTGTCCTCAAAACGCCGCCCGAAACCGCGGTCGCCCATGTAGAGATCGCACTCGGCCTGGTCGGGATAATTCTCCCAGCGGGCCTGCATGTCCTCCAACGTGCCGCTCAGGATCGTCGCTCCGCCCGCCGGCGCGGTGCTTCCGCGATGGAAGGCCAGCGACGATTCGATCCAGAAGTAGCGGCGGGAGTTTTCGGCACAGAGCGCGGTGTGGCCGAGCGGGTGTGTCGGGTTGATGACGCCGGTGCTGTTCTTGCGCGCGATGAGATCGGTGCCGCGGCTGAGCCGGTAGTTGCGCGGGATCGCTATGTGCGGCCCGTAGTGGTCGCTCATGAAGTTGCCAAGCGCCTGCACTTCGCTGCCGCTGTTGACCTGGCCGCTGGCCACGGCCACGCGGCGCCAATCGCGCTTTTGCCCCTCCACGCTGCCGGAGCGCGACGGGAAGTTGACGAGTTGAAACGGATGCAGCGGGCAGAACCGGCGATACGGCGCGGTGAAGCCTTTGCGCTCGACGGCATTCGTTTCCGGTTTCATCACGTCGCCGTCGGCATTCTGAAAGACCCGGTGTTTGCGGGCGGGCACGCCGGGCTGCAGCGAGCCGTCGGAGGCGTTGATGCCGACCGGCTTGCCGCTCTTGTCCTCGCGTTCCTCGATGACCAGGTCGGCGAAGACGTTCTGATCCAGCGCGAACCATTTGTTCTTGTCGCTGCCGGTGCGCACGACGGCGAGCAGGCAGTAGGCATCGCCACCGACGGCATAGGTGTTGATGTCGGGCTGGAACGGAAACAGCGTCCAACCGTTTGCGGCCGGCTCGCCGTGGTGGAACGTCACCCCGCCGCCGCGGCGGCGCAGCCAGAAGGCGTAGGCCGGGCAGCCCACCGGGATCAGGATCGGCGCGCCCTCGGCATCGGCATCGTCCGGGTCGAACAGGCCTTCTGGCACGCTGCCGGCGCATTCGCCTTTGAGAACCTCGACGACACGCCAGCGCGCGCCGTCTGGAATCTCGAAGCCGGCGGGGATTTTCGTCGCGCGCCGGACCTTGAACGGATGCCGCGCGCGGAGTTCTTTTGGCAGCGCCTTGCACTTCGGGAGCGGCACGCCCCGCTTGGCCTCGACGATGGTGCCGGCGGCGTAGCGCGAGA
>DYDD01000338.1 GCA_020718045.1 Fibrobacter sp. | reverse complement strand
GAGACGGTCGCCGACGCCTCGCTGCTGACCGCGCAGGATGCCGTGGCGGCGCGTCTCCAGCAGGCCCTGTCCGCCGCGGGCCTCGGTCCGGAACCGGCCGCCTGGGGCGGGCTGCTGCTGCGCCCGCTGGTGCTGCCCAACCTCGTCTACAGCGACGAGGACACGCGGGCGCACCGGCTCGCCGCCCGCCAGGCCGTGCCCGTCGAGCGCTCGTTCCTGGCTGGCGAGCGCGTGGTCGAGAAGGGCGTGCGGCTGACCGCCCAGGACGCGCTCGACCTCGACGCCCTCCAGGCCCACCTCACGGCCCGGGGCGAGCCGGGCGGCGGGTCGCGGTTCTGGCGCCAGGCCGCGCGCTCGACGCTGGTGCTGGGGCTGCTGCTGCTGTTCGGCTGGATCGCCGCGCTCCACTTCCCGCAGCTGCTGCGCGAGCCGCGGCGGCTCGTCACCGCGACCCTGCTGCTGGGCGCGGTGCTGTTCGCCGGCGCGGCCTGCCTGGCGCGCCCCGTGCTGGGGCCGTTCGCGGTGCCGATCACCCTGCTCGGCATGCTGGCCACGGTGCTGTTCCGCGACCGCGTGGGCTACGCGATGACCCTGTTGGCGGTCGGGCTGCTCTGCTTCCACGAGGCCGCCGGCGCGGCCGCGGCGGTGGCCTGGCTGGTGATGGGGCTGCTGGCGGTGACCTTCATGCGGCGCATCCGGCAGCGGGGCCAGTTCTACCAGGCGATCGCGATCCTCGCCGCGGCGGGGGTGCTGCTGGTCGGGCTCGAGCGCGCCGCCGGCGGGGGCCGGGCCGTGGGCTTCCTGCACGAGGCGCTGGTGGCCGCCCTCTCGCCGGTGGCGTCGGTGGCGCTGGGCCTGTTCCTGCTGCCGATCGTCGAGCCGCGGGTCGGCGTGTGCAGCGACCTGACGCTGATCGAGCTGTCGGACCTCAACCACCCCCTGCTCAAGCGGATGGCGCTGGAGTCCCAGGGCACCTTCCACCACAGCCAGGTCGTGGGGCAGCTGGCCGAGAACGCGGCCCGCGCGGTGGGCGCCAACTCCCTGCTCACACGCGTCGGCGCGCTGTTCCACGACATCGGCAAGCTGAGCAAGCCCGAGTACTTCGTCGAGAACCAGGGGGGCGGCCCCAACAAGCACGACGAGCTGAGCCCGAGCCTCAGCGCCCTGGTGGTCGCCGCCCACGTCAAGGACGGCATCGCGCTGGCGCGGCAGTGGCGGCTGCCGGAGGCCGTGGTCGCCTTCATCCCCGAGCACCACGGCACGCACGTGATGAAATTCTTCTACCACAAGGCCCTGCAGAACGAGAGCAACGAGACGGTCAAGGTCGACGACTTCCGCTACCCCGGCCCCAAGCCGCGCAGCCGCGAGACGGCGATCCTGATGCTCGCCGACGCCGTGGAGGCCGCCACGCGCGCGCTGGCCAAGCCCACGCCGGGGCGTATCCGCGAGGTCGTCAAGCAGGTGGCCGACGAGCGCATGCTCTGCGGCGAGCTCGACCACTGCGGCCTGACGCTGAGGGACATCGCCGCGGTGCGCGAGGCCTTCGTGCCGCTGCTGGCGGGGATCCACCACGCCCGCATCCCCTACCCGGGGCAGCGAGAACGCGCCGAGTCGCTCCACGGCAGGGACTGGACATGAGGTTGACGACGGTGATGCGGCTGGCCGCGGGAACGGCGGCGGGCGACGAGGCGCCGGACGACGCGGCGCGGCGCGAGCTGGCGGCCCTGGCCGAACCCGTCGGCCCGGACGGGTGGACCGCCGAGCAGGTCTGGGTCGACGACGCCGAGATGGCCCGGCTCAACGGGCTCTACCGCGGCAAGCCGGAACCGACCGACGTGCTCTCCTTCGGGAACCTGGCCGCCGGGGGCGTCGGCCCCCCCGCCGTGCGCGCGGGGGAAGGGCACGCCGCGTGCGACCTGTGGTGGGACGACGTCGGCGGCGGCGAGACGGGAGAGCCGGGCGACGCGGGCTCGATCGTGATCGCCCCGGGATTCGTGCGCCGGCGCTGCGAGCGCCACGGCTGGGACGTCGCGGCGGAATTCGCGCTGCTGACGGTCCACGGCGCCCTGCACCTGCTGGGCTGGGACCACGAGTCGCCGCCGGAGGCGGCGGCCATGCGGGTCCGGGAAACGGAACTGCTCGCCCGGCGCGGCTGGCCGCACCCGCTGGCGGGGAAGGAGGCGGACGATGGGGGCCGGTGAAGGCGGGCTGTCGGCGGTGCTGGTCTTCGCGGCCGCCTACGCGTTCGCCATGCTGATGGTGGGGCTGCTCGCGTCCTACTCGCGCGTGGTCGGCCTCTACCGCAACGGGCTGCTGGCGCCGGAATCGCTCGGTGCGGGCCTGCGGCGCAGCCTGGAAGTGCCCCAGCGGCTGGCCGCCACCGCGGGCACGCTGCACCTGGCGGCGACCG
>DYDD01000337.1 GCA_020718045.1 Fibrobacter sp. | reverse complement strand
GCCGGCGCGGGCGGCCGCGAGCTCGCGCCCTGGCTCCTGGGCCTCGCCGCGCTGGTCCTGCTGGCCGAGACCTGGCTGTCGCGCCGCGCCGCCTGACGGCCCGCCCGCGGTCTTGATTCCCGCAGGCGATGGGTTACCCTTGTCCGTGGATGGGCCCGGTCCTGATTGGCGGCCCGTCCGGCGCCGCCAACGCGAGGTCACCGCCATGTGGGATTACTCCGAGAAGGTCCTCGACCACTTCATGAACCCCCGCAACGTGGGTGCGCTCGACGACGCCGACGGCGTGGGCGAGGTGGGCTCGATGGCCTGCGGCGACGCCCTGCGCCTGTGCTTCAAGCTCGGCCCGGACGGACGCATCGCCGATGCCCGCTTCCAGACCTTCGGCTGCGGCAGTGCCATCGCCTCGTCGTCGATGCTCACCGAGATGCTCAAGGGCTTGACCCTCGAGCAGGCGGCGCGCATCAGCAACGAGGACATCGCCCGCGAGCTGGACGGCCTGCCGCGCGAGAAGATGCACTGCTCGGTCATGGGGCGCGAGGCGCTCGAGGCGGCCATGGTCGACTACTACCGCCGCCAGGGGCGCGACGTGCCCTGCGGCCTGCTGGTCCAGGACGTCGAGATCTGCCACTGCTTCCAGGTCAGCCGCGAGACGATCATCAAGACGATCCGCCAGTACCGCCTGCGCGAGATCGAGGACGTCACCCACTACACCAAGGCCGGCGGCGGCTGCACGGCCTGCCACCACGACATCCGCCACCTCATCGAGGAGGTCTGGCAGGAGCTCGAGGCCGCGCCCGCGGGCCTGGTGCAGGTCGAGATGCCCGCGGTCGACGACGAGCGGTCCCGCCAGATCCGCGAGGTGCTCGAGAACGACATCGCCCGCGCCCTGCGCACCGACGGCGGCGACATCGAACTGGTCGCGATCCGGGGCCATCGCGTCCACGTGAAGCTGACCGGCGCCTGCGCCAGCTGCCCCTCTTCCGGCGCCACCATCAAGGGCTGGGTCGAGCAGCAGCTGCGCGAGCACGTGAGCCCGGACCTCGAAGTCGTCGAGGTGAAGTCGTGACCTTCAACCTGCAGGAGGGCCTGCCGCCGCGCCCGCCGGACGGGGTCTACCTCGACAACAACGCGACGACCCGCGTCGCGCCGGAAGTCGTCGAGGCCATGCTGCCCTTCCTGTCCGGCAACTACGGCAACCCGTCGAGCATGCACGCCTTCGGCGCCGCGGCGGGCCGCGCCGTCGACCGCGCCCGCGTCCAGACGGCCGCGCTGATCGGGGCGGCGCTGCCGGCGGAGATCGTCTTCACGGCCGGCGGTTCCGAGAGCGACAACCTCGCGATCGTCGGCACGCTGCGCGCCCACCCCGGGAAGCGCCACCTCGTGACCACGTCGGTGGAGCACCCGGCGGTGCTCGGCCTCTGCCGCGAGCTGCAGAGCCGGCAGGGCTACGAGGTCGACTACCTGCCGGTGGACGCCCGCGGCAACCTGGACCCCGACGACCTGCGGCGCGTCCTGCGGCCCGACACCGCGGTGGTCAGCGTCATGGCGGCCAACAACGAGACCGGGGTCGTCTTCCCGGTCGAGGAGATCGGCCGGATCGTCAAGGAGCACGGCGCCGTCTACCACGTGGATGCCGTGCAGGCGGTCGGCAAGCTGCCGCTGGACATGGCCGACTCCACCGTCGACCTGCTGTCGCTGTCGGGGCACAAGCTCCACGCGTGCAAGGGCGTCGGCGCGCTGTACGTGCGGCGCGGCACGAAGCTGCGCCCGCTGATCGCCGGCGGCCACCAGGAGCGCGGGCGCCGCGCCGGCACCGAGAACGTGCCGGGGATCGTCGCCCTGGGACGGGCCTGCGAGCTGGCGGCGGCCGGGCGCGAGGCCGAGCAGGTCGCCGTGCGGCGGCTGCGCGACCGCCTCGAGGGGGCCGTGCTGGCCGCCGTCCCGGACTGCCGCGTCAACGGCGACCCGGAACGCCGCCTGCCCAACACGACCAACCTCAGCTTCGACTACATCGAGGGGGAGGGCATCCTGCTGCTGCTGGACCGCGCCGGGGTCGCCGCCTCGAGCGGCTCGGCCTGCACCTCGGGCAGCCTGGAGCCGTCCCACGTCCTGAAGGCCATGGGGGTGCCGTTCATCGCCTCCCACGGCTCGATCCGCTTCTCGCTGAGCCGCTACTCGACCGAGGAGGAGATCGACTACACGGCCGCCGCGTTGCCGCGCATCGTGGAGAGGCTGCGGGCGATCACCCCCTTCGGGAAGGAGCGCAAGACGTTCGGGGGCTGAGCCGCGCCCCGCCGTCGCCGCACCATGATGACGCACGACACCGACACCGCCGCCGGTTTGCTCGACGGACCGCTCGTGGGCGCGGTCCCAGCCGGCCGGCTCGACGCGCCGGTCGCGGCGTTCGCGGCCGCGCTGGCGGCGTCCCG
>DYDD01000336.1 GCA_020718045.1 Fibrobacter sp. | reverse complement strand
GCGCGGGGCGGGCCGCCGCGCCGGCGGTCGCGCCGCCGCCCGCACACGACGCCTCGCTGACCGTCGGCGGCGACATCGTCGCGGACACGACCTGGGACGCCGCCTCGATCCTGGTCACTTCGAACGTGACGGTGCGCGACGGCGCCGTGCTGACCGTCGCGCCCGGCGTGACGGTCAGCTTCGCCGGCTACTTCGGCCTGGTGGTGCGCGACGGCGCCTTGCAGGCGCACGGCACGCCGCTGCGGCCTGTCGTCTGGACCGCCGCCGATCCCGGCGCCTTCGACACGAGCCAGGACACCGTCGGCTGCTGGAACGGGATCACGTGGCTGAACGTCCCGGCCGCGAACCCGCCGTCGTTCCTGCGCGGCTGCGTCCTGGAGTACGCCAAGGCGGTGCCCGGCCTCGGCCTCGATGACGGGGCGGCTCGCGTGGGCGGGCAAGGCTTCGACGGCGCCGGCGGCGCGCTGCGCGTGGTGGGCCGCTCGCAGCTCGAGGTGTCCGGTTGCGTCCTGCGCCACAACTGCGCCGACCGCGGCGGCGCGCTGGCCGCGCACTACGGTGCGGCGCCGCGGCTCGTCAACTCGCTGCTGCACGACAACACGGCCTGGAGCCGCGCCGGCGCGGTGTTCGCCGGCCTCTGCTCCCCCCGCCTGGTGCACGTCACGGTGATCGGCAACCGCGTGCTCAACCCGGAGGTCTTCGACCGCACCGCCGGCGGCGTCGACCACTACCACAGCCGCCCTCGTTACCTCGGTTGCGTGGTCTGGGGCAATGCGACCAACCACCACGACCTCTACCAGATCCTCGAGCCGCGGGCCTGCCAGATCCGGTACAGCGACGTCCAGGGCTACGGCGAGGGAGTCGGCGGCCTGGACCTGGACCCGCTGTTCCGGCCCGCCGTCCACGGCCCCGGCGACCCGAGCGCGGCATCCCCCTGCCGTGACGCGGGGGACGTCGCGTCGGCGTCGGCTTGGCTGCCGGAATTCGACCTCGCCGGGCGCGACCGGCTCCAAGGGGCGCAGGTCGACCTGGGCTGCTACGAGTTCACAGCGGCCACCGCGGTCGACGAACCCTCACCTGCGACGGCGGCGGCGCTGGTCGTCTCGCCCAACCCGGCCAATCCCTCCACGACGCTGCGCTGGCGGCTCGACCGCCCCGGGCACGTCCGGCTGACCGTCCACGATCTCGGCGGCCGAGTCGTGCGGGTCCTGCTCGACGGCGAATTGGACGCCGGCTCCTACACCGCGCGTTGGGACGGCTGCGACGACGGCGGGCGCCGGGCCGCCGCCGGCTCCTACCTGGCGAGCATGGCGGGCCCAAGCTGGGCGGAATCCGTTAAGATCCTGCTGGTGCCCTGATCCGACGCGCGGGGTCGGACGTTCACGTTAGGACCGGGTTCGGGAGCTGCCGCGTAGCGTCTTCGTTCCCAGTCGACTAGACGCTCCAGATCACTTGCGGTGCGATTCCATAAGCGTCAACAAGGTTACTGCCGGCGCGACCGGATTGTCAGCATGTTCGCTATCGTCGGAAAACCCCTCGAGCAAAACAAAACGCCCATCCTCCATCACCAGAAGTTCGCTACCCCGAACCAAGCCCGGGACTTCGAGATGAACACGTCGCACCAGAGTCAGATCCTCGGACAGCTCATCAAAGCAAGCGATGATGTTGACGGGCAAGTCCACACCGATCGGTTCCACCCACAGTTTTCCATCGGGACGCCAACGCACCAGGCCCATTGCAGGTTCTTTGTCAAAGATTTCAGCCGAATCGTCGCCGACTCCCTTGCGGGCCCGTTCCTTCGACATGGCGCTCCTTGCTGCAGGCACCCAGGGTCGTTCCAGGACAACCCAAGAGCCATCGACATTGCGGACAGCCAGCAACCACTGGTCGCGCTCGGGCGCCAAGGCCAGCCTCCCCGCTCGGCTGATGTCACAGCGACCGCCGGAAAACGACTCATAACAGTCAACTTCTCTTATGGCCTCATCCCGCATATCCGTTCGGTTGCACTTGCGTGCGACGATTTCCCGGGCGCCACTTTGTGCATCGAGCACAGCAAGCTCCAACACCAACGACATCATCGGATACTCCACTTCGCACCTATAGGTTGCGACCAGGAGTCCGCTTCCCGCATAGCGCAATTCCCGAAGCACACACACGGGCACGGTACCCGGATCGCCGCCCGCCAAGTACTCGCCGGCCGGGTTGTCGTTGTCATCCAACCAAACGATGTTTCCGCGCGACCCGAACATGACGATAGGCGCATCTACCCCACCCACGATACCGATACGGTCGGACGAGATCTGGACCGCGCGGAATGCTCCGGTCAACTCACCCGGGCCGGGACCTCGCCGTCCCACGACGCGTTCGAAAGCTCCATTCGGCGCAATGACTGAGCAGGGGCGAGCTCTTTGATGGTCTGGGGTTCACGATTACCGATGGTC
>DYDD01000004.1:44854-45741 GCA_020718045.1 Fibrobacter sp. | reverse complement strand
TCCCGCTGCCGGACGGCGCGCGCATCGGCACCAGCGCGGCCCGCCGCCAGGCCCAGCTGCGCGACCTGCGCCCCGACCTCGTGATCGCCGACCTGCGCGGCAACGTGCCCACGCGCGTGCGCAAGCTGCGCGAAGGCCGGTACGACGCGATCCTGCTGGCGCGCGCCGGCGTGCTGCGCCTGGAACTCGACCTGGGCGACCTCTGCGTGCTGCCGTTGGAGGTGGATGACTTCGTGCCCGCCCCCGCGCAGGGCATGCTCGCCCTGCAGTGCCGCGACGAACCGCGCGTGCGCGACCTCGTGCACCGCCTGCACTGCGAACCGGACGGCCGCGCCGTCGCGGTGGAGCGCGCGCTGCTCGAGCGCCTCGACGGCGGCTGCCAACTGCCTTTCGGCGTGAACGTGCGCCGGTTGGGCGACGGCTTCCGGCTGAGCGCCTTCTGGAGCCCGCGCGACGGCGTCGGCACGCCGCTGCACCTGCGGCTGGACGGCTCCGACCCCGAGGCCCTGGGCGACGAGGCCCTGCGCCGGATCAGGGACCGCGAAGGGAAGCCGGCATGAACACCCGGCCGCGGCGCATCGTCCTGACCCGGGAAGCGGCCCAGTGCCGCCCCTGGCGGGAGGCCCTCGCGGCCGTCGGCGCTGCGGTGCTGGAGCTCCCCCTGCTGCGCTACTCGCCCCTGCCGTCGCCGGCCGACGTCGACCCCGCCGCCTTCGACTGGGTCCTGTTCACCTCGCCCCAGGGCGTGCGCGCCTTCGCCGACGCCGGCCTGTCCCCCGGCACCGTCAGGGTCGGCGCCTTGGGCAGTGGCACGGCCGCCGCCCTGGCCGACCACGGCTGGCGCGACGATCTCGGCGCGCGCGGCTGCGACGGCGTTGAGCTGGTCC
>DYDD01000004.1:35810-44835 GCA_020718045.1 Fibrobacter sp. | reverse complement strand
CGCGGCGCCCGCCCGCGTGCTGCTGCCCGGCCCCGACCGCCGCCTCCCCGAACCGGCCGCCGCCCTGCGCGCCGCCGGCTGCACGGTCGTCGAGCTGCCCCTGTACCGCACCGAACCGATCCCCGCGGTGGAACTGCCCGGACATCCCTTCGAAGAGGGCGACCTCGTCTTCTTCGCCAGCCCGTCGGCCGTGGGCGCCTTCGCCGCGGCCTACGCGCTGCGCCCGCCCTGCGTCGCGATCGGGGAGACCACGGCCGCCGCAGCCCGCGCCGCCGGCTTCGACCCCCAGGTCGCCGACGCACCCGACCTGTCAGCCATGGCCCGGGTCTGCGGCCTGGGCCCCGTCACGGACCCTTCATACCGGGAGATGCCGTCATGAACCTGCTGCACCGCCCCCGCCGCCTGCGCACGACGCCGCTGATGAGGGAACTCGTAGCCGAGACCGACATCGCGGCCCGCCACCTGATCACCCCGCACTTCGTGGTCGAGGGCCGCGGCCACGTCGACGAGATCGCGAGCATGCCCGGCGTCACGCACGTCTCGGTCGACAAGCTGGTCGAGGAAGTGGCCGCCGACGTCGAGCTCGGGCTGCGCTCGCACCTGCTGTTCGGCATCCCCGAGCACAAGGACGACCACGGCACCGCGGCCGTCGCCGGGGACGGCCTGGTGCCGCAGGCCCTGAGAGCCCTGCGCGACCGCTTCGGCCGCGACGTCGTGCTGATCACCGACGTCTGCCTGTGCGCCTACACGAGCCACGGCCACTGCGGCTTCCTCGAAGACGGCGTCGTGGTCAACGACGCCAGCGCCGACCAACTGGCGCGCATGGCCCTGGCCCACGCCAAGGCCGGCGCCGACCTCGTCAGCCCGAGCGACATGATGGATGGCCGCGTCGGCGCCATCCGCGACCTGCTGGACGACGAGGGCTTCGTCAACACCTCGATCCTGGCCTACTCCGCGAAGTTCGCCAGCGCCTACTACGGGCCCTTCCGCGACGCCTGCGACAGCGCGCCTCGCGGCGACCGCAAGACCTACCAGATGGACACGCGCAACGGCCGCGAGGCCCTGCTCGAGGCGCTGCTGGACATGGAGGAGGGCGCCGACATGGTCATGGTCAAACCGGCGCTGGCCTACCTGGACATCGTGCGCCGCGTGCGCGAGCAGGCCCTCTGCCCGGTGGTCTGCTACAACGTCAGCGGCGAGTACTCGATGGTGAAGGCCGCCGTGAAGGCCGGCTTCGCCGACGAGCGCGCCGTCGTCATGGAGAACCTGCTGGGCATGCGCCGCGCGGGCGCCGACCTGATCATCACCTACCACGGCCGCGACGCCCTGCGCGGGGGGTGGATCCGATGAGCAACGCCGCCTGGTGGGACCGCGCGCGGGAGGCGCTGCCCGGCGGCGTCAACTCGCCGGTGCGCGCCTTCAAGTCCGTGCCCGGCGACCCGCTGTTCTTCCGCAGCGCGCGGGGCGCCCGCTTCACCGACGAGGACGGCCGCGAGTACCTCGACTACTGCCAGAGCTGGGGGCCGCTGATCCTCGGCCACGCCGACCCCGACGTCCAGGCGGCCGTCTTCGAGGCCGTGCCCGAGGGCGCGAGCTTCGGCGCGCCGAGCCGCCGCGAGGTCCTGCTGGCCGAGGCCTTCCTGGCGCGCCTGCCCTGGTGCGACCGCGTGCGCTTCGTCAGCTCGGGCACCGAGGCCGTGATGAGCGCGGTGCGGCTGGCCCGCGGCTTCACCGGGCGCGACCTGATCGTGAAATTCGCGGGCTGCTACCACGGCCACGTCGACAGCCTGCTGGTGGACGCGGGCAGCGGCCTGGCCACCTTCGGCACTCCGAGCAGCGGCGGCGTGCCGGCCGACGTCACGCGCCACACGGCCGTGCTGCCGCTGGCCGACGAGGAGCGCCTGCGCGGCTTCTTCGCCGCCCACGGCGACGAGGTCGCGGCGCTGATCATCGAGCCGGTGCCGGCCAACGCCGGCCTGCTGCTGCAGACGCCGGCGTTCCTGCGCACGTGCCGCGAACTGACGCGGCACCACGGCGCGCTGCTGATCTTCGACGAGGTGATCAGCGGCTTCCGCGTCGCGGCGGGCGGCGCCGCCGCGCTGTACGGCCTCGAGCCCGACCTCGGCACCTACGGCAAGATCATCGGCGGCGGCATGCCCGTCGGCGCCTACGCCGGCCGGCGCGACGTCATGGAAAAGGTGTCGCCGCTGGGGCCGGTCTACCAGGCCGGCACCCTCAGCGGCAACCCGGTGGCGATGGCCGCGGGCCTCGCGACGCTCGAGAAGATCGGACGGCCGGGATTCTACGCGGAGCTGGAGCGCAAGGGTGCGCGGCTGGAGGCGGGCCTGCGCGCAGCGGCCGCCGCGGCCGGCGCGACCGCGACCGTCGTGCGGCAGGGCTCCCTGTTCTGGACGGTGTTCCAGGCCGAAGCGCCCATCCGCTTCGACGCGGTCGACGGCACGCGCATGCCGACGTACGGCCGGCTCCACCGCGCGCTCATCGAGCGCGGAGTCTACCTGGCGCCGTCGGGCTGGGAGGTGGGCTTCGTTTCCGCGGCCCACACCGACGAGGACATCGACACGACCGTCGCGGCCGCGCGCGAGGCGCTGGCCGTCGCGGTCGGAGGCTGAACGGGCGTCGCGGCAGCGATCGCGGGCCGGGTGGATCCCGCGCGGCCGTGGCAGCCGAGGCAGAGACCGTCGGGCCCGTCGAGCGCGACCAGCAGGTCGGCGGCGCCGCCCGCGAGGTTGTGACAGGTCTGGCACTCGATCCGGCCGCCGAAGAGCTCGATCCGCGCGTCGATCCGCGGCCGGACCGGGAAGCCGCCCCCGACACCGGGCCGCACGGCTACGCCGAAGGGGTGACTGGCGTGCTCGGCGAAGCGCGGGGCCGGCGAGGCGGCCAGTTGAGCGCGGGCGTCGCCCGACGCGCCGCCGTGACAGAGCAGGCAACTCTGCGAAGGCGTCAGCCCGGTGAGATGGCTGGAGTCGACGTGATAGACGGCCGCCGCCGCACGGTGGTCGTCACCCAGAGCCGCCAGGTCGCTGCCCGGCGCGTGGCACGATCGGCACAGGTCTCGAGCCGCGGCATCGCCATGGGCGAAGCGGAAGATCGCGGCGCCGGCGCGGACCAGCTCGGGCGCGTGGAAAGCGTGGCAATCGAGGCAGTCGCGGTTCGGCCGGGCATGAAACACCAGCGTGGCAGCATTGGCGTGCACCTCGAAGGTGTGACAAACGCGGCAGGCAGCATCGCCGGACACGGTCGCCGCACCGCCGCCGGTATGGCAGCGGTCACAGGCGACCTGTTCGTGACCCGTTCCCGCCGTAGCCGGCAGGCCGGCGGCCAGCGCGAAGAGGATCGCCATGATCGCCACCAACCGAACCCTTGAATTGACATTATCTACTGAAATTTCACTCATAGTGCTATATATGTCGACATATCAAAAACAAACCTTGAGCGTAAAATCATTCGAGGTCGATGGAAACGATCCTCATGATCGATGTGTTGGAAAAAAAACGGGAATTCTCCCGGTTCCACGCTATATACTAGGGAGCCATGGGGGTTTCCCCGCCGACAACACCTGCGACGGGATCGGTTCTACCGGTGCTGCTCAGTAAGTCAACATTCGTTGTCGCCGGGATCTTCACGTTCCTGGTTCTCACCGCCGGCGCCGCACTCGCGCTCGACGGTCAGTTCGACGTGCAGGGAAACCGCCAGGAAGGCCGCGCCGGCGGCGAGGCCTTCACGACCGGTTCTTTGTACCTCGACGATTCCTACGAACAGGTCATCCGCTTTGCGCCCGGTTTGGCGGGCCGTCTCCAATTCCGCAACCGCCGTGAGGACCTGACGAGCCGGTATGGCGGCCTCGCGACCGACCTCACGACCGTCCTGAACCAGCCTTCGGCCTCGCTGACCTATCGCGGCGGCGACCTGCGCGCGCTGCTTTCGGCCGGTGCTTTCCGCAAGACCTGGCGCGGCGCCGGCCAGGACGGCTTCCTCGACGAGCGGCTGGACTGGAGCGCCAACGCGCGCGGCGTCTTCGGCTGGGGGGAGTGGTACCTGCGCTACAACGACACCGCATCCTGGCGTCGCGAAGCCCCCCTGCCGGAGACCGAGAACCGCGACCGGATGCTGAGCGCCGGTGCGCAACGCACCTGGCAACGCTGCGGGGAACTGCGCTACGGCTACACGCGCAACGACACCCGGATCGTGAGCAGCGGGATCAGCCGACTCTTCACCAGTCACAGCCTCGTCTATCGGAAAGCGGGCCGGCTGGAAGACAACCGGCTGCGGTACGCGGTAGAAGCGCGCAGCCGGTTCCTGCGCCAGGACATCGATCTCGGCGGTGACCGGCATACGCTGCTGGTGCCGCTGTCGGTCGGCTACGTCCTGGACGGGACGCCCGAAAGCCTCGACCCCCTCGAACCGCTGCCGACGCCGCTGCCGGCGCTGATCGACCTGGACCTCGACCAGCCGGCAGGCCTGGACATCGGCGACGAGCAGAGCGTCGTGCGCGAGTTCGGCGGCGACTTCCGGAACCTCGTGGTGGACTTCGGCGAGACGACCACGATGAACCGGGCCGTCCTGCACGTCGCCGACGTCGTGCGTTTCCCGGCATTCCTGGACTGGCGCATCTTCATCAACGACGATCCCGAAGGCGTCGCCTGGACCGAACTGCCCCCCGCCGCGGCGAACGCCGTCTACCAGGATTGGGGCAACGGACGCCAGGGCTGGCTCATCGATTTCACGGCCGGCGTCGCCGCGCGTCGCCTGAAGCTGGTCGACGTCAAGACCGGCCCGACCGAAGCCGTGATCGCTTTGACGGAACTGGAAATCGAGGGACCGGCGACCGGAACCGCCGCGTCGTCGGGGAGCGCCGTCTCGCGGTACCAGCTGGCCGGCAGCCTCGAATATGACGCCCGACGCGACCTCACGCTGACCTACGACACCAGCTTCGATGAACGCCGCTTCGACGACGGGTCGCGCGACCTCAGCGGCGCCGATCATCGCCTGGGCGCGACCTGGCGCCGCGGCGCATGGACCGCGGGCGGATCCTACCGCGTCGACAGGCTGGAGAGCCCGACGCGCAGCAGCACCGACGTCACGGGGTACGCCTTCTCGCTGACCCGCCGCGAGCACGATCGCCTGTGGAGCCGGCTGGGTTGGTCGCGTCTGGCGGACCACAGCCGCGAACTGGACAAAGTCACCGAGAACGCTTCGCTGGACGTGGCGTGGCAGCCGGCGCCCGCGCTGCGGCTGCAGCAGCAGGTCGGCCACGCCCGTCTCGACGACGCCGTCACGACGAGCGACACGCGGTCCTGGACCGTGTCCTCGACAGTCAGCTGCTCCCCGAAACCGAGCCTCAGCTTGAACCTGCGCCGCGTCAACCGCTGGGTGAGCGCGGTCGCGGGCGCGGGCTTTACGCCCTTCAATGACACGCAGCTCGATCTCGGCTGGCAGATCCGCCCCCTGCTGACGCTGTCGAGCCTCGCCCGCTACGAGCAGCGGTTCCGCGACGACTGGATGCTCCGCCACTACCTGACCTGGATCCCTCTTCCCGGCGGCAGCGTCAGCCTCCAGATGTCGCTCAGCGACCAGCACGACTCGCGCCTCGGCTCCCACCAGCAGGGCGCGTCCTTGCAGGCCATCTGCCGCGCGCGTCCGCGTCTCACGCTCGAGGGCGGGATCGAAATCCAGGAATACGAACGCGACGGCGAGCGGAACTCGCCCCTCAACACCAGCTTCAGGGTCCACTGGAGTTTCTGAGGCGCGGCCGCCCCGCGGCCGCAGCGACGGGAGATGGGAAGATGACACCTCGACTCGGAATCCGGATCGCGTTCGCCGCTGGACTGGCATTGCTGGCCGGGTGTGCGGCTCCGACCACGCACTTCCTCCACCCCGACGTGGATCTGGGCTTCGTCAAGCGCTGCGCGGTGGTCCCCTTCCGGAATCTCAGTGCCGACCGCTTCGCGGCGGCGCGACTGCAACCGGTGTTCCTGGCCGAACTGCTGCAGTCCGAGGCGCTGCAGGTCGTCGATCCGGGCGCGACGCAGGCCGCCTGCAACCGGCTCGGCCTGGGACCCGACACGGCGCCGACACCGGAGCAGATCGTCGCGCTCGGCGAGGCGCTCGACGCCCAGGCGATCTTCACCGGCACGGTGGAGGAGTACGGTCAGCGGCGCAGCGGCGGCGGCCAGGTCAACGTGCTGACCGCCACGTTCTCCATGTCGGAGACCGAGACCGGGTCCATGGTCTGGAACGCCCAAGTCTCGCGCGACGGATCGTCGTTCTGGCGCAAGATCTTCGGCGGCGATTCGGCCAGCCAGTTCGACGTGTCGCGACGCGCGGTACGCGACGCCCTGGAGTCCCTGTTCTGATGCGAAGCGCGCCCTTCCGTTTCTTCATCGTCCGAGCCGGAACCACCGCAGCGGCGACGGTGCTGCTGCCGTGCCTGCTGGCCGCGGTGCCCGCCGTCGGGTCGGACATCGCTCCCGACGTCGCCGGCCGCACCTGCGTCCTGCTGTTCATGGCCGGCGCCGGTTACAGCAGCGGCGTTGCGGACCTGGCCGACCTGCGCGCGCTCGGCGAGCAGGAATGCGCCGGCGCGCTCGCACGGAACGGCGCCGAGCCCTTGACCGCAGGGTCCTCACAGGCCCTGCAGCGCCGCTGGCGAATCCGCGACGGGCGGCAGTTCCCGCCGGCCTTCCTCGCCGACCTCGACAGCGCCGGCGCGAACCGCCTGCTGCTCGTCCATCTATACCTCGGGAGCGAACGCCTCGAGCTGTCCGGGCGCCTGATCGACGCCGGCACCGGCCTGACCAGCGCCGCGGCCACCAAGGTGTGCCCGCTGGGCGGTGCCGCCTGGCGGATCGACTTCGCGATCGCCTGCCGCCGGCTCGTCGCGACGCTCGCCGCGTCGGATCGGACCCGGACCAACGCGCCGGTCGCACCACTGTCCGTCCACCCCCTCGGTTTCGCCGCCGCGACCGCCCAGATCGCGACCCAGTGCCTGATCGAGGCCGCGCTGGCCGACTCGGCGTGCGCGGTTCTGGATCCGGCCATCCTCGGCGGCGTCCTGGTCGCCGACGGTGTGGACCCGCGCCGGCTCGACCAGCCGGGCCTGGCACTGCTGGCCGGCGCGTTCGGAGCACCCAGCGTGATCGTGATCGAAATGATCACCCGGGATCCCGACCAGTCCCTCCCGTCGGCGATCGATGACGACGGCCCCGCCTCCGGGACGGCAGCCTGGGAGACGATCTCCCCGTTCTCTCTGCATCTTCGCGTGGTCGATACCGGGACGGGCCTGGTCTCGGCCGCCTATGGAGTCGATCAGGACAACACCCCCGCGCGGGGCTGGTTCGGCATCATCGGTTCGGGTACGCCGCGGCGGTTGATCGCCGCGGCCATGCACAGGCTGTGGGATGATTCCCTCCGGCCGGGGAAGGTACGTTGACATGAAGTCCGCCCGTCTCCACGCACGCATCGCGCCGATCGCCGTCGCGCTCACGCTCGCCGCCGCAACCGCGGCCCTGGCCGCCGTCCCAGCCCAGGACGCGCCCCTGGCCTTCGTGGGTCGCGACACGATCACCGTCGCCGACCTCGACATGGAGCTCTTCGTCACCCTGCAGATGAACAAGGGCCAGCAGCAGATGCCCGAGCCCTCGTCCGTGCTGCGGCGCCTGATCCAGAACGAGCTGATCATCCAGGACGGGTACCGCACGGGTCTGCACCGGCGGGACCTGATCGCCTCCCAGGTGCGCGAAACCATCCGGTCCCGCAGCATCATCGCCCTGCTGGACTCGGTCGCCGCCACCGCGCCGCTGGTCTTCGCCGACCCGGCCCGGGGCCGCGAGGCCGCCATCGAGGCCTACATCGAGGGCCTGAAGAAGAAGTACGGCATCCGGGTGGACGAGGCGCTGCTGGCATCCCTCGACTACGCGTCCACCGACCCCGCGGTGAAGAAGCAGCTGGAGGAGAGCGAAGCGGTGCTGGCGAAGCTGCCGTCGGGCGCCCTGCGCGTTCGCGCGCTCACCCACAACATGCGCTTCGAGCATTTCCACGGGCTCGCCAACAAGCCCGACGCCCCGCAGCTGCGGGACGAGTTCTTCAAGAAGTGGTTCAGCGAAGCCCTGCTCGGCTTCGAAGCCAGCCGGCTGGGGTATCCCGAGCGTCCCCTGATCGGGCGCCTCGCGGCCCAGCAGGAGCGCGACCTCGTGCTCGAAGAGATGATCAACTCCCTGGGCCGTTTCCGTTTCACCCCGCCCGAGGCCGAGATCCTCGCCTTCTACAACGCGAACCTGGCTCACCTGACGCCGCCCGCCCGCCTGAAGGTCCAGAGCGTCCTGCTCGAGAAGAAGGGGGCCGCAGACATCTTCAAGCAGCGCCTCGACCAGGGCGCCGAGTTGTCATGGCTGGCCAAGCGCACCTCGGAGGTCCGCCAGGACGCCGCAGCCCTGCCCGCGACCTGGCTACAGCCGTCGATGCTCGGCCTGCGGCCGGGCGAGGCCCGCGCCGGACAGATCCTTGATCCCTACGAGGTGCCCGGCGGCTGGGTCGTCGCCGTCGTGACCGAGGTCGAACCACCCGCACCGAGACCGCTCGCGGATTGCCGCGAGGAACTGCTGCTGCGCATGAAGGCCCAGCGCACGCGCGAGAGCATCGCCGAAGTGGTCGCCCGCCTCGAGGCCGGCACGACCGTCAGGATCGTCCCCGGCGCCGAGGCCGTCGTTCGCGAACGGCTCGCGCAGCAGACCGCGAAGGAGAGCCATGAGTAAGCGCGCCGCATCCGCCGCCGTCGTCCCAGCCCTGCTGCTGGCGGCCCTGGTGTCGGCGGTCCATCTCCCGGCGACCGCCCGGGCGGCGGGGCCGTTCCGCACGAAGGCCTGCCTGGACTGCCACGCCGACCAGAAGAAGGCCGCCGGCGCCCCGCACGCGCACGCCCCGTACGCGAAGGCGGAGTGCGAGGCCTGCCACGAGCCCCACGGCGTCGTCGGCCGCCTGGCCCTGAAGGCGTCGGGCAACGACC
>DYDD01000004.1:764-35756 GCA_020718045.1 Fibrobacter sp. | reverse complement strand
ACCCGCCGGTGCGGGACGGCGGCTGCGTCGCCTGCCACGACCCCCACGGCAGCGGACAGCCGGACCTGCTGCCCGCGAAGGGCGACGCGTCCTGCCTGACCTGCCACGACAGCGCCGCTTTCTCGCGCGCGTTCGTCCACGCCCCGCTGAAGAAGCAGGGCTGCGCCGCCTGCCACCGGCCCCACGGCAGCGCCGAGCCGCATCTGCTGGACGTCGCCGTCGACGCCCTCTGCCTGTCCTGCCACCGCGATGTCCGCAAGCTCGCGCAGGCGCACGGCGACGCGGACGCGACCGTCGGCTGCACGTCCTGCCACGACCCCCACAGCGCCGACGCGTCGAAGCTCCTGCTGGCCGTGCAGCACGCGCCCGTCCGGGACCGCGACTGCGCCGCCTGCCACGTGAAAGACGCCGACGGCCGCACCGCGCTGGTCGCCCAGGGTAACGACCTGTGCCTGTCCTGCCACGACCAGCCCGGCGCCGGCGCCGCGACGCCCCACGCCCCCGTCGCCGACGGCTCCTGCCTGGACTGCCACGCCGCCCATGGCAGCGCGCACTCCGGGATGATCAGGACCGAACTGCGCCGACTCTGTTTCGGGTGCCACGGGGACGATCCGTTCCGCCGCAACGTGGTCCACGCACCGGTCGCCGGGGGCGACTGCGCCGCCTGCCACGACGCCCACGGCGGCGAACGGGCCGCGCTGCTGACCGCACAGCCCGGAGAACTGTGCCTCGGTTGCCACAGCGAGATCGACGACGGTGCGGCCGCCGCCGTTTCGGACCACACGCCCTTCGTCAAGAGGGACTGTTCCGCCTGCCACGACCCGCACAGCTCGACCGAACCGGGCCTGCTGACCGCCAAGGCCGGGACCCTCTGCCTCGGTTGCCACCTCAAGGTCAAGGTCGAGCTCGTCACCTCCCATCCCCACGATGTGGCGGCGCGCGGCGACTGCCTGGCCTGCCACGTGCCGCACCGCGCCGATCAGCCATCGCTGTTGAAGACGACGCCCGCGGCGACTTGCCTGGCCTGCCACGCCGACCAGGCCGTCCGCCCCGAGGGGGGCAGCCTGCACCCGCCCGTCGCGGACGGCCTCTGCGGCGACTGTCACCGCCCCCACGGCGGCGACGAGGTCGCCATGCTGCGCCGCCCGGCTGCGGAGATCTGCCTGGTCTGCCACGACACCGGCCCGGGCGCCGGCGGCCACGCGCACGCGCCGGTCGCCGCCGGCAACTGCACGGCCTGTCACGACGCCCACCGCGCGGCTCGCGGCGACCTGCTCTCCGCACCGGAGCCCCTGCTCTGCACGATCTGCCACAACGACATCGTCGACGTCGCGGCGGCCAAGTCGGTCCATCCCCCGATCCAGGACGACTGCACGACCTGCCACCTCCCGCACGGCGGCGCGCAGCCCTCGCTACTGGCGGCGCCGGCGACCGAGCTCTGCTTCCGCTGCCACGACGAGAACGACGACGCCCTGAAGGGCGCCCACCTCGGGCGCGACCTCCTCGGGCTGGACTGCACCGGCTGCCACGCGCCGCACCACTCGACGCAGGCGGCGCTGATCCGGCCGAATTCGCACCCGCCCTTCGACGACCGTGACTGCGCGACCTGCCACGACGGCCCCGCGCCCATCGCCGACCAGAAGGCGCTGTGCGCCGGCTGCCACGACGGGCTGACGGCGACGCGCAAACACCCCCACGCCCCCTTCGACGACGGCGAGTGCAGCGCCTGCCACGACGCCCACGCCGCCCGCGGCGAGCACTTGTTGAAAGCCGGCGGCGTCGGCGCCGCCTGCGCGGTCTGCCACGGCGGCGGCACGCTGTTCCCCCGGGCGGATCTGGCCCACCGGCCCGCCCGCGACGGCGACTGCGCCGCATGCCACGATCCCCACGGCTCGGACCAGCCCGCCCTGCTGCGCACGGCGCGCACGGCTCTCTGTTGGACCTGTCACCAGGACCTGCAAACGGCCCAGTCGCTGCCGAGGCGGCACCAACCGTTCGCCGACGGGAAGTGCGCCACCTGCCACGACGCCCACGGCACGGACCAAGCGGATCTCCTGTCCAAGGCGGTGCCCGCCCTCTGCGCGACCTGCCACGACCTCGCGGGCGCCGCGCTGGCCAAACCGCACTTGAACTTCGATCTCGGGACGGCCGACTGCATGGCCTGCCACGATCCGCACGCCAGCACGCACGCCGGTTTGACGCACGGGCACGTCCACCAGCCGTACGCCAAGCGCGACTGCAAGGCTTGCCACGACGCCGGCGGCAAGGTGCAGACGGGAGCCGAAAAGCGCCTGTGCCTGGCCTGCCATCCCGGTCTGGCCGAGGAACTCAAGGGCGCGACCCTCCACGCCCCGCTTGCGGGCGAGCGGGCCTGCCTGGAGTGCCACACTCCCCACGCCTCGCCGGTGTCCAACCTGCTGCCCCGCAGCCAGGTCGCCGTCTGCGGACGCTGCCACGCCGAGCAGGCCGAGCGCATGAAGTCGTCGAGCCACCGGCACCCCGATCCCGAGGGCCGTCAGTGCACGATGTGCCACAACCCCCATGCCGCCGTAGGCGCTCCCGGGTCGGCACCCGCCGGTCCCGACCCCTGTCTGCGCTGCCACACCTGGCAGGAGCACACCGACCACCCTCTGGGCGCCGGCACGACGGATCCGGTCCATGGCGGCGAGATCGTCTGCTCCAGTTGCCACGACCCTCACGGCTCTGAGTTCGAAAAGGTCCTCCGGGAGGATGCCGGCGGGAAGCTGTGCATCGGATGTCACACCGAGAAGATCCGCGAGAAGCGCTGATCGTCGGGACCAGAGACCGACAATCCGGATACTATTTTAACAGGCCGGCCCCCGCGAGGGGGCCGGTTTTTCATCTCAACTCCAAAATGTCGATTTTGGCATTTATTGTCAAAAATGAAGATTGTTCGCAATATGACATCGTTCACTTCACTTTGCCTTTGACGGATTAGTAACAGAACCGCTATGATATCTCCGTGACAAGCGTTCACAATGGGTGACAACAACAGCGTTGCTTGCGACTCCGACTCGCCCTCGCTGTGAATCCACCAACAGATTCGGTGACAGCCCCATGACAAGATGCCTTGCAATCTGCACCGCCCTGACGCTGTTCCTTTGCCCGCTCGCGGCGAAAGGAACGATCGCTTATCGCTACGAGGGCATGCTGCAGTTGGGCGTGGGAACATCCGGCCATGTCCGCCCCATCGCTCTGAGCGTCGACCCGGCGACCGGCGACGTGTGCGTCACCGACGAGCGGGGCGTGTGCTTCCATGTGGTCGATGGACACGGGATCACCCTGTTCACCAGCAGTATCGCCGCCTCCCTCTCGACCCCCGCCGACGGCTGCCTGGACCGTGACGGCGGTTTCGTCTTCGCCGACCGCGACGCCGCCGGGGAGCGCACGCTGCGCAAGCTCGACCTGCACGGCGAACCGGTGCGCTTCGATGTCGAACGGCCCGCGCCGCAATGGCAGCCCGACCACCTGATCGTCACCGCCGACGGCCATTATATGTCCCTCGACAAGCGCGCCGGCACGCTGACCAAGCACGACGCCGCGACCGGCCGCGTGCTCTGGCACCGCGCCCTCGAAGGCGTCACTGAACAGTCGGAACTCGGCCGGCCCGCCGAAGCGCCCGACGGCCGTCTCTTCGTTCCCGGCGGCGAGCTGCACGTCGTGCTGGTCCTCACGGCCGAAGGCGCGGACGCCGGCTCCTTCGGCCGCCCCGGCACCAGCCCGGGGCGCCTCGCCTTCCCCGTCGGCGTCGCGTTCGGACCCGCCGACGAGGTGTTGGTCCTGGACCGCATGCGGCACACGGTCTTGGTCTACGACCGAGACTTCAACTTCACGTCGGAATTCGGATCGTTCGGCGGCGCGCCGGGGCAGCTCTACCACCCCCTGGCCATCGCCGCGACGCCCGGTCGCATCCTGGTGGCCCAAGGCTACGAAGGGCGCGTCCAGGCTTTCGGGATCTTCAGCACGGAAGCAGGAGAGTAGAGGGAGGCTCCGCCCGCGCGGGGCCGCACGGATTGTCAGCATGTTCCGGTATCGGCAGTGGTCCTGGTCCTCGTCGGATGAAGTGGCGGCCGGCGCGAAGCACGGTCGCGGCGACCCGGTCGCCAGCTCAACCCCAACCGGCGGCCTCGCCCGCCGGCACAACTCGGAGGCGATTCTGTGAAACACAAACTGTTGATCTCCGCAACCATCGTCCTGGCTCTCGCCCTGAGCAGCGGCGCCGCTTTGGCGTTCCACGACGGCGGCGTGGCCTACTGCGCCGGCTGCCACACCATGCACAACAGCCAGAACGGCGCCCTCGTGGACGTCAATCACCCCACGGGCAACGCCTACCTGCTGAACAACGGCAACGCCAGCGACACCTGCCTGCGCTGCCACGCCGCGTACGGCCAGCTCGCCGGCGGCTTCGGCTGGGGCGCCGGCGGCGACTTCTACTGGATCACCAAGACCTTCTCGTGGACCACGCCCCGGGCCGGCTCCCGTCAGGGCTACACCCACGGCCACAACGTCATCTCGCCGGCCTACGGCATCGTCCGGGATCCCGTCCTGGCCGCGGCCCCCGGCGGCGACTTCGACAGCCAGTACCTGACCTGCACGAGCTGCCACGACCCGCACGGCAACCAGAACTACCGTCTGCTCTACGGCGACGAGAGCGCCGGCCCGATCTACGGCGGCGCCCGCTACAACTTCGACAGCCCCGCCCCGATCGCCCTGGGCAACAGCCGCCGCACCCTGGGCAACAGCCCCTCGGGCGTGCCCGAGACCGACCTCTCGCACACCGTGTACAAGTCGGGCATGAGCGAGTGGTGCGCCAACTGCCACACCGACCTGCATGCCGGCAACACCACCGACTTCGTGCACCCGACGGGCGAGGACATGAGCAGCCTGGTCGTGGCGACCTACAACGCCTACATCAGCACCGACCAGACCACCGGCGGCGACCCCGCCACCTCGTACCGCGGTCTGGTGCCCTTCGAGGCCGTCAACGTCGACCTCGAAGCCATCGACCCCCTGAACTACACCCAGGGCCCCGTGGCCGGAGACCAGGTCATGTGCCTGACCTGCCACCGTTCGCACGCGTCGCCCTTCGCGGACGCCGGCCGCTGGGACTTCACGTCCACGCACCTGATCAGCTCGCACCCGCTGGCCACCGACACCGGCGCCTCGGCCGACGACGTGGCGAACAAGGACTACGGCTACACCCTGGTGACCAACCAGCGGTCGCTGTGCAACAAGTGCCACGTGAAGGACTTCGGCGACGCTCCCTACACGGCGCCCTGATCCGACGCCTACCCGGCCCCAGCCGGGTGATCGCGACAATCCGGCGGGCCCCGCACCAGGACGGTGCGGGGCCCGTTTCTCAAGCCGGGACTCCCGCGGCCGCTGACCCGGCTCCGCCGTCCCCGAAAATCCGCCGACATGACGTCTCCGTGACACAATTCGCCGGTTTCGCGACTAGATTTCCTCCCGGCGCGCGGCGGTCGACCGCGCCCCGGCGCCGCCCCGCAGCGGCGGCCCCATCCCGGAGACACGATGGACACGCTGCAGCATCTCCCCTACCTGTCCGCCCTGCGTCGCGAGGCGCACGAGCGCACGCCGATCTGGATCATGCGCCAGGCGGGCCGCTACCTCCCCGAGTACCGCGCCGTGCGCGAGAAGACCTCGTTCATCGGCCTCTGCAAGACGCCGGAGCTGGCCTGCGAGGTCACCCTGCAGCCGATCCGCCGCTTCGGCTTCGACGCGGCCATCCTGTTCAGCGACATCCTGGTGCCGCTGGAGCCCATGGGCGCCCCCTTCTCCTTCGACGACCACGGCCCGCGCATGCACCACACCGTGCGCGCGGCGGCCGACGTGGACGCCCTGCGCGTCGTCGACTCGCGCGAGCACACCGGCTACGTGGCCGAGGCCGTGCGGATGATCAAGCGCGAGCTCGGGGACCGCACGCCCCTGATCGGGTTCGCCGGCGCGCCGTTCACGCTGGCGGCCTACATGATCGAAGGCGGCGGTTCCAAGGACTACCGGCACCTCAAGGCGATGCTCTACTCCGACCCGGCGCTGCTGTCGCGCCTGCTGGACAAGCTCGCCGACCAGATCACCGACTACCTGCTGATGCAGGTCGAGGCGGGCGTCGATGCGGTCCAGATCTTCGACACCTGGGGCGGCATCCTGCACCCGCAGGACTACGAGCGCATCATCATGCCCGGGCTGCGGCGGATCCTGACCGGCCTGAAGGGCGCGGGCGTGCCCCGCGTCTACTTCCTGAAGGGCAGCGCCCCCTACCTCGACCACGTGCGCACGCTCGACGCCGAGGCGTTCGGCGTGGACTGGACGCTCGACCTGGCGGTCGCCGCACGCGCCTATCCCGGCCGGGCCGTGCAGGGCAACCTGGACCCGCTGTGCCTGTTCGGCAGCCACGAGGAGATCCGCCGCCGCGCGCTGGAGATCTGCCGCGCCGGCCGCGACGCCGCCGGCCACGTCTTCAACCTCGGGCACGGCATCCTGCCGGAGGCGCCCCTGGACGCGGTCGAGACCCTGGTCGCGACCGTGCAGGCGTACCGCGAGGGGGACTGAGATGGCCCTGGACGTGCCGCGCAACCTTCTCGAGAAGCACGACAAGCCGGGCCCCCGGTACACAAGCTACCCGACGGTGCCGGCCTGGACGAGCGGCTTCGGCGAGGACGACTTCCGCGCGGCGCTGCGCGAGCTGGCGGCGCGGCCCGGCGACGAGCTGTCGGTCTACCTGCACTTGCCCTTCTGCGCCAAGCACTGCCACTACTGCGGCTGCAATGCCGTCGTCTCCACCGAGAAGGGCGCCGTCGACGCCTACCTCGACCGCGTCGAGCGCGAGCTGGCCGCGGTGGTGGACGTGCTGGGTCCGGGCCGGCGCGTCGTGCAACTGCACTGGGGCGGCGGCACGCCCAACTTCCTCAAGGACCCGCAGGTCGAGCGCGCGCTGGGGCTGCTGCGCGCCGCCTTCGCCGTCGACCCGCGGGGCGAGGTCTCGATCGAGGTCGACCCGCGCATCGGCACGCCCGAGCAGGCGCGCTTCCTGCGGGCGCAGGGCTTCAACCGCATCAGCCTGGGCGTGCAGGACTTCGAGCCCGCGGTGCAGAAGGCCATCGGCCGCCTGCAGAAGCGCGACCGCACGCTGGAGCTGTACCACGCCTGCCGCGAGGCCGGCTACGAGGGCGTCAACCTCGACCTCGTCTACGGCCTGCCGGAGCAGACGCGCGACTCCTTCGCTCGCACCCTGAGCGACATCATCGAACAGGGACCCGACCGCGTGGCCTGCTTCAGCTACGCCCACGTGCCCTGGGTGCGCCCGCGGCAGAAGCTCATCAACACCGACAACATGCCGTCGGGCTTCGAGAAGTTCGAGCTGTTCCGCCTGGCGATCGACCTGTTCGCCGAGGCCGGCTACGACTGGATCGGCATCGACCACTTCGCCCGGCGCGACGACGAGCTCGCCGTCGCGCTGCGGGAGCGGCGCCTGCACCGCAACTTCATGGGCTACACGACGCGCCCGGCGCCCCACATGCTGGCCTTCGGCATGAGCGGCATCGGCGACGTGTGCGACCGCTTCGTCCAGAACGACGCCGAGCTCGACGGCTACCAGAACGCGGTCGACGCCGGCCACCTGCCGGTCGTCAAGGGGCACCGCCTCAGCGACGACGACCGCCTGCGGCGCCTGGCGATCTTGAACCTGATGTGCAACCTGGAGCTGCCCTACGCGCTGACCGTGCCCGGTTTCGGCGCGCCGGCGGACGAGCTGCTGGCCGACGGGCTGGCCCGCCTGCTCCCCTACCAGGACGAGGGCTTCGTGGAGTTCCTGCCCGACCGCGTGCGCGTGACCGACCTGGGACGCTTCTTCGTGCGCAACCTGTGCATGGAGTTCGACGCCTACCTGGACCGCACGAGCGGGAAACCCCTGTTCTCCAAGACCATCTGAGGCGAGGATGACCGCACCGCGTCGCTTCCGGCAGGACCACCTCGACCCGGCCCGGACCACGGGCCTGATCCTGTGCGGCATGGGCGGGCCCGACGGGCCCGACGCGGTGCAGCCCTTCCTGCGCAACCTGTTCCAGGACCCGCAGATCATCCCCATCCCGCGCCTGCTCTCCCCGCTCCTGGGCCGCCTGATCGCCTGGCGGCGCGCGCCAGCCGTGCGCCGGCGGTACCTCGAGATGGGGCTCGGCGGCGGCTCGCCGCAGGTCCCGACCACCCGCGCCCAGGGGGACCGGCTGGCCGCGCTGCTGGGCGAAGCCGGCAGGCCGACGATCGCGCTGCCGGCCATGCGCTACTGGCGGCCCTTTCCCGACGAGGCCGTGCGCGGGCTGCGCGAGCGCGGCGCCGAGCAGTTCCTGGTCCTGCCGATGTACCCCCAGTACTCCGACGCCACCAACGGCAGCACGCTGTCCTTCGTGCAGCGGTCGCTGGACCGCCTCGCCCCCGGCACCGCGGTCCACGTGATCGAGGCCTGGCATCTGCTGGACGGCTTCGTCGCGACGCTGGCCGCCAACGCGGGCCGCGGCCTGCGACGCTGGGCCGACGAGGGCGCCGACCCGCAGCAGTGCGCCCTGATCTACGTGGCGCACTCCCTGCCCGAGAGCTTCATCAAGCGCGGGGACCCATACCTCAGCCAGACCCGCGCCACGGTCAGCGCCGTCCACGAGCGCGTGCGCACGGCCCTCGCCGCGGACGGCCACGCCGCCTGGCTGGCCCGACTGCCGGGCGGGCCCGCGCCCTTGCTGGCCTTCCAGAGCAAGGTCGGCCCCATCAAGTGGCTCGGCCCCGAGATCACGGCCGAGACGCGGCGCCTGGCCGGAGCCGGTTGCCGCCGGCTGCTGGTGCAGCCGGTCAGCTTCACCTGCGAGCACATCGAGACGCTGCACGAACTCGACCGCGAGTTGCGTCGCGAAGCCGAGGAGCTGGGCGTGCGCGAATTCGACCGCGGCGCCGCGCTCAACCTCGACGAGACCTGGCTCGCCTCGCTGGCGGCGCGCCTGGCCGGCGACCCCTTCCGCGCGGAGGCGACCCTTGACTGAGCAGGTCACGACGAAGCTGCAAGGGAACGCGCGGCGCGCGGTCGTGGTCGGCGGCGGGGTGTCGGGCCTGGCCACGGCCCTGCGGCTGTTGGAGGGGGCGACGGCGCGCGGGCTCGACCTGCGGGTCGACGTCCTGGAGGCCGCGCCGCAGGTCGGCGGCAACCTGCGCACCAGCGTCCACGACGGCTGGCGCCTGGAGTGGGGCCCCAACGGCTTCCTGGACAACGAGCCGGCGACGCTGCGCCTGGTCGACCGCCTGGGCCTGCACGACGAGCTGGTGCGCAGCAGCGACGCGGCCCGGCGCCGCTTCCTGGTGGTCGGCGGCCGCCTGCGCGAGATCCCCGCCTCGCCGCTCGCCTTCCTCAAGACCGATCTGTTCACCCCCCGCGCCAAGCTGCGCGTGCTGGGCGAACTCCTGGTGCCGCGCCGGCGGGACCTGGGCCGCGCCGCCGACGATCCCGCCACCGACGAGTCGGTCTGGGAGTTCGGGCGCCGGCGCCTGGGGAGCGACTTCGCGGAGCTGATGCTCGACCCGATGGTCAAGGGCATCTTCGGCGGCGACGCCCGCCGGCTCAGCCTCGCGGCCGCGTTCCCGCGGATGGTCGAGCTGGAGCGCGACCACGGCAGCCTGTTCCGCGCGCTCGCGGCGATCTCGAAGCAGCGCAAGCGGGCCGCCGATGCCGGCCCCTCCGGCACCCTGCATTCCTTCCGTGACGGCATGGCGGCGCTGCCCGCCGCCCTGGCGCGGGCCCTGCGCGACGATCCGCGCGCCTCCCTCGTCACGGGCCGCGCGGTCGCGTCGATCAGCCGCGACGGCGCGGTCTGGCGCGTGCGGGTCGACGAGGGCGCATCCTTCGACGCCGACGCCGTCGTCCACGCCGCGCCGGCCCACGCGGCCGCCGCCCACCTGCGCGAGCTCGACCCCGCGCTGTCCGGCCTGCTGGACGGCATCCCCTACGTGCCGATGGCCGTGATCGCCCTGGGCTACGCGCGCGGCGACGTGGCGCACGACCTCGACGGCTTCGGCGCGCTGATCCCCACCTGCGAACACAGCCGCCTGCTGGGCGCCCTGTGGACCAGCAGCATCTTCCCCGGCCGCGCGCCGGACGGCCGGGTCCTGCTGCACTGCATGGCCGGCGGTCCGGGCGACCCGCACGTCCTGGACGACGGCGACGACGCCCTGCGGGACCGCGCCGTCGCCGAGCTGCGCGGGCTGATGGGCCTGCGCGACAACCCCGTGATGACCCGGGTGTTCCGCCACCCGCGGGCCATCGCCCAGTACGAACCCGGCCACCTCGACCGCCTGCGCCGAATGGAGACGCGGCTCGCCGCCCTGCCGGGCCTGCACCTGTCCGGCAGCTCGTACCGCGGCGTGTCGGTCAACGCCTGCATCAAGGAATCCGAAACCATGGCCGCCGCCGTGCTCGACCGGCTGGCGGCGGCCGGTCCCCGCGTCGAAGGAGGGGCGGCATGAGGCTCGCGTTGACGGTGGGCGAGGTCCTGCTACCGCTGCTGTACCTGCTGCTCTTCGTGGCCTACCTGTGGGTCTTCTACGAGAACCGCAAGTTCGCCCACCGCTGGGCGCGGCGGCTGCTCGCGACGACCGTGGTGGCCCACCTTGCGGCGTCCGTCATCCACGCGCGGGTACACCACCACCTGCCGATGGCCTCGCCCCTGGAGTTCCTGTCGCTGCTGGCGCTGTCCCTGCTGCTGATCTACGCCGTGGTCGAACGCCGTCTGCGCGTGCGCGAGACGGGGTTCCTGGTCACGGGCGTGGCGTTCCTGCTGCAGTTCATCGCCAGCGCGTTCTCCATCGCCGAACCGGCGGCCAACCCACTGCTGGAGGACCCCGGCTACGCCGGCCACGCCGTGCTGGTGCTGCTGGCGTACACCGCGCTGAGCCTCAGCTTCCTCTACGCGGCCCTCTACCTGGTGCTGGCGCGCCAGCTCGCCCGCAAGACGTTCGGGCTGCTCTTCCGCCGGCTGCCGCCGCTGGAGGTCCTGGAGCGCATGAGCGTGGGCGCGGCCAAGCTGGGCGTGCCCCTGCTGTTCGGGGCCCTCGCGCTGGGTCACCTGTGGCTCTACGACCTGGCCGACAAGCTCGACCCCGAGACGGCGCGCAGCCTGACCCCCTTCGACCCGAAGATCCTGACCTCCTGGCTGATCTTCCTGGTCTACCTGGCGGGCCTGGCCGGCCACCGCTGGTGGGGCTGGCGCGGCCGCCGCATGAACACGCTGGCGATCCTGACCTACCTCGCGGTGGTCCTGGCGATGGGCGCCATCCACCACTTCATCCCCAGCTTCCACAACTTCAGCCTGCGCGGGGGCGTGTGATGGCGGGGCGCGCCGGCCTGCACCTGTGGGGGATCGACCACCGGCTCGCGCCGACCGAGGTGCGCGAGCGCGCGCACATCGACCCCGAGCGCGTGGGCGGACTGCTGGCGGCCCTGTCGCGGGAGCCGGGGTTCGTCTCGGCCGTGCCGGTCAGCACCTGCAACCGCACCGAGATCTACGTCGAGGCCCTGCCCGGTTTCGCGCCCTTCGACAGCATGACCCGCAGCCTGGCCGGCGCCGGGCTCGACCCCTCGCTGTTCACCGGCGAGCACGCCGTGCGCCTGACCGACGGGGAGGCCGTGCGCCGCCTCTACCGGGTGTCGGCCGGCCTGGAGAGCATGATGCTGGGCGAGCCCCAGATCTCCGGCCAGCTCAAGGACGCCTACCGGCTGGCCAAGGAGCACCACGAGCTCGGCCCGGTGCTCATGCGCGCCTTCCAGGGCGCGTTCCGCGCCGGCAAGCGCGTCCGCACCGAGACGAAGATCGGCGAGGGGGCGGTCAGCGTCGCCTTCGCCGCCGTCGAACTGGCCCGCAAGTTCTTCGCCGACCTGCCGCGGCACCGCGCCCTGCTGGTCGGCGCCGGCGAGACCGGCGCCCTGGCGGCCCGCCACTTCCTGCAGCAGGGCATCGGCGGCCTGATCGTGGTGAACCGCAGCCCCGAGCGCGCGCGGACCCTGGCGGACGACCTCAACGGCGGCAAGGGCGAACTCGTGCGCGCGCGTCCCTGGGAGGACCTGCCCGCCGCGCTGGCCGACGTGGACGTCGTGCTCTCGACCACCGGCAGCCTCGAGCCCGTGATCCTGCCGGAGATGGTGCGCGCCGCCATGCGCCGCCGCCGCGGACGGCCGCTGTACGTCCTGGACATCGCCGTCCCGCGCGATGTCCATCCCGACGTCGCGCGGGTGGACGAGACCTATGTCTTCGGTCTGGACGACCTCGACGAGATCGTCCAGTCCAACCTCGCCGCGCGCCGCAAGCAGCTGCCCGGGGCCGAGCGCATCGTCGAGGAGGAGCTGGCGGAGTTCCGCGCCTGGGTCCGCGAGATGGACCTGCGCCCCAGCGTGGCCGAGTTCCGCGCCTACCTCGAGGACCTCAAGGAGAAGCAGGTCGGCTACGTGCGCCGCAAGCAGTCCGACGAGGTGGCCGCGGCGGTCGACGCCAGCCTGCAGCAGTTCATCAAGAAGGTCCTGGGTCGCTCGATGGAGTCGCTCAAGAGCGCCGAGAGCGAGCAGGAGCGCCAGCAGCACCTGGCGACGCTGCACCGGCTCTTCGCGCCCCAGACGTCTCAGACATCCCAGGAGCCGCGCGAGCCGTCGGAGCCGCACGACCGTCCCTGAACCCGGCGAGGAGCACCATGGACACGGCGATCGGGATCACGCTCGGGCTGGGGCTGGCCGCCGCGGCCGGCCTGCGCGTCTTCGTGCCGCTGCTGCTGGCGGCGATCGCCGTGCACACCGGCCACCTGGAGCCGGCCTCCGGATTCGGCTGGCTCGGCTCGACCACGGCTCTGGTGATCTTCGGCACCGCCTCCCTGGCCGAGGCCCTCGCCTACTTCGTCCCCTGGCTCGACCACGCCCTGGACACGCTCGCCACACCGGCCGCCGCGATCGCGGGCGCCGCGCTGATGGCCGCCGTGGCCGTCGACCTGCCGCCCTACGCCCGCTGGCCCCTGGCGATCATCGCCGGCGGCGGCCTGGCCGGCCTGGTCCAGGCCGCGTCGGTCGGCACGCGCGCCCTCTCGACCGTCATGACCGCCGGCTTCGGCAACCCGTTCGTCGCCGCCGCCGAGACGGGTGGCGCCGTCGCCCTGGCGGCGATCGCGCTGCTGGTGCCGGTGCTGGGGTTGGTGCTGGTCGCGGGGCTGGTGACGGCGGTCGTGCGGGCAGGGCGGAAGTTGGCCGGGACGCGGCACTAGCCCGGCCGTCGCCCGGGATCCCTAGTTCCATCCATTGCAGAATTATTGATCGTCCTGTTTCGGCGTTTCCGGTATCGGACCATGCCGACGTTTCCGCTCCCGCTCTGCCAGACGCTCGCGGCGGATCTCCTCATTCCGACGATCGATCTCAATCTTGTAGTGCTGGACATTCGGGTTCGTGATGTCATCGCCACCAGACCAGAACCCCATCTCGAGCTGCTTCAAAAACGCCCAGCGCGGGAAGACGTAGCCGCCGGGGTAGCTGACGCCTGCGGAGTCTCCGGCCGCAAGCCCGGATGGTGTCGGGACCAACGGCCAGCGCATGAGGGTGTTCGGTGATTCATGGCCCAGGATGGCTAGTGTGGGGTCGTGGAATTCGGTTAGTTGCACATAATCGGGTAATCCCCGGCATTCGACGATCACATCGAGTGAGAACAGCCTGGTACGTGGCATAAGCGGGTAATCCAACTCGAACCACTCGCCGATCGACAACGTATCCGCTTGGAACGTTTTAAAGAACTCCTTGCCGTTCTTCCACTCCCAGGAATGGTAGTAGGGCCAACCGCTGCCCTCGGTGCGCGGTGTACGGACGATCACGTCGAGTGCAGATCGTTCTTCCTCGGTCGCCGGCTTCACCAGCACGCGATCCCGAAGAAACACGGCCTTCATCGCCGCCGCGCACATCCGGATGCGCACCGTATCCTCGGGAGCGCAGTAGTACCACATCCCCACGATGTTGAATTGAGTCAATTGCATCCATTCCCCGCGAATCAACTGCTCGACGCGCAGCCTCGGGATGTAGGTCACCGCCAGGGTGTCCTGCCGGCCGAGAAATCCTCGTACCGCGATGTCCAGCAGCGGTTTCTCCCAAGGCTTCCCCTCGACCCGGGCCATGGCCTCGCCGCTCATGCCGTACAGGGTCAGCACCGTGCCCAGAGCCTCGGGCGCACACTTCACCGGCGACAGCGGGAACCCGGGGGACGGCAGAAAGACCCCCTCTCGCCGATGAGGCTCGATGAAAGGCGAACCGATCTTATAATTGGGTTCGTAGGGGATGCCATTGCTCCCGTCATCCCCGGGATCGCAGAGCAGCACCTTGTCCTCGGGATAGTGCATGTCCAGGTAGATGCGCCTCCCGGCGACATCCAGGTCCACGGCCAAGGCGATCAGGGATGCAACCTGGATTTTCTCCACCTTACAGCGTGGGAAGGGCAGCAGCACGCCGCCGAATTGCCAGATCAGCGCGATCGCGAGCAGGATTCGCAGCAAGAGCCGCTTCAGTCCGAATGTGTGGCCATGCTCAGACATGTTGCCTATCTGATCAGGGTCAACCTGCACAACGCCGGGCGTCGGGATTCCTCATCCAGCAATGCCGCGAAGCAGGCACCCGACGGAACATTATGTCCGGTTTCGTTGATCGTGCGGGCGGGGAAGAGGCTAGCCGGATCACGGACCTGGCCGGGGTGCCTCACAAGACACGCCGGCATGCGGCGCCCTCAAGGCAGTTCCCTGCAGATCGTCATGACCCTTCCCCAGTATGCGCCGTCCGGCCACAGCGAGAAGTATTCTCGACAGTACCGTCGGGCCTCGGCGTCGCGGTGGCACTCGGCTGCGATCCGGAGTCGCAAGTAGAGGGCATCGTCTCCGTACCCGTAGTCGCGGGGGCAGCTCGCCAGCTCGTCCAGGTACCTGCGGGCATCCTGCAGGTACAGCAACTCGTAGGAGAGTTTCGCCGCCAAATAAAGGGCGAATTCGGCGGCATAGGTGCCGCGGTGCTTCTTGATCAGCTCCCCGAAACGCTTCCGGCGTTGCTCCGAGTCCAGGGACCCGGCCTCCATGCACTCGCGCAATCGGGCGGCGCACTCGCCGGTCAACGACTGCACCTCTGACGCGGCGATCCCTTCCGCGACCCGCCAGAGATCATCGATGCTGCAACCGAACGGCGCGAGCGCATCCACCAGGTTGTGGCCGGCGACCAGCGCCGCGAGGCACCGCCGGGTGGATTCCGGCCCGTAGCGGTGGTCGAGAGCGGCGAACCACCAGGAGCCGGCGACACGCTCCGCGACTGCCGGACCTTCGGCCAATCCAACGTGGAGGGCCTGCGGGTCGCGCCAGTGATGGGCGAGCGCCACCCGCAACCGATCGCCGTGCTCTCCGCTGAGATAGGTCGCGACACCCTCTTGGAACCACTCCGGCAATCGCGAGTAGTCGTCCTGATGCATGTGTTGTCGCAGGATCGCATGGATGTACTCGTGGATCAGGGTGCGCCGCGCCAGCAGCGAATCGGCGGCCACCGAACGCAGCCAGAATTGCGCATAGACGCGCACCGCCACGCTGTCGTATCCCCCGGCGGACATGGAGACATGGAACCGCGTGAGGCCGACCGGAACGTCGACCAGGGCCAGGTCCAGACGATCGCGATCCAGGGGCAGCCCGGTCACGAACTCGGCTCGGGCCTCCGCGGGAGCGTCGACGGCACTGATCGCGGCGCAGATCCCCCGGATCTGCGTGGAATCATGCAGGGACGTTCCCAGATACGGGATCTCGGCGGCGGCACCCGCAACGCAGACCAGACCTGAAGCGGCGAGGCAGAACCACCGAACGGCTCCGCTCCATCCGTGCAGTCCTAGATGCGCTCGAAGGTGGGGCCGCGTGCTCATGTCCGTGGATTGTACAAGAGCAGAGGCACTGATCAAGCCCGAAGTCGGCCCGAGCATCGATCCTGGCCATGGTCTACTCGTGCGGTCCAAGCCACGAAATCGTCCCTGCCCATATCCACGCTGCCGTTCGACTTGGCTCCACACATCCTGTGGTGACAGGGGTGTCCTGCAGGCCCTGGAGCCAGGATGGCGAAAGGGCCGGAAGGCCAAGCGAGTCGGGCACAGGATGTGCCCGACGAGCGCCCCCTGTCACCGCAGGATGTGTGGAGCCAAGTCGCAACACCGCATGGGCAGGGACAATTCCGTGGCCAGAACCTACTCGTACCGCAGCGCCTCGATCGGATCCAGCGCCGCCGCCTTGCGCGCCGGGTAATACCCGAAGAAGATCCCGACCGCCGCCGCGAACCCCAGCGCCAACAGCATCGTCTGCGGCTGCACCACGGTGGCCCAGCCGGCGGTGCGCCCCAGGATCCAGGCGCCGGCGACGCCCACCCCCACGCCGATGACGCCGCCGCCGAGGCACAGCACCGTGCTCTCGACCAGGAACTGGGTCAGCACGTCGGAGCCGCGGGCGCCCACGGCCATGCGGATGCCGATCTCGCGCGTGCGCTCGGTCACCGACACCAGCATGATGTTCATGATGCCGATGCCGCCCACCAGCAGCGAGATGCTGGCGATGGCCGCCAGCAGCATCGTCATCACCTCGGTGGTGGCCGACGCCGTCTCGGCCAGATCGGTCTGGTTGCGCACCTGGAAGTCGTCGGCCTCCCAGGCGGCCAGCCCGTGCGCCTCGCGCATGATCGCGGCGATCTCCTGCTGGGCGGCGGGCAGGTCGCCGGGGCTGGACGTGCTGGCCAGGATCTGCGCGATGAACATGCGGCCGGCCAGGCGGGTGCGGACGGTCGTGTACGGGGCCAGCACGACGTCGTCCTGGTCGGCGCCCTGGGCGTTCTGCCCTTTGGCCGCCAGCACGCCGATGACGTGGAAGGGCACGTCGCGCAGGCGGACCGTCTGGCCGACGGGGTCGGCGTCCGGGAAGAGCTGCTTGGCGACGGTGGCACCGAGCAGGCAGACCTTCTTCATGCCGCGCTGGTCGGCGGCGTCGAAGTAGCGGCCGCTCGAGACGTCCCAGTCGCGGATCTCGCGGTAGCCGGCGTCGACGCCGTAGCACACCGCCCGCCAGTTGCCGGTGCCGCCGACGATCTGCGCCGGCGCGAAGATCACGGGGGAGACGGCCGCCAGCAGCGTGCTTTCGCGCCGCAGGGCGGTCGCGTCATCGACCGTCAGGCGGTTGAAGCTGCCGGCGCCGTGGCTGACGCCGCCCTGCTGGCTGGCGCCGGGCGTGATCACGATCATGTTCGAGCCCAGGTTCTGGATGCTGTGGCGGATCTGGGAGCGCGCCCCCTCGCCCACGGCGACCATCACCAGGACCGCCGCCACGCCGATGATGATCCCCAGCATGGTCAGCAGGGTCCGCATGACGTTGCGGCGGATGCTGCGCGCCGCCAGGCGCACCAGGGTCGTCGCCCTCATCGCGGCCCTCCCTCGGCAGCCGAAACCGCTGATCGGCGCGCGGCCATCGGCTCATCCCGCACGATCACGCCGTCGCGCAGCTCGATGATCCGCTGGGCGTAGGCGGCCACGTCCGGTTCGTGGGTCACGATCAGGATCGTCATGCCCGACGAGTGCAGCTGCTGCAGCAGCGCCATCACCTCGACCGTGGTGCGGCTGTCGAGGTTGCCGGTGGGCTCGTCGGCCAGCAGGATCGCCGGCCGCGTCACCAGCGCCCGCGCGATGGCCACGCGCTGCTGCTGGCCCCCCGACAGCTCGTTGGGCTGGTGATCGACGCGGTCGGCCAGGCCGACCAGGCCCAGCGCCTCGACGGCGCGGGCCCGCGCCTCGCGTTCCCGGATGTCGCGGGCGTAGAGCAGGGGCAGTTCCACGTTCTCGAGGGCCGAGGTGCGCGCCAGCAGGTTGAAGCCCTGGAACACGAAGCCGATCTTGCGGTTGCGGATCTCGGCCAGTCGGTCGCGATCCAGACGGTCGATGCGGACGTCGTCCAGTTCGTACGTGCCCGCGGTCGGGGAGTCGAGCCCGCCCAGGATGTTCATCAGCGTCGACTTGCCAGAACCGGACGCCCCCATCACCGCCATCATCTCGCCGCGGCGCACCGTCAGGTCCACGCCCTGCAGCGCGCGCACCTCGACGGCGCCCACCGTGTAGGTGCGCTTCAGCCCCGAAGTGCGGATCACGATGCCGTCCGTCACGCGCGGTCCTCCCGGCTGCGTTCCCGATCGGTGCGGCCTAGAACCCGCCCGGCGGCGGGCGCGAGCCGGCGGGCTGGGACTGGAACGGGTTGGTCGATGTCGCGGCGACCGTCCCGCCGGTGACCCCGGCCACCGCCTGGAGCCCCTCCCGGAGCCAGGGCGCCGTGATCTCGGTGACCGTGCCGTCGCTCACGCCGACGCGCACCGGCCGGGCGCCGATCGTGCCGTCCTCGTCCTGGTACCACAGGAGCGTCGGTTTCGCGCCGCCGGCGAAGCCCGCGCCGCCGCCGTGCATGCCGGCGCCTTGACCTCCAGCACCCGATCCGCCTGCGCCCGGTCCGCCTGCGCCCGCGCCGCGCCCCCCCTCGGCGGCCATCTTCGCGCGGCGCGCCTGGAGGGCCGCGACCATGGCCTCGGTGGGCTTGAAGCGCAGCGCGGCGTTCGGGACGGTCAGGACGGATTCCGCCCGGCTGACGACGAAGTCCACGGTGGCGGTCATGCCGGGCAGCAGGCGGCCGTCGGTGTTGTCCACGTCCACCACCACGGTGTAGTTGACGACGTTCTCCGCGACCGTCGACTGCAGCCGGACCTGGCGCACCGTCCCCTGGAACTGCTCGTCGTCGTGGGCCTGGACGGTGAAGCGGGCGGGCCGGCCCTCGACGATCTTGCCGATGTCGCTCTCGTCGACCGCGGCCAGGATCTGCATCCGCGCCAGGTCCTCGGCGATCAGGAAGAGCTGGGGCGCCGAGAAGTTGGCCGCGACCGTCTGCCCCACGTCCACGTTGCGCTCGACCACGGTGCCGGAGATGGGCGCGCGGATCGTGGCGTACTTCAGGTTGTTGCTCGCGCGGTCCAGCCCGACCCTGGCCGAGACCAGCGAGGCCGCGGACGATTCGGCCGCGTAGAGCGCCTTGTCGAGGTCCGTCTGGGACACCAGCTGCTCGCGGAACAGCTCCTGCGTGCGGGCCAGCTCCCGCTGCGCGTCGTTGCGCTCGGCCTCGGCGCGGGCCACGTTCGCCCGGGCGCTGCGCACCTCGCTCGCCAGCAGCGTGGTGTCGATGACCGCGATGACCTGGCCGGCCGACACGCGGTCGTTGAAGTCCGCGCCGATGGTCGCGATCAGGCCGGACACCTGGGTGCCGACCTGCACCTTGGTCACCGCGTCGAGGGTGCCGGTGCTGGTGACGACCTCCTCGACGTCGCCGCGGGACACCTCCGCCAGACGGTAGGTCTCGCCCCCCCCGTCGTCGCCGCGGGTCAGGAACCAGGCGACGGCACCAGCCGCCGCCGCGATCGCCGCCAGGATCAGCCATTTCTTCATGCCCCACCTCGGGTCGCACCGGTCCGTCGTCCAGGAACGCCAACGCCACGGAACGCGCGATCGGGCCCGTTCCTGCGGGACGACCCCGGGCGCCGGCCGCCGCGTCCCACCAGAATGCACCATGCCGGCGTCAGCGTCGAGGCCGGGTCGTCGCCGAACCTGGACATGCACCCCCGATCGCCGCTACATTGTGCCTGCGGCGCCACCCGCCGATGCCGCGGGGGAAGGGAGGGACCGGCATGTCGGACACCAAGGGTCCGCGCATCCTGGTCGTCGACGACAACCGGCAGCTCAGGCGGCTCTTCGCGCTCTACCTCGAGGGCGAAGGCTTCGTGATCGTCGAGGCCGACGACGGCCGGACCGCGCTGGAACACTGCGCCCGCGAGTGCTGCGATCTCGTGCTGCTGGACCTGCGGATGCCGGGCCTGGACGGACACGAGGTGCTGGCCCACCTGCGCATCGACTGTCCCGACCTGCCCGTCATCGTGATCTCGGGCACGGGCGACGTGGCCGACGTCATCGCCGCGCTGCGCGTCGGCGCCACCGACTACCTGCTGAAACCCGTGGAAGACCTCGCGATCCTGCTGCACGCCGTCAGGCGGGCGCTCGAGCGCGCCGAGCTGCTCCAGGAGAACCGCCGGCATCGCGAACACCTCGAGCAGGAGGTCCGCGAGCGCACCTTCGAGCTGACCGCCGCCAACCGCGAGTTGGAGGAACTGAGGCGGCAACTCGAGCAGGAGAACGAGTACCTGCGCGAGGAGGTGGGCGCCGTCGCACCGGTCAGCGGCATGATCGGCGGCAGCGCCGTCATGCTCCGGCTCCTGCACGAGATCGAACTGGTCGCCCCCACCGGCGCCAACGTCCTGGTTTCGGGAGAGTCGGGCACCGGCAAGGAGCTCGTGGCCCGCGCCATCCACGAGCGCAGCCCCCGCCGCGAACGCCCGCTGATCAAGGTCAACTGCGCCTCGATCCCGCGCGAGCTGTTCGAGAGCGAGTTCTTCGGGCACATCCGCGGCTCGTTCACCGGCGCGGTGCGGGACCGCGTGGGGCGCTTCCAACTCGCCGACCACGGCACGTTGTTCCTGGACGAGGTGGGCGAAATCCCGCTCGAACTGCAGGGCAAGCTGCTGCGCGTCCTGCAGGAGGGGGAGTTCGAACGCGTCGGCGAGGACCACACCCGCAGCGTCGAGGTCCGCATCATCGCCGCCACCAACCGCGATCTGCTGCACGAGGTGGAGCAGGGGCGCTTCCGGCGCGACCTCTACTTCCGCCTGAACGTCTACCCGGTCGCCGTTCCGCCCCTGCGCGCGCGCCTCGAGGACGTGCCCGCCCTGGCCGGGCACTTCCTGTCGCTGGCCTGCCGGCGCCTGGGCGCCGAGCCGCCGCCGCTGCGGCGCAAGCACGTCGCCCAGCTGCAGGCCTACGCCTGGCCGGGCAACGTGCGCGAGCTGCAGAACACGATGGAGCGGGCGGCGATCACCTCGCGGCGGGGCGAGGTGAGCTTCGACCTGGGGGAGGTGCCGCCCGCGACGGCGGCGGCCGTGCACGAAGCCGCCGCCGCCGGCGACATCCTGACCGAACCGCAGCTGCGCGGCTTCGAGCGCGAGAACACGCTGCGGGCCCTGGCCGCCGCCGGCTGGCGCATCACCGGCGAGGGCGGGGCCGCGGAGCTGCTGGACCTGGCGCCCTCGACGCTGGCCTCGCGCATCAAGGCCCTGGGTCTGAAGCGCGAAGAAGCCTGACGACCACCTACGGATACAGCTCCGGCACGAACGTCTGGTCGCTCAGCGGCGGCCTCACGTACTCCGCCCCCGTCAGCCGCGGCGGCAGCGTGACCGGCTCAGGCGTCAGGTCCTCGTAGGGGATCAAGCCCAGCAGATGGCTGATGCAGTTCAGCCGCGCGCGCTTCTTGTCGTCCCCGTCGACCACGTACCACGGCGCCTGCTTGATGTCGGTGTGGGCGAACATCTCGTCCTTGGCGCGCGAGTACTCCACCCACCGGGACCGCGACTCCACATCCATGGGACTGAGCTTCCAGCGCTTGGTGGGATCGGAGAGGCGGTCCCTGAAGCGCCGCTCCTGCTCGTCGTCGCTGACGGAGAACCAGTACTTGACCAGCAGGATCCCGGAACGCACCAGCATGCGCTCGAACTCGGGGCAGCAGCGCAGGAACTCCTGGTGCTCCTCGTCGCTGCAGAAGCCCATGACCCGTTCGACGCCGGCGCGGTTGTACCAGCTGCGGTCGAACAGCACCATCTCGCCGGCCCCCGGCAGGTGGGCGATGTAGCGCTGGAAGTACCACTGGGTCTTCTCGCGTTCGGTCGGCACGCCCAGGGCGACGACGCGCGCGATGCGGGGGTTCAGCGGTTCGGTGATCCGCTTGATGACGCCGCCCTTGCCGGCCGCGTCGCGCCCCTCGAAGATCACCACGACCTTCAGGCCGGCGTGCCGGATCCAGGCCTGGAGCTTGACCAGCTCGACCTCGAGCCGGGCCATCTCCTTGTCGTACAGGTCGCCGGGCAGCTTGCTGCGATGGCGGCTCGTCTCGGGCTCGACGTGCCGGGCGGTGCGGTCGCCGTCGGGCGCCTTGTCCTTCGACTTGGGGGTCATGGTCTTCTCCTTGCTGCCCGCGCCGTCATGACGCGGGGAAACCGAGCCATTGCCAGTACGTCGTCATCGTCCAGAACCACAGCACGACGAAGCTCAGCACGAAGACGGCCGCGCCATGACGCAGGAAATCGCGCTGCGAGACGGGGTGCCCGCCCGTCATCGGGTCCCGGCACATCGCGTAGACCATGGCGTTGCTCGGCGTGCCGATGATCAGCATGTGGGCGAACGAGGACGCGAACGCGGTGGCCAGGCCCACCGCCCAGGGGTGCTGCGCCGCCGCGCGGGCCATGGGCACCGTGATCGGGCCGACGGCAGCCACGGTGGCGCCGTCGCTCATGAAGTTCGTGGTCACGCCCGCCAGCAGCGCCGCGACCAGGGGCAGGCCCGATCCCTGCAGCCAGGATTCGGGCAGGAGCCGCACCGCGCTCTCGGCCAGGTAGAGGGCGCCGCCGGTGGCGGCGAGCCCCTTGCCGATGGCGCTGGCGCCGGCGTAGAGGAAGACGACCTCCCAAGGGATCCTGATCACGTCGCGCCATTTCAGGACCTGTAGCAGGTTCAGGGCCACCAGGCCGAGCAGGATCGGGCCGCCCATGCCCATGCGCGATCCCGCCGCGATCCACAGCAGGATCACCCCGCCGAACACGATGCCGGTCAGGCGCTCGTCGCGGTTGGCGGGACCCATGGTGACGGCCGTGCGCCGGATGGCGGCGGCGGCGTCCAGCCGGACCCCGAACACGGTCTTGCGGAAGGCGACCGCGAGGTACGCGCCCAGCAGCAGGGTCGCGACCGGGACGAAGGGCAGGCCGTAGCGCAGCCACTCGACGAAGGACGGCGCCCGGCCGTACTCCTCGAGGATGCCGATCATCACGGCGTTGCGGGCACCCGCCGCCGGCGAGCCCGGCCCGCCCAGGTTCGAGGCGAAGCACAGCCCCAGCGCCAGCAGCGTCAGCAACTGCCGGTCCTGCCCGACCCCGCGCTCGCGCACCGAGGCGGCGTGGACGACCAACAGCAGCGGCATCATCACCGCCACCAGCACCGACTCCGAGATGAACGAGCAGGACAGGGCGAACACCGGCAGGAAGAGGAACAGGAACAGCGGCAGGCTGCGCACCGGCGCCAGCAGCACCATCCCGAGGCGGCGGTCCAGCCCCGTGCGCGTGATGACCCGCGACATGGCCAGCACGCCGAAGATGAAGACCACCGAGTCCTTGGCGAAGGCCTGGGCGACCTGGTCGGGCCGCATGATGCCGAACGCGTACAGCGCGGCCGCCACGAAGATCGCCGTGATCCCGATCGGCACCGCGGCGGTGGCCCAGAACATCGCTCCCGCCATCAACAGCGCCACCATCAGCATGGCCTTGCGGGCGACGCCGGCGGTGGCCGCCGCGCTCCCGCCGTCGCGCCCGTCCCGATCCGCGGCCGTCCCGTGCCAGCGGGCGTAGTGCGACGCAATCGTCTCCCCGGCGTCCATCTCCCGGTATTCGGCGTAGCCGGCGATCTGGTCGGCGGCGACGGCGGTCGCGGCGGACTTGGGGGCGCCGAGCAGGGAGAGCAGGCCGGGCGGCGGCGGCAGCGCGTAGGCGGCCCCGAGCAGGAGCATCCCCAGGATGACGACGGCGGGCCGGTGGTTGTGCCCCCCCCACAGGCGGGCCCGCGCCGAGGCCAGGGTGGGCAGGGCCATGTCGTGGCGCGCCATGGTGCGCAGCTTCTCGTGGCGGGCCTCGCCGAGGGCCGCGACGATAAGCTCGAAATCGGCGGATTTCTCGAGGTAGCGGTAGGCGCCGCGGCTGCCCATGTCCATGGCCGAGGCGACGGACCCCGAGCCCGTCAGCACGAGCACGGGGATCTCCGGGCGGAACTTCTTGATCTCGCCGATGATCTCGCTGCCGTCCAGCCCGGGGGGCGCGAGTTCGACCACGACGATGTCGAGACCGCGGTCCGAACGGACCAGCCGGACGGCTTCCTGCCCGTCGCCGGTCTCGACCACCTCGCAGGCGGCGGCCCGCAGACGGGCGCCGAGCGCGGCGCGGTAGACCGCGTCGTCGTCGACCAGCAGCACCCTGACCCGCGCCGACATGACCACCCCCTCTCGTTCGGACCGATCGGGCCATGATACGGACGCCGCCTCGCCACGGAAACAGTTTTCCCGCCGCGGGGCGAACGAAGGCGCCGGCCCTGCGGGAGAGCCGGCGCCCGACGCCACCCGGGGAAGGGGGGCACCTACCGGTAGAAAGCCTTCACGCCGCTCCCCGTCGCAAAGCGGGGCCGGATCCCTCCGGCCCCGCATCTCCCCGTCCGCCGCGGTCCGACGCTACCTGGGGACGGCCAGCACCTGGTACTGGTCGCCACGCCGGATCTTCAGCAGGACGGGCCGGTCGGCGTCCTTCTTCACCAAGCGGCGGTAGTCGTCCAGGGTGGCGACGGCCTCGCGCGCCACCTCGACGATCACGTCGCCCTGGCGCAGCCCGCGGTGGCTGGCGTTGCTGGTCTGGGACACCTCGGCCACCACGACGCCCTCGATCCCCTCGGCCAGCCGCAGCCTCTGGCGCAGGGCGCCGTTCAACTCGCGGACGGTGACGCCCTCGATGCCGTCGGCCCCCTCGCCCTCGTCCCGCGTCTCCGCGGCGACGGTCGGGTCCTCGGGTAGCTCGCCCAGGGTGACGGTCACCTGGCGCTCGCGGCCGTCGCGCAGAACCTGCAGCTTCGCGTCGTGCCCCACGCCGCTCAGGCTGATGGTGTTGCGCAGGTCGCTGATCGAGTTCACGGCCTGGCCGTCGACCAGCAGGATGACGTCGTTCTCCTGCAGGCCCGCCTTCGCGGCGGGCGTGCCCTCGTTGACGGTGGAGACGAGCACGCCGCGCGGCGACTTCATGCCCAGCGCCTCGGCCATCGTCTGGTCCACCTCGGCGGTGATCACGCCCAGCCAGGCTCGCTGGACCTTGCCGTGCTCCACGAGCATGTCCTTGATCGTGACGGCCATGTTGCTGGGAATGGCGAAGCCCACGCCCTGCGAGCCGCCGCTGCGGCTGAGGATCGCGGTGTTGATGCCCACCAGCGCGCCGTTCATGTCGACCAGGGCGCCGCCGCTGTTGCCGGGGTTGATCGAGGCGTCGGTCTGGATGAAGTCCTCGTAGTCGATCAGACCGATGCTGCGGCCCACCGCGCTGACGATGCCCAGGGTGACCGTCTGCCCCACGCCGAAGGGGTTGCCCACGGCCATGACCTGGTCGCCGATCCGCAGGGCATCGGAGTCGCCGATCCGCAGGAACGGCAGCGCCTCGTCGGTCTCCACCTTGATCAGGGCGACGTCGGTGCGTTCGTCCTGGCCGATGATCTTCGCCTCCAGCTCCTTGCTGTCGCCGAAGAGCACGCGGATCTTGCTCGCCCGCTCGATAACGTGGTTGCTGGTCAGGATGTAGCCGTCCCCGCTGATGATCACGCCGGAGCCGAGGGAACGCTCGATCTGCTCCTGCTGGCCCGGGGCTTCGGGGTCGCCGAAGAAGCGCCGGAACATCGGGTCGTTCAACATCGGATGCCAGTCCGGCATCTCCACGACCTTGTCGGTGGAGATGTTCACCACGCCGGGCATGACCAGGGCCGCCAGGTCGGCGTAGGACCGGGGCGCGTCGGCGGCGGCGGGCGCGGTGGCCGCGTGGGCGGAATCGGGCAGGACCAGGTCGGCGGCGGCGTCGCGGTCGACGGCCGAGACGGCGAAAGCCGCCAGCGCGCCGGCCGCCAGCAGCAGCAGCGCCGCGGCGGGACGCGGGAATCGGTCAGCGGGGAGCCGTTTCATGACGTTGCCTTTCCGGAAGCGGATTCAGGGGTTGCCGGCATCGGTGCCGGGCGCTTCTACGCCTCGCCGGACCGCCGGTTCCCGGGCTCCCGCACCGGCGGCCGGCCGCCGGCGCGAGGCTCCAGCATAGGTAAAAGGGCCCGGTACGGCGACCGGGCCCGGATCGGATCGCTGGCGAGGGTTCGGCTAGCCGTCGTCGCCGATCGCCTCGACGGGGCACTCCTCCAGGGCTTCCCGGCAGAGCTCCTCCTCCTCGGGCGACTCGGGCTGCTTATAGACGAAGCTGTAGCCTTCGTCCTCGTTGCGTTCGAAGTTGTCGGGGGCGGTCTGCCGGCAGAGATCGCAGTCGATGCAGTTGCTGTCGACGTACCAGGTGCCCTCGATGTTGCTCCCGACCTTGTCGGTAGGATCGGCCATGTTCAGTTCCTCCGGCTCGATGACTCCGCAAATCGCCGGAGCGCGAGCCCCGGACCGTGTCCGTGAAAACCCCTGCTTTAAATAAAGCACATTCGGCGCGTGTCAACGGGAAAAAACGCGGGCGCTCCTGTCAGTGGACGTAGCCCAGCGATTCGAGCTGCCGCCGCGTCGCCTCGTCCAGCTTCCCGGCCGGGACCGTACCGGGGGCGGCGCCCGACAGGGCGTCCAACAGGATCCGCAGGCGCTCCACGTCGCCGGGGCGCGCGGGTGCCAGATCCCGCGCCTGCGCCGGGTCGGACGCCATGTCGTGCAGCGCGAACGAGCCGTCCGACGCCCAGGACAGGCGCAGGTCGCCGGCGCGCACGGTCCGGCGCGCGGGTCGCAGGCGCGCGGCGTCCAGGTGCGGGTTGATCCCCTCGAGCATGCTCACCAGCCCCGGGCTCGGCCCCTCGTACTCGCCGACCAGCGGCCGGTCGTCCGCGGCGGCGGCGCCGAACAGGGAGCGGCTGCCCGGCGGCGCCGACTCGTCGGGCAAACCGGCCAGGTCCAGGATGGTGGCGAACAGGTCGGTCAGCATCACGGGCTCGTCGCGCACGGCGCCGCCGGAGTCGATGCCCGGGCCCGCGATCGCCAGCGGCACGGCCAGCAGGGTCTCGTGGACCGAGAACTGGTGCTCGAAGAGCCGATGATCGCCGAGGTTCTCGCCGTGGTCCGAGGTCACCACCACGACGGTCTCCCCGTCGAGCCCGGCTTCCCGCAGTGCGTTCAGGATCAAGCCGAACAGCCGGTCGGCTGCCACCACGTCGCCGGCGTAGCAGGCCCGCACGAGCGACCAGTCCACGACGGCGTCGTCACGCAGGCCCGCATTGTACTCGTGGCCCCAGCCGATGGGGACGCCCCCGCCCGCCTCCCGGCCCGGCGCGGCCACGGCGAGGTCGGCCGGCAGCGGCGCGTACGGCAGGTGCGCCTCCAGGATGTTCACGAAGGCCAGGAAGGGCCGGCCGGGCTCGCGGCCGAGCAGCCACTTGCGGAAGCCGGCCACGGAGGCCGCGCCGCCCTGGTCGTGCGCCGACTCCCCCACCATCATGCGCGTCAGCCCGCCGATGGAGGCCTCCTGGCGCAGCTGGAAGCCCCTCAGCAGCCAGGAGGAGCGGTCGGCCAGCCAGGGGTTGCTGAAGAAGGCCGCCGTCTCGTAGCCGGCGTCGCCGAGCCGACCCGCCAGGGTGGGCAGGTCCGCCTTCAGTCGCGGCCGCAGGCCGTTGCAGCCGTGGCCCGACGGCAGCAGCCCCGTGAACAGGGAGGCGTGCGACGGCACCGTCCACGGCGCGGCGGACCAGGCGTTGCTCCAGGCGACGCCGCGGCGGGCCAGCGCGGCCACGTTCGGCGTCAGGACGGCGCCGGTCAGCTCCGGGGGCGTGGCGGCGGTCGGCCAGCCGGCGGCGTCGCGGCGCACGGTGTCCAGCACGACGATCAGGATGTTCGGTTGCTTCGCGCTTCCCTGGCACCCGGGCAGCAGCGTCGCCGCGACGGCCAGTAGGCAAGCGACCGGGACGAACCGGCGGCGCGCGACTCGATCGGACATGTGGCTCCTTCGGCGGACGTTCCGCGCGCTGCTAGAACTTGTGCTTGAACGGCAGGAAGGTCATGAAGTCTGCATGGTGGACGACGTACGCCTCCACCGTCCGCTTGACCAGGTCCCCCTCGCCTGCGTGCGCCGCGATGATGTGGCAGACCCGATCCGGCACGCCGCACTTCCTCGCCAGAGCCACGCCGGTGAACGGGTGGCGCAGGTACTTGCCGCAGTCGCTGGTGCCCGTCGTCCCGTCGGCGTTCCTGGTGTACTCGAGCAGCTTGCCCACGTCGGCGAGGATGGCGCCGGCGATGACCGTGTCGACGTCGCAGCGCAGCTCGTCGCCGAAGAATTCATTCATTTTCAACGCCGCGTCGCGGGCCACGTGGACCACGCACCGCTTGTGCGCCATGAAGCTGACCTTCAGCCCCGGAACCAGCAAGGTGAAGGGGATGCGCTCGAGGTCGGCGGCCTCCAGCGGGCTCTCCTGAAGGGCCGCTTCCCAGGTCCGGGCGGTCTGCTCGCGCAGTTCCACGTCGCGGATCCATTCCAGTTCCGGCCACAGCGCAAGCACTTGCGGATTCATCGCAGATTCTCCTTTGCACCGGGCGTCCCGTTACCCGACATTCAGGTCGAAGTCGAACCGCCATGCCGCGGCTCCGGTTTCGCCCGGTCCCCGCCGCCGCCGCCGGTTCGCATTGTGAGCGATAATAAGGAGCGCGGGCAACCCTTTCGCAATATGCGCGGAAGAGACGGGATCCCGTCACCGGCCGCCCGCGACCCGAAATCCCGCGACCTGTTCCCCGGACAGCGCGCAGGATGAAGGCCACCGGGGCAATGGGAGCGCGCCGTCACCGCCGGTCTGTCGTGTCCGGCCCTGCCGGCCGAACTGGCACCGACCTTGCAATCGACCCCCCGGAATCGCAACCCAGACCGCCCACGCGGGCGGCGCACCGGGCCCCCGGGCCCATCGATCAAGAGGCGGAGATCAAGATGAAGCAAGGACAACGCGTACTCCTCCTGGCCGTGCTGATCGCCTCGGGTCTCCTCGTCGCCGGCACGGCCCTCGCCCAGGAAAGCGTGACCTACACCTGGACCGCCCCGACCACCGGTTCCGTGGTGCACCACTACGTGGTGCAGCATTCCGCCGACGGCGCCGCCTGGACCACGGTCAGCGACAACCTGCAGGCGACGACGTACATCCTGACGGCCGCCTACGACGTGGAGCACAGCGTCCGCGTGGCGGGCGTCGACGCCCTCAGCCGCCAGGGGCCCTGGTCCGTCTCCTCCGAGCCGTACACGCCGACCCTCGGCGCGCCCGGCCAGCCGGGCCGGCCCATCGCGGTCTTCTAGGGGCCACCCCGGTCAGCAGGGACAGCGAAGGCGCCGCCATTGGGCGGCGCCTTCCGCATGTCGTCCCGCAGCGGTCCGGCTACTGGGCGCGCTGGATGGGAACCCCGAACGACCGCGGCAGCGCGACGCCCACCCGTATCGAGATCGTGTCCCAGTCGTACCCGGTGTCCCGCGGCGACCAGAAGCGGTTCGTGGTGAACCGGTTCGCCTCGTACTGGAACGTGACCTCCAGCAGGTCCAGGCGCAAGCCGACGCCGGCGGCCACGGCGACGGCGTTGCAGCTCTCGGCGAAGAACTGGCCCTCGCCGTCCCGTTCGCGCAGCCGGTCGCGCACCACGGCGAGGCCGCCGGTCAGGAACAGGCGCACCGCGCCCGGGCGCGACGGCAGGGCGTACCGCGCGTCGATGCCGTAGCGGTACATCGAGGTGGCCGTCTCGATCTCGCCGAGCGTCGCGTCGGTCCCGGTTCGGGATCGCGGCTTCACGTAGTGGAAGCAGGGGGCGACGGACCAGCGCGACGCGACCGGCAGGCTGAAGCGGAAGCCGACCTGGTACCCGAGACCGGCGCCGAAGCCGAGCGGTTCCTCGTAATCGTCGCCGAGATCACCGAGGGGCGCCACCGCTCCCGCCTCCAGCAGCACCTCGGGGCCGTGGCCGCCCGCGACGGCCGACGGAGCCGACGACGCCAGCAACGTGAGGATGAGTAATCCCAACCGGGTCCTGATCTTGACGAAGCCCATGCTGCCTCCCAATGCAACGCACGACGGAGACGCGCCGCCGCCCGCTCGGCGGTCCCTGATGATCCTCGAAACCCCGCCGACCGGTCAATGCACTCCGGACAGGCGGCTGCGATCCTCTTGGATCCACCGCGCCAAGTCGTTCCTGGAAGCCGCCGCGCCGCCGGGAACAGCCTCGCGGCGGACGAGTTCGTCGAGCCGCGACAAGATGCTGTCCGCCTCCGCAGCCAGCCCCTGGGCCAGGGCGATCGCACCAAGTTCACCGATCAGTTGAGGATCGTTCGGCGCCCGGACCATCAACGCGAGGATTTCCCGCCGCGCACGTGGATAGTCCCGGGTGCGGTAGAAGTAGGCGGCCAGCTTCCGCCGCCCGTCCGCTCCGTCGCCGAGATAGTGCAGGCGACCCTCGCCTCGTGTCAGGTACAACTTGCGGTCCCGCCAGACCGTGTCGTCGCCGATGTCGACGACCAGGGCGGCCGAAGTCACCCGCGGCAGGAATACGGGCACGCTGCGGCCGTCATCGAGCGCCCGACCCGCCAGCAGGAAGACCTCCCTCTGAACGTCGCCCTCGATCTCGTCTTCGTCGATCAGATCGACCGCTCCGGACGCCGGCGGCCCGACGATGAGCAGGTCGCCCGCCGCCCCCGCGGCGCGCAGGTCCTCCACCATGCCCCGGGCCGACGCCGCATAGCGCAGCACGGGATCGGCGAGCACGCCTTCCGCGATCGTTCCCGTACGTCGCTGGTGACCTTGCCACCCGGACAGCAGGATCATGAAGATCGGCAGGGCCCACACCGCGCGACGGAGCCGTCCGGACGCCCGGCCCAAAGCGGCCGCCGCCAGGATCCAGACCGGCACCAGGGGCAGGTAGAGATAATAGGAATAGCTGTGACGGACCAGGGGAAGAACCGGGGAGAGCAAGGCCAGGAACACCAGGGCGCCCCGCAGCAGGACCCGCCGGCGGGTCGGGCTGCCCCATACGGCCGCGATCGACGCCGCGACCGGCACCAGCCCCCAGGCCCAGATCTGCGGCGCGGGGACGGCGGCCCGGTCGGGAAACCAATCCCAGGGACGTCCCAGCCAGGCAAGGTAGGTGAACAGGTTCGCGACGAGGTTCAGGCCGAACGCCGTCTCGTAGGGGCTGCCTGCGGGGCGGGGCGCGAACGTCCCCATCACGACGAGCAAAGCGGTCGCCAGGGCCGCGCCGCCCGCGCCGAGCAGCAGGCGCCGCCGAGGGGGCATCGGCAGGACCAGGGCCAGCGCGGGGAGCAGCAACGCGCCGGACTCCTTGCAGAGCAGCGTGAGCGCGAAAGCGCCGAAGGCGACGGGAACCCGTCCCTCCAGCACCAGCAGCGTCGCGAGAAGAGCCCCGCAGGCCAGCAGCGCCTCCTGGACGCAGCTGATCCAATGCAGGACGGTGAACGCGGCCGGTGCGGCGACGAAGGCGAGGCCGGCGGCGGCGGCCGCGGCGTCGCCGAGGCCCAGCCGCCGCGCGACGCGGGTCACCAGCCAACCGTTCAGGGCGTGGATCGACATGATCGTCAGGTGGTAACCGACCGCGTTGTCTCCGAAGAGGCGCCAGGCTGCGATGAAGAAGGCCCGGACGGACAGCAGGCGCCGGAATCCTTCGTCCCATGGTACGAGTCCGGCGGCTCTTTCCAGGAAGAGATGGTCGTCGAGACTGAAGAAGATCCGCATGGCGGGCAGCCCGAGGCCGATTGTCACGAGCCCCAGCGCCAGCGGCAGCGCGATCCCCCGCGATCTCCCGCCGGCGTCGCTCACGAGTCGCCGCCGTCGCGACCGTCCTCGATCACGTGCACCGGCAGCGTCGCGCCCTCGAGGCGCAGCGTGCGGTGCGGGAACGGGATCTCGATGCCCTCGCGGTCGAAGGCCGCCTTGATCTGCATCTGGATCGAGTTGCGCAGCTCCAGGTAGTTGTCGCGCGTCGCCCACACCGAGTACTGGAACTGCTGGGCGGAGTCGCCGAAGCCCTGCACGAGGAACAGCGGCTGCGGGTCGTCGAGGCAGAGCGGGTTGGCCGCGGCCACGGCGTCCAGCACCTTGCGCACGCGGGCGAGGTCTTCGCGGTACGACACGCCCAGGCGCAGGTCGATGCGGCGGATCGGGAAGTGCGTCAGGTTGGTGACCCGCGACTTGATGATCGTCTCGTTGGGCATCCGCACGTAGAGGTTGTCGAAGGTCCTCAGCTTGGTCGACAGCATGTCGATGGTCAGCACCTCGCCGGTCACATCGTCGACGGTGATCACGTCGCCCACCACGAAGGGGCGCTCCACGACCAGGAACAGGCCGCTGATCAGGTTCGACGCGGAGGTCTGCGAGGCGAAGCCCAGCGCGACGGTCAGCACGCCGGCGGCGCCGAGCAGGAAGCCCAGCTCGATGCCCAGGCTGTTGAGCGCCCCGAGGATCACCAGCGAGACCAACACGTAGTTGATGGCGCGGCGCAGCAGCATCGCACCCTGGGGGCTCGTGCGGCGGCCGATGATGTTCTCGGCCGCGACGCTCAGCAGCCGCGCCAGGCCCAGCCCGACCACCAGCACCACGACGGTGCGCAGCACGGCCGTCAGGCTCACGGCCGTGAACAGCTTCTCCAGTCCGAGGCTCCATTCCGCCGGCACGGTCACCACCCCCCGCCGAAGACGCCGCCGAAGACCCGCCCGAGGCCGCCGCGGGCCAGCGCCGCGCGGGGCCCGCCCACGATGCGCGGCGACAAGGCCTGGGGCGGCGCGCCGCGGTCGAGGCGGATCGCCGCCTCCTCGCCGTCCTCGCGCCGCTCGATCGTGACCGCCTCGGTCCACAGCCGCCCCTGCCCGTCGGCGAACAGGGACATGTTCGGCGCCGGCAGTTCGAGCTTCTCGAGGGCGAGCTGCGTCGAGGCCCGGTTCTGGATGTGCACGACCGAGATCGCGCGGTGCGGCCGGATCGCCAGGTTGGCCAGGTCCATGCGCGCGCCGATCTTTTCAGAGTAACAGAGATCGCCCGCGCGGGTGTTGGCGCCGAACCAGGTGTCGTGGGGCCGCACGATGGGGAACTCGAGCAGGCTGACCTCGGGCGGGCCCACCAGGAACCTGGCCCAGACCGGCTGGCCCACGTACAGGGTGAGCTCCTCGCCCGGGGTCAGGGCGAACGGCGTGCGGGCATCCACCACCAGGGGGCGGTCGGCCAGCGCCGGGTGGATCCGCAGGGTACCCGGCGATTCGCGGAAGCCGAACCGGCGCAGCTCGGCGGCGGGGTCGGGAGCTTCCGCCGTCTCGAGCCGGCGCGGCGACGCCTCGCCGGCGGGGCCGTCGGGACCGTCCTGCGGAGTGACGAGCGTTGCGATCTGCCACTCGCAGGGCGCGCGGCGCACCCAGGTGCGGCGCGTGGCGATCGACCACACGAGGCCGCCGCCCGACGGCACGTCGTACGTCCCCCACCAGCCCCGGCGGCCGTCCGTCTCCCCGCTCACGGCATTCCTTTCGGCTCAGTCGGCGTACTTCACGCTGCAACCGTACGGCTTGGTCTCGGCTACGGCCGGCTTGCCGCCGGTGACCGGGGCCGCCGTGACGTTCATTTCGTAGCTGCGGGCGGCACCGTCGCCGCTCCGGACGTACAGGATACCGCGGACCGGCCCGACGTGCCCATCCCTCTCGCGCAGGCGCAACCGCAGGGTACCGCCGTCGGCGGCGGCGTCGGCCAGGGGCGCGACCAAAGGTGCGACCAGAAGGGACCCGCCGGAATCCAGCGGGTAGAACTCCAGACGCTCGGCGCCGGGAACCGCCACCGACAGTTCGGCTCCCGACAGGACGACCGTCGCGAGCCCCTCCGGCAGCGGCTGCGGCAGCCCCTGGTAGACCCGGGTGATCGCGTCCGCGTCGGGCGTCGGCGCGGCGTGGCGCTCCACGTGCAGCGACAGGACCAGCTCCGCGCTCCCCGGCGCGCAGTTCTGCGAGCAGGCGAGCCAGTCCAGGCGCGCGCGGATCTCGGCGCGGCCGCCCAGCGGCGCGTCGGCCGCCACCCGCACGGTCTGCAGCAGCACCACCTCGCCGACGTAGACGTGGTCCAGGATGTCGCCGGGAGACACGTGGCGCGAGGGCGCGGGCCAGCGCAGCGGACCGGCTTCCCAGCCCGCGGGCAGGGTCAGCGCGACGCTCGGCGGCACGCCCGTGTCGCTGGCGCCGTGCCAGTACAGGTGCCAGCCCTCGTCGATCCGGAAGCGCCAGCCCAGGGTCAGGATGCGGCCGGGAACGGCGGCCTTCTCGGCCGTCAGCAACTCCACCGCGACGGCGCCGTCGCGGGCGCGCGGGCCGGGCCCGGCCTCGCGGGCGCAACCGCAGGCCAGCAGTGCAAGCGGGAGCATGACGGCCGGACGGCGAAGGTGTGGCATCGGACCTCCCGTAAGGTGGGTGTCCGGGCGCGGGCTACCCGGCGCGGATCAGCAGCGGCGTCTGGGGCGAAAGCGCGAGGCCGAGCCGGCGGGCGTCCTCGGGATCCATCTGCAGCACGATGTGCAGGGTCCGCGGCTTGCCGGTCAGCCTGGCATAGCCTCGCCGGACGCCCTCGGCCAGGGAGGCCCAGGCCTTCTTCCACCGCCCGGAGAACCCCTTGGCCTCGGCTTCGCCGCGCACCAGGAGGTCCAGCCCGGGATCGAAGTGCAGGACGTAGACCGTGGGCACGCCGGCCAGCGCGCGGTTGCGCTCGTCCAGCAGGTCGTCGGGGGACTTCTTCGCCGAGGCGCCGGTGTCGGGCACCGCGGGCGCCGCCGGCCCGGTGGTCCGCGTGTCGACGACCGGCTTGTCGGGCGGGCGGATCACGGGGCGCTCGAACTCCGGCAGGCCCGAGTGGAGCTTGAAGACCGTGGCGGGCCAGGTCTCGGGATGCCCGGCCGGCAGGCCGACCCGCATCTCGGCGGGGAAGCGCCGCACCACGACGCTCTGGATCGTGAGCTGCACCT
>DYDD01000004.1:0-734 GCA_020718045.1 Fibrobacter sp. | reverse complement strand
GCTGCTTGCTCTGCGCCAGCTCGATCTCGGCGAGCAGGGCCTCGCGGCGGACCGCAGGATCGGCGGCGCCGACGATCGTCGGCAACAGCAGCAGTGCGAGCGGGAGTGCGGGGCGGGTGTGCATGCTTGCTCTCATCAGTACAGGAACACCAGCGTGCCGACGGGTGCGTTGCGGTAGGCGAACTCCAGGTCGGCGTCGCCCAGCCGGATGCAGCCGTGGGTCACGTTGCGGCCCAGGTAGCGCTGGTAGAGCGTGCCGTGGATCATGTACCCGTCGCCGAGGTAGAGGGCGTAGTCGCCCAGCGAAGCCTTGTCGATGCGGTCGGACCAGTTGCGCGGGAGGTCCTCCCCCTCCTCGATGAACGCCCAGTCCGGCATCGTCCACACCGGATCCTTGCGCTTCTCGAGCACCTTGCGCACGCCGCGCGGCGAGTCGAAGACCCAGCGCTTGCCCGACTTGGGATCCTCCAGGACCACGCCGGTGCCCGCCGAGCAGAGGGCGTCGCGCAGCACCTCGCGCCCGCGCATCACCCGCAGCTTGTTCTCGACCGTATCGACGGTGATGTAGACGCCTTTGGGCGCGATGCCCGCCAACTTCTTGTCGAGCTGGTCGAGCTCGCGCTCGGTGACCGCCTTGGCGGGCTTCTCCCGCGGCGACGCCGCGGCGAGCGCGCCGATGGGCAGGTCCCGGTAGCTCCCGAAGGCGGCGAGCGCGGCCGCGGCCAGGATCGCCA
>DYDD01000335.1 GCA_020718045.1 Fibrobacter sp. | reverse complement strand
GCCCCCGGGCAGCCGCTCGGCGCGCAGCCGCTCGCCGATCCCGCGCAGGTGCGCCTCGGCCGCCGTGAGGTCGCCGTAGGCGTGGGGCGGGCGGATCTCCGCCAGCGGCGTCGCGACGCCGCGCCCCTGCAGGCGCAGTCCCAGCGCGCGCAGCGCCTCGATCGCGCCGGCGTAGCCGGCGTGGACGCTGAAGAAGATCAGCCGGCGGTTGTGCTCGTCGGCGATGCACTCGTAGTCCACCAGCGTGCAGCCCTGCCGCAGGTACTCGCGCAGCAGGGGCATGTTGCGCGCCTGCCCCTTGATGATGTGCGCGAAGTTGACGTACACCCGGCCCGGGCGGTACAGCGCCGGCGGGATCTCCTTCACCGCGATCACGATGTCCGCGTCCAGCGCGGCGTCCGAGACCTCGATCCCGGCCTCGCGGTACTCCCGGTCGGTGAAGACGCGGATGAGCGACGGCTGCACGATCAGGCGGTGCCCGAAGCAGGCCTGGATGCCGGCCGCGTCGGCCGGCGTCAACGGGACGCGTCGCTCCCACTTGCTCTTGTCCTCGAGTCGGATGCCGATGGTGGCGGGCAAGGCGGACCTCCGGATGGCGGCGCCGGCGCCGCGGGCGAGGGGACGGGCACGGGCCAAACTAGGCAGCCGGAGCCGCCAGCGTCAACCCGCGCGAGACGGGGTGCGAAAAAGACACGGAAAAGGCGCCCCCGGTCGGGGGCGCCTTCGGCCGCCGCGCGGGGGTTCAGCCCCGGCGCGCGAGCACCGCGTAGACGATCGGCAACACGATCCCGAGCAGCATCAGCACCCCGCCGCGGCCGGCCAGTCCCTTGCGACCCTTGATCAGGAAGATGCCGGTCACCGCCAGGACGATCAGGACGGCGGCGTATGCGTCGGCGATGCCGGTCCAGGGCGCCTTGCCCTTGTTCAGGTGCATGAAGTTGACGTCGTAGAGCAGAGGGCGCTTGGCGTTGCTGCGCCGTACGACCTCGCCGGTCACCAGATTCACGTCGATGGTCCCGTCCTGGACGAAGACCTGCAGCACGTCGCGGCCCGCCCGCCAGGTCTCCTTGACGGGTTCCTGCAGGGCGAGGCGTTCCAGGACCAGGGGCGCGACCGCCTCGGTCTCGCCGTCGCCGGGCGGCTCGATGCGCGAGTTCGCGACGTACGACGCGTGGCTCGGGTCCCAGTGGTGGACGTGGTTCACGGCGATGCCGCTGATCGCGTACACGAGGGTCAGGCCCACGGCGAAGAACCCCAGCTCGCGGTGCAGCCAGCGGCAGACCTTGCGGAAACCGTTCACGCGCCTACTTCCAGTCGCACACGGCGCCGGAGGCGAACAGCTCGTAGACGGTCGTGCACTGGACCTGGGGTTCGCCGTCGCGGGTCGCGTCGCACTTCTTGGCGGTGTCCTCGACGCGGTTGGCCTTGAAGACGCCCTCGGCGCGGACCTTCTCGCCGACGATCTCCTTTGGGAAGACGATGACCCCGTCCGCCACCTTCACGCGCAGGGTCTGGCCCTCGACGTCCGAGGCCAGGGACAGCCAGCAGCCGCGGTGGGCGCAGACGCCGACGACCGTGCCCTCGACGACCACGGTCTTGCCGACGTACTGGTCGGGGTGGGCCAGAACCGTGCCGATGGGCGTCGCCTCGTGCGCGGCGACTCCCTTGCCGTAGACCTTCTCCTTGGCGACGGCCGGCGCGGCGGCGACGGCGAGCAGCAGCAGAGCGATGACGATGCGGCGCATGGAGGATCCCCCTCGATCGTGGTGGTTGGTCGTCCCGGAACGGGTAAGATGCGCCTCCCCCAACGCGCGGGCAAGCCCGACCCTGCGGGGGGATCGCGAAATCAGCCGGCGAGCACCGAGCGCAGCGTCCCGGGCAGGGCCTGCCGCCAGTTGACCCAGTTGTGGCCGACGTGCCGCTCCACGGTACGGTGCTCGCAGCCGGCGGCCAGCAATGCGGCCTCGAGGTGGCGGTGGCAGGGCAGCAGCCACTCGATGGTCCCGCACTCCAGGTGCCAGCGCAGCCCACCGCCCCGGCCGGCCAGGATCTGCCGCCGCAGCCACTCGCCGCCGGCGAAGGGGTCGGGAGGATCGTCCCCAGGCGCGATCAGGAAGGCCCCGCTATGCGCAGCCACCGCCGTGAACAGGTCGGGCCGCGACAGGGCCAGGTCGGCGCCGGCCAGGGCGCCGAGGCTGGCGCCCAAGAGGACGCGCCGCCCGTCGCAGTTCACGCGCGCCTCGGCCGCCGGCAGCAGTTCGTCCAGGACATGGGCGCGGAACGGCGCGCTGAATATATAGTCACGGCTGCGCCGCTCGGGGTGGACCAGCAGGTAGTGCGCCGGCGGCACCTCGCCCCGCGCGGTCAGCAGGTCGACGATGGGGCCGAGGCGGCCGTGGTGCCAGTAGGACTTCCCGTCC
>DYDD01000334.1 GCA_020718045.1 Fibrobacter sp. | reverse complement strand
TGCCCGCCCTGCCGGACGGGCAGGACGCGGCCGACGCGGCCGCCGCGGCCGGCGGGGAGCGCCCCTTCACGAGCCGCGTCATCGTGGACGAGCAGCTGGCCCAGTACGGCGGCAGCTACATGTTCGTGCCTTCGGAGTCCGTCGAAGAGGTGCGCCGGCTGCTGTCCGGCCCCGCGGCGCGCGTGATCCCGCGCGACATGGAGCTGCAGTTCGGCATGGACGAGCGCTCGCCCTTCGGACAGCCGGGCGTGTTCCTGTTCCTGCTGGACCGCACGCCGTCGCTGACCGGCGACCGCCTGACCACCGCCACGAGCAAGCCCGACACCGAGAAGCCGGGCATGTTCCAGGTCAACTTCTCGCTCGACCGCCGCGGCTCGCGCATCTTCGGCGAGACCACCGGCGCCAACGAGGGCCGCTTCCTGGCCATCAGCCTGGACGGCAAGGTCAAGTCGGCGCCCCAGATCATCACCAAGATCACCGACTCCGGCTCGATCACCGGCGCCTTCACCAGCGCCCAGGCCGGCGACCTCGCGCTGATGCTGCGCGCCGGCGCCCTGCCCGTGGACGTGCGCATCGAGGAGGAGCGGACCGTCGGCCCGAGCCTCGGTCGCGACTCCATCGCCCAGGGCCTGAAGGCGGGCTGGATCGGCGCGGCGATCGTCGTGGTGTTCATGGTCGTCTACTACCAGGCCGTCGGCCTGGTCGCCGTGCTGGCCCTGGTCGTCAACATGCTGATCATGATGGCGACGCTGGCCCAGTTCGGCCTGGTGCTGACCCTGCCCGGCATCGCGGGCATCTTCCTGACCGTCGGCATGGCCGTGGACGCGAACGTGCTGATCAACGAGCGCATCCGCGAGGAGCTGCGGCGCGACAAGACGCCCCGCGCCGCGGTCGACGCCGGCTACCACAACGCGACGCGCACCATCGTCGACTCCAACGTGACGACGCTGATCGTGGGCGTCGTGCTGCTCTGGTTCGGCACCGGCCCGATCAAGGGCTTCGCCGTGACCCTGAGCATCGGCATCCTGACGAGCATGTTCACCGCGCTGGTGCTGACGCGGGTGGTCCTGGAGGCGTACACGCGCAACCGCGCGAACGCGACGTTGCGGATCTGAACGGCCGCCCCGCGGCGCGAGAGGGGCCCCCGGGCCCCGGGAGAGGATTCCGGCATGCAGTTCTTCAAGCAGACGAACGTGCGCTTCACCGAGAACTTCCGGTACGCGCTCATCCTGTCCGGGCTGCTGATCGTGGCGGGCGTGGTCTCGCTCGTCGCGCACGGCGGCCCGCGCCTGAGCATCGACTTCACCGGCGGCACCGTGCTGCAGGTGAAGATGGCGCCGGCGCCGGACATCGGGCGCGTCCGGTCGCTGCTCGAGAGCGGCGGCTACCCCGGCGTCCAGGTCCAGGACTTCGGGTCCGCCGACGAGTTCCTGATCACCTTCACCGGCACCGCCAAGCCGGGTGCGGGCCTGGACACCGCCGGCGAGATGAAGGCCGTCCTGGAGCGGGGGCTGCCCGGCACCGCGGTCGAGATGCGGCGCGAGGAGTCGGTGGGACCGAAGATCGGCGGCGAGCTGAAGACGGCCGCCTTGAACTCCATGGTCGCGGCCCTGGGCCTGATCATCATCTACGTCTCGGTGCGCTTCATCTTCAAGTACGGCATCGCCGCCGTCATCGCCCTGGCCCACGACGTGACGATCACCCTGGGCGTGTTCTCGATGCTGAACAAGGAAGTCTCGCTGAGCATCATCGCGGCGTTCTTGACCATCATCGGCTACTCGATCAACGACACGATCGTGGTCTTCGACCGCATCCGCGAGAACATGAAGCTGCGCAAGCGCGGCGAGTCGTACGCGGCGGTGGTCGACCGCTCGATCAACGAGACCCTCAGCCGCACCGTGATCACCTCGCTGACGACGGTCATGGTCTCCGCGATGCTCTACTTCTTCGGCGGCCCGGTGATCCACGACTTCACCTTCGCGCTGACCTTCGGCATCGTCATCGGCACCTACTCGTCGGTCTTCGTCGCCGCGCCGATCCTGGTCTGGTGGCACGAGAAGCGCGTCGCGGACCCGCGGCGCCGCGAAGCCATGTGAGCGCACCGACGCCGGCAGTTCGAGGGCGCCCCGCGGGGCGCCCTTTTTCGTGGGCCACAGCCGTGTCGGCGACCCACTCCCGATCCGGCCGGAACGCCGGGGGCGGAACCGGCGTTTCCGGCGAGCCGCCCGTGAGTTAAGATCGACGCTGGCCCGTTGCCCCGGGAGTCGCCTTGCCGAGTCGAGCCCGCACCTGGATTTCCGTCGCCGCGCTGCTGCTGCTGGCGCAGGGCGTCGTGCTCGCCGTTTCCGGCGCCGGTGCCGGTGCGCCGGGGCTGCGCCTCTGGGGCGCGCTGGCGCCGGCGGCGGCCGGG